>DWYD01000112.1 GCA_019118865.1 Candidatus Coprenecus merdipullorum | reverse complement strand
TCCGAGCCCGGCATCATCTGGGTCAGCCAGGACGAGAACGGCAACGGCCTGCCCGACGACACCTGGTACGAGCTCCGCGGCTCCGAATACGGCAAGCCGGAGACCTGGCAGGACTACGCCGTCACATACTACCGGCCTTCCTCGGACGGAATGAGTATAGAATGGACGGACAACAGAGGCGGCTCCGGCACCGTGGACTACCTCAAAGCCTATCACAGCCAGGAGACTTATTTCCCGCTCTGGATTACGGCTGACAACTACACCCTGCGCGGCACCCGCCTCGAAGACCGCCTCGTGGACGAGAACGGCAACGGGACCCTGTGGATCGGCCACCCCTTCGACTGGGGCTACGCCGACAACTGGAGCGAGACCGACCCCGACATCGACAAGTTCAGCATCTCCGACGCAGTGCGCTGGGACGGACAGCCCGCCGGCCTGAAGTACATCGACTTCATCAAGATCCAGTGCGGCGTCCAGGCCAAGGGCGGCTGGACCGGCGAGCAGTCCACCGAGATTACCCTCATCCGCGACCTGCATATCGACTAAAACCCGAACATTTTCCATTTTCCGACAAAAAGTGCGAAAAACATTTTACGTTTTCCGACAAAAAAGACAAAAAACATTTTCCATTTTCCGACAAATCCGTATCTTTGCTGACGTATAAAGGTTTTAGACATGTCTGGAAAAATATTCAAGCGCAAGATTTACGAAAGAATGCTCAGATGGAAACGGGAAAGTGACGGACAGACGGCACTTCTTATAAAGGGTGCGCGACGGACCGGAAAATCTACCATTGCGGAAGAGTTCGCCCGCAAGGAGTATAAATCCCATATAATCATCGACTTTTCAATAGCTGATATCGCAGTCCATGAATTATTCTCACATATTTCAGACTTGAATTACTTCTTTTTGCGAATTCAGTCGCTGTTCAATGTAACGCTGTACGAACGGAAATCGGTTATCGTTTTCGATGAGGTCCAGATCTGTCCTCCGGCCCGGCAGGCAATCAAACACCTTGTAAAAGACCACCGGTACGACTACATTGAAACCGGGTCGCTCCTATCCATAAAGAAAAACGTAAAAGGAATCGTGATTCCGAGCGAAGAAACCCGTATCGCAATGTATCCGATGGACTTCGAAGAGTTTCTATGGGCCATTGACAAACCTCAGACTCACGGGCTGATAAAATACTCATATCAAAATTTCAAGCCACTTGGAGATGCCGTAAACCGTGATCTTATGCGCCTTTTCCGCCTGTACATGCTCATAGGAGGTATGCCACAGGCTGTCAGTGCCTACCTGGAATCCAATGATTTCTCGGCCATTGACGCAGTAAAACGGAACATTCTGGAACTGTACATCGATGATTTCCGAAAAATCGATCCGACAGGCCGCGCTTCCCGCCTGTTTGTCTCCATTCCCGCAGAACTCTCCCGCAATACAACCCGCTACAAAATAGGAAGCGTAATTGAAAATGCAACGGCAGCCAGACTCGGTGAACTGTTGATGGACATGGCAGACTCCATGACAGTGAACTTTGCCTACCACGCCGATGACCCCGGTGTTGGTTTCTCCCTTCATGCCGACTACAATTACTTCAAGATGTTCCTTGCAGATACCGGGCTATTTGTCACTCTTGCATTCATGGACCGCGATTACACGGACAATGTGATATACCGGAAACTCCTTTCCGACAAACTCCCCGCTGACTTGGGATATATTTACGAGAATGTCATCGCCCAGATGCTGAAAAGTGCAGGCAATGAACTGTTTTACTATACATTCAAGGAGGAGGTCCGCAACTACGAGATAGACTTTCTCATTTCGCGCAAAGACAAGATCTGTCCTGTCGAGATCAAGTCATCAGGCTACAACTCACATAAATCCCTTGATATGTTCCAGCATAAGTTTTCATCGAGGATTCTCAACCGATATCTTCTTTATACCAAAGACTTGCGAAAAGACAAGGATGTTGTTTGCCTGCCCGTATACATGGCGGATCTGCTGTAGTTGGCGGAAATTCCGCTATCTTAGTGATTATTCTACCGGGACTTTCTTATTCTAGTTCACTGGAGCGATATCGCCTTTCTACATTCTGATTATCAGCGACATAATACAACGATGCGCTCCCGAAGCCACTTCGCAATGAACTTTCGGGAGCGCACTATTGGCGGGTGCTCCGCAACACAGCGACTTACAGCCGGGACTGCTACTTGAAAGTCACCTCGACAACATAATCGGGCACATCAGCAGGCATGTCCTCGGGCAGGGTGATGAAAAGGCCTTCCTTGTACTGCTTGAAGGCGAGCTTCACATCCGAAGAGCCGTAAGGCGTGACTGAGGCGACTTTCCGGCCGTCCTTGTAGGGCACGTAGATCTGGCCGTCCGCTGCGGCCTTGAAGGCGTCGGCGGGGAAGACGTGGAGCCACATCCGGTCGTCCTTATGGGTGGTCACGCCCCAGGGCTGGGGCTTCACGAGGGTGCTGCGGGTACCGTAGATGGTCTCGCCGTAGGTGCCGAGCCACTCGCCCATTGCGGCTAAGCGCTCGAGGGCCGCTGCGGGGATGTTGCCGTCGGGCTGAGGACCTACGTTAAGCAGCAGGTTGGCGTCACGGCCGGCGGTGGAAACGAGGTAGCGGATGAGCTCGTCCACGCTCTTGTAGTTCTGGTCGGTCATGCGGTAGCCCCAGGAGCCGTTCATGGTCTGGCAGGTCTCCAGAGGAAGGGTCGTGCTGACTCCGCCGCTGTGCCATCCGGCTGTATTCTCCCCCGGGATGTCGCGCTCGAATATCTGGATGTCCTCGCCGGGATAGGGAGTGATATGATGGTTGTTGCCGATCAGGCACCCGGGCTGGAGATCATGAATCAGCGGGTAGAGTTCGTCGTAACGGTAGTCGAGAGGCTGCTCCCACTCCTCATGATCCCAGTTGCCGTCAAACCAGATGCAGCCCACCTTGCCGTAGCGGGTCAGCAGCTCGGTCAGCTGGCACTTCATGAAATCGAAATAAGTGTCGGGGTCGGTGGCCTCGGGACGGCCCGTACCCTGTCCGGTACGACCGCGGGGTGCATCGGTACGGCCCCAGTCGATCAGCGAGTAGTAGAAATGCAGGGGCATATCCTGACGCTCGCACTCGGCGGCCAGCTCGGCGATGATGTCGCGCTTGAAGGGGGTGGCATCCATGATGTCGTAGTCCGTACACTTGCTGTCGAACATCGAGAAACCGTCGTGGTGACGGGTAGTGATGCAGATGTACTTAGCTCCGGAGGCCTTGATGGCGCTCACCCACTCGGCTGCATCGAAATCGGCGGGATAGAAAGCCCCGGCCATCTTGCTGTACTCCTCGTGGGTCAGCCCGTTGTAGTTCAGAGCCCACTCGCCCTGGCCGTACATCGAGTAAATGCCCCAGTGAATGAAAATTCCGAAACGGTTCTCACGGAACTGCTTCTGCGACTGAACAATCTCGGGTGAAGGTTGATAATCCTCCTGCGCCGGGGCAGGAGAGGCGGCAGCTGCCAGCAGGGACAGAGCCGCAATGGACAGTAAATGCTTTTTCATTGTATCTCAGTAACTATTTTAACAAATTCCTGTTGTTTACTTCTTCCA
>DWYD01000111.1 GCA_019118865.1 Candidatus Coprenecus merdipullorum | reverse complement strand
TCCTTGGAAGCGAGGTCCTTGAGGACTTTCCAGGTCTCCTTGGTCACGGGCTTGTTGTCATTCTTGTATGCGTCCGAAGTCCACCATACGGTGTCCTTGGATGTCTCGTCCATTACGAAAAATTTATCTTTAGGCGAGCGTCCGGTGTAGATACCGGTCATTACGTTTACGGCACCGAGCTCTGTCAGCTGACCTTTCTCATAACCTGTGAGTGAGGGGTCCATCTCAGCTTTGAAGAGATCCTCGTAAGAGGGGTTGTAGATGATTTCAGGAGTTCCGGTGATACCGTACTTGGTTAAATCGATTTTAGCCATTGTGTTACGTTGTTAAGTTTATTTTAAATAATCAATATCCGTAAAAATCTTTAGGTCCACACGCACGGTATGCAAATATTTTGCCAAAATATTCATTACCTTTGCGAAAGTGAAAGAAATATTAAGAAAATATTGGGGATATACATCGTTCCGTCCTAAGCAGGAGGAAATCATTTCCTCCGCACTGGCAGGAGAGGACGTGCTGGCCATCCTGCCGACGGGAGGGGGAAAGTCGCTGTGCTTCCAGCTTCCGGCCATGATGAGGGATGGGCTGGCCATCGTCGTGTCCCCGCTTATCTCCCTGATAAAGGACCAGGTACAGAATCTGCGCGCCCGGGGCATCAAGGCCCTCGCCGTCCACTCCGGCATGACCCGCAGGGAGATAGACCTCACCCTCGACAATGCCGTCTACGGTGACTACAAGTTCCTCTACCTGTCTCCGGAGCGGCTGCGCACCGAGATATTCCGGAAGAGGGTGCAGAAGATGCAGGTGAGTTTCCTGGTGGTCGACGAGGCGCACTGCATCTCCCAGTGGGGCTACGACTTCCGGCCGGACTACCTCCAGATAGCCGACATCCGGGAACTGCTGCCCGGGGTGCCGGTAATCGCCCTGACAGCCACTGCCACTCCGTCAGTCGCGATGGACATCGAGGAGAAACTGCATTTTCCCAAGGACAATATCATCTGCTCCGGCTTCGAGCGGCCCAACCTCTCCTATATAGTAAGGAGGACCGAAGATAAGTTCGGAGCCCTGCTTGCAGTCTGCCGCGCCGTGCAGGGTACGGGGATAGTGTATGTCCGGGAGAGAAAGGCGGCGCGGGACATCGCGGCATTCCTGCAGTCGCAGGGGGTGGACGCCGGGTTCTATCATGCGGGGCTGAGCAAGGAGGAGCGGAGTGCCGTGCAGGAGCGGTGGAAGAGGGGAGAGCTGCGCGTAATCGCCGCCACCAATGCCTTCGGCATGGGCATCGACAAGCCGGACGTGCGGTTCGTCTGCCATTTTGACGTGCCGGAGGCAGTGGAGTCCTACTACCAGGAGGCCGGGCGTGCCGGACGCGACGGGCTGCGCTCGTGGGCAGTGCTGCTGTGGAACAAGTCGGACCTCAAGCGGCTCGAGGCCATCTATCAGACCACCTTCCCCGGCCTGGACTACATAGCGGACATCTATCAGAAGATGTACAAGTTCTTCAACATCGCCTACGAGGACGGGGCCGGAGCCGTCTATAAGTTCAACCTCATGGAGTTCGTCCGCCGCTACCGCCTCAACGCCGCCACGGCCTACAACGCCATCAAGTACATCGAGACCGCCGGTTACTGGAGCGTCACCGACGAGATAGACAACCCGACCCGCATCACATTCACCGTCAACCGCGACGACCTCTACCGCATCCAGCTCCGGGACCCATCCCTGGATACCTTCGTCAAAGCCCTCATGCGCATCTATCCCGGGCTGTTCTCCCACCTGGTGTCGATAGACGAGGACTACGTCGCCCGCGTCATCCAGCAGCCTGTCCGTGTGGTCAAGCTCAAGCTCCTGCAGCTGTCCCGCTCCAGGATTCTGAAATACATCCCGCGGGCCCGTTCCCCGCTCATCTGCTTTGCCGGCGAGCGTCTTACCCCGCGCAATCTCTATCTCTCCGAGAAAAACTACGAGCAGCGCAAGCACCTCTTCAAGGAGCGCCTCGATGCCATGTACACCTACATCTCCCCGGTCAGCGACCGCTCAGCCGCCCAGTCCGCCTGCCGCTCCCGCCGCCTCTCCGTCTACTTCGGGCAGGAGCAGTGCCGGCCCTGCGGTATCTGCGACCTCTGTGCGCCGGGGGAGGCGGAGCTGCTGTTCTGAGCGAATTCAAAACAGCTTTCTCAGATTCATCGAAAGAAAATCTTCCGCACTGATGCCTCCATCACCTACAATAAATGCCGCTTGCGGGTTGAATAGCTTACGGAATTTATCCAAAAAACGATGTACGAAGGCTTGGCTTACCAACCAGGCCCCGATGCGCATTGTTGTACACCTGAAATTTGGGGATGCTGGCGCGTCTACGGGCCATATCTGTACTGAATTTCTGAAGACCACGCAGCAATCCGCTTTCATCCAGCAGGTTGATATATCCAGCCAAGGTCACCGTGTTTCCGGCATCTTGAAGTGAACCTAACATTTTATTCAAGGAAAGCAACTCCCCCGAGTAGGCAGCACCCAACTCAAAGGTCTGGCGAAGCAAGGCTGGCTTGCTGATCGGTGTATCCATCAGAATGTCTTTATTGATAGTAGCCTCAATGATAGCCGACTGGATGTATTGCCCGAAACGGTCCTCATCGCCAATCAAAGTAGCAGCACCGGGATAGCCTCCATAAAACAGGTATTGGCCAAGTGAAAAGCCGAAGCATTCCTGCATCTCCCGATAGTTCCAATGTGGCTCATGCGTATCTCTTCAAACCGCCCTGCCAAGGACTCGGACAACCCCTTTTCCAGCAATATACGGCTGCTTCCTAGGAGCAATACTTTGATATTGCGGTCGTGAAACGTATCATCGTCCCATTCCTTTTTCACCGCCTCACTCCAGTCGGCAATCTTCTGTATCTCGTCGATTACAAGGATGATGCTCTCCCATTCCCGAATCTCCATCAAGCTGCGCACAGCTGCCCAGCAATCTGAAATCCACGCACTCTTAGTGGCCGGAACGCTGTCGGCAGAAAAGAACTGATAGGGCATGTCCAGATCTTGGAGCACTTGCTTGACTACGGTGGACTTGCCTACTTGACGGGCGCCCATTACCACTTGGATGAACTTCCGCGGTTCTTTTAACCTGCTTGTAATTACTTGGTGTTCCGCTCGTTTATACATAGTATTACATTTTACTCAGTGTGCTTAATATTTTTACTCAATGCAAAGATAACAAATGTATTCAAGTCATTATCGCGAATTTAAAAAAAGAGGCCGGTCGGATTCAGTTCCGACCGGCCTCAGGGTGTATAACGATTTAGAATATCTGTCTTCCTCTATCACTATTTGATGGTGACGGACTGGTTGCCGCGGCCTGTGAACGGCTGGGCGTCGGGACCGGCACCCTGATGGGTGAGCTGGGCGGCGGGTACGCCGAGGCTTACGAGATAGTCGTAAACGGACTGAGCGCGTTTCTCTGCGATAGCGATGTTGTTGGAGCGTGCGCCAGTGGTGAAGTCAGCGTAGCCGGTGATGGTGTAGACGTAGTCCTTGGGACCGGCCAGCATCTTCTTGGCGAGTTCCTTCAGGGTGGTCATGTCCACGGCGTCTAGACCCCATACCTCGAAATCGAAGAAGATGGTCTCCTCGGGAGTAGCCGCATCGAGGGCCATCTGCTGCTTGAGGGCCTCGAGCTCTGCCTGAGCGTCAGCGAGCTGCTTCTCGGCCTGGTCGGCACGCTGCTGGGCTGCGGAGGCATCCTTCTGTGCCTGGGCGAGCTCGTTGCTCAGGTCCTCCTTGGCGACTTTGTCGGCCTCTACCTGAGCAAGTCTCTTCTCGGCCTCGGCCTTTAGAGCATCGACATCAGCCTGGGTGTATCCGGATGCACCGCGCTCGAAGTCGCGCTTGCCGAAGCGGTAGGTGATGCCTACGGTGGCGTCCAGACCGTTGAAGTATGTGCCTCTGTTTGCATTGACTGTAGGGTTGACATCAGCCATGCTTACCAGCCCTTTCAGATTGAGGTTGATGTCTACGCTGTTGGATACGCGGAATTTGTTGATCAGACCGTATGATACAGCGAAATTACCCATGGTGACAGGGATTGAGTTGATTGCTCTGGTTCCGTCTGTAAAGTTGGAAGCGAAGTAGCCCATACCGACGTAGGGGATAGCGTAGTAAACACGTCTCTCCTTATAGCCGCCTATCCAGTTGGACAGGTTCAGCATCAGGTCTGCGTGCAGGAATGCGTATGGCCATGTCATCTTGGTGAGGTCATCGGTGAAGTTGTTGTATGCACCCATTTGCAATTCACCTCTGAATCCAACGACAGGATGCAGCCATTTGCCCACAGAAATCTCTCCTGATCCGCCTATCCTTTGCATCGGAGAACCTGGATCATTCCCGCCGTTCATAGCAGTGCCGACACCGCCTCCGATGGAAATCTCCCAGTTGTCCCAGAATTTATTGGAGACGAATCCCTTGAAACTAGGCTTGGGATCGACAGCCGAAGTGTCTGTCTTTTCAGTGTTCTACGCCATCAGAGCCGATGACGACAGAAGCGCAACCAGGACGGTTGCTAAATAAAATCTTTTCATTTTAAGAAAAATTTAATAAATATAACGTTGTGATTTGCTTGTTATTATTGTCCGATTTCAATCAGTGATTGTCCTAAATTTTCTGCAACTTAGGATCGAGTATGCAGTAATGGCCGTAAAGCACATCAGCGGCAGCACAAATCCGACCGCCATACTGCTCTCGCCGATGATTCCCATCAGTACGGGTGCCACCGCACCTCCCACGATGGACATCACCAGGTACGACGACGCGGTCTTGGTCTGCTCACCGTGTATCCCGGACAGCGCCATTGAGAAGATCGTCGGGAACATCACGCTCTCGAATAGGTACGTCAGGCATAGGGCGGTGATGCCGGCCGTTCCGCTGCAGAGGGTTACAACCGTCATGCATATCACTGCTCCAGACGAGCACACGGTCATCATCACAGCCGGGCGGACAGAGCGCATCACCACAGAACCCAGGATGCGGCCTACCATGAACAAGCCCATGCCGCCGAACGACAGCATCAGGGCCGCGGTCCTGGCGGCAATCCCGGGGGAGGCCTCCATGACGTAATTGATGAAGAACGAGTTGATGCCCGTCTGTGCCGCCACGTACAGCAGC
>DWYD01000110.1 GCA_019118865.1 Candidatus Coprenecus merdipullorum | reverse complement strand
TGGACACGAACACGACCTTCCCGTCAATATGCGCAATCGCCTTTCCCTCAGCGCCGACGGACTCCACGGTCACACCGCGGACTATCTCTTTTTCTTTCTTTCTGCTCATAGGCTGCAAATTTACACGAAATCCAGATAATTTTCCCTGCTGACCACATGAAATTCAGCATGCGGATATGCTTCTTGAAAAGCTTTTGGCACTGACGGAGTCCTGTTGCCCCATTTGAACTCCAATGCGGTCAGATTATCAGCAGACTCCTCTATAAGGTCAATCTCCTGTTTATCGTATGTACGCCAAAAGTAGAATTCCTTGTGGAGTAAATCGTTAAAATTCGCTTTGCGCCGTTCTCCGATAATGTAGTTTTCCCATAGAGCACCTACATCCTGCCGGATGGCCAGCGGTGAGAAGGCTCCTATGACAGCATTGCGTATGCCGTTGTCATAGAAGTACCATTTTCCGGCCTTTGTCACCTCCTTTCGCAGGTTGCGGGAATAAGCCCCCATGCGGTAGACGACAAACACCTTTTCCAACAGATCCAGATATTTCTCAACTGTCGTCTTGCTCATACCAAGTTGCTTGCCTAACTCTTCGTATGATACCTCGCAGCCAAGTTGAAAAGCTATCAACCGCATTAAATCGCGCATCTTGCCTGAATTTTTCAACCCGTCGATAGCCAGAATATCCTTCAGGAGATAGGCACCGACTATGTCACGCAGGTAATCTGTCTTGCGCTCGAAGCTGTCCATCATCACCACTTCCGGGTAAGAGCCGTAAATCAGTCGGGCTTCTAGGTTCCTGCGAGTCTCGATCGGTGTTTCCGTCTGTGCAATCTCCCGTTGCGAGAATGGTGTAAGGAGGAATTGTGTACTCCGGCCTACCAACGGTTCCCCGGCCTTGTTTAAAAGGTCGAATGAAGATGATCCGCTTGCAAGGACGCTGATTCCAGGCACCTCGTCAACAATCAGTTTAAGAACACTGCCAATTTGCGGAATATTCTGCGCCTCATCGATTGCCAGCAGATCGATACCCTCCAGCAGATGCCTGTAGTTGGCAACGGAGCGGTTCTCCAACAGGGCCAGCGTATCGTAATCCTCCCCATTAAGCATCATTGTCCGGCCTGGGTAATCTTCCACGATCTTACGCATCATTACCGTTTTCCCGACACGGCGGGCACCAAATATCAGCACGGCTTTGTTAGGGGCAATACGCGCTTTAATTTGATCTTGAAGAATTCGATTTACAGTTTCCATGATTTTATCTTTTTCCTCCGCAAATATAAAAATTATTCTCCTGACTGGCGAATTTTATGTAAAAACCGTACTCTCAACTGGCGATTCTTCTTAACTGTTCTGATAAAATTTCTGATATTCAGTTCATGTCCCGGACGGCAGACGGGCACGCGATACCGGAAAGGGAACCGCACAGCCCGGATTACTGATACAGGAACCGCTTGATGCTCTTCTTGGCCGTCTTCTCGAATTCCTCGTAGCGGATCTGCACTTTGGCTATCTGGGAGTAGGCCGGCAGCTGCTGGTTCAGCTCGAGGCGGTTGGCTTCCATCGCTTGGGCGACGTCCGCTTCCGTAAGGGAGGATGCATAAGCATCGTCAAAGTCCGGAAATATCAGTGCCACCAGCTTTCCGCTCCGGAGGATAACCAGCGATTCGGCCACGTAGGGCATGTTGTTCAGCCTATTCTCTATCTCTTCCGGGTAAATATTCTGCCCGGCGGCCGTCAGGAGCATGTTCTTGCTGCGTCCGCGGACCGTGATGCAGCCGTCGGCGTCCATGGTACCCAGATCGCCGGTATGGAGCCAGCCTCCGCTGTCGATAATCTGGGCCGTAGCTTCGGGATTCTTGTAGTAACCCAGCATGGTGTTGGTGCCGCGGCATACTATCTCGCCGGCGGTACCGGCCGGATCGGGAGACAGGATGCGCACCTCCATCCGTGACGCTGCCCGTCCGCAGGAACCCTGCCGGAGGGTCTCCCAGCGGCTGGAGCAGATGATGGGCCCGCACTCGGTCATGCCGTATGCGATGGTATACGGGAAGCCTATCTGCCTGAGGAAGCGCTCTACTTCGGCATTGAACGGGGCCCCGCCTATGATGATTTCATCGAATTGTCCTCCGAATATCTCCATCGCCTCCCTGCGTGCGAAGGCCTTTACCCTGTCGTTGATGACCGGCATGCGCAGAAGCAGCTTCCCTATGGTATTGTCCACCCTCGGCAGGATGTTCTTCTTGATGATCTTCTCCACGACAAGCGGAACGCATGAGATCACCTTGGGCCGTATCTCGGCGAAGGACTGCGCGATGATCTTGGGCGAGGGCATCCTCGTCAGGAAGTGCAGGTGGGCGCCGGCGGCAAAGCCGTACAGGAAATCGTAGACCATGCCGAATACGTGCCCGAGGGGCAGCATGGAGACTATATTGTCGCCGGGCTCGACGCGCAGCATCTCCCGGCAATAGTCCACATTGCTCCACAGACTGCGGTAGGGAAGCATTACGCCCTTGGAATAGCCGGTGGTGCCGGATGTATAGTTAATGACCGCCAGCTCGTCAGGAGAGGCCTCTCGCCGGTAATGGATGTGCTCAGGGCGGAAATGCTTGGGATAGCGGGCTCCGTACAGGGCGTTACGCCGGCTGTAGGCTTTTCTCAGGGCTTCATTGCGGCAGATTATAGTGGAAAAGTCCTCCATCAGTACGATGCATTCTAGTAGAGGCATCGCAGCCTCGTCCAGAGCTTCCCAGGCACGGGCTCCCACAAAGAGCAGTTTCGCCTCGGAATGGTTGACGATGTGGTGGATGTTGTCCGCCTTGAACTCATGCAGTATGGGCACAATGACCGCACCGTAGGTCACGGTAGCTAGAAAGACGACACCCCAGTGGGCGCTGTTCCGCCCGCATAAGGCGATCTTGTCACCTGGGCGTATGCCTGCACTCTCGAGCACTATGTGGAACTTGGCTATCTTGCGGGCCACGTCCTTGTACTGCAGGGTCACGCCCTTATAATCGGTCAGGGCTTTGCGGTCCCAGTTCCGGACAATACTCCGTTCTATATAGTCAATAAAGGTAGATGCTTTTTCCATATTATAATTTTAAGGGAGCCGTCTCCTGCGGAATTCGTAGCAGGTGACGGCAGTGGCGATGGCCACGTTGAGGGATTCGGCGGCTCCGTCGGGGTTGGAGGCAAATGAGGGGATGTGCAGCCTGCGTGTGGCGGCGGCCATGAGTTCTGGGGCGAGGCCGTCTCTCTCGCTGCCCATCAGGATCAATGCCCGGGAGGTGTCCAGGGCGGCGGAGCGGATGTCCTCTCCGTCGAGGGCGGTGGCGTAGACGGGGATTCCGGCGGCGGTGCATCCGTGCACAAGCGCATTGAGGTCGCAGGTGACGGCCCGCTGGCGGAAGATGGAGCCCATGGTGGCCTGGACGGTCTTGGGGTTGTACAGGTCTACGCAGTCGGGAGAGAGGTAGACGGTGTCGATGCCGAACCAGTCGGCCAGGCGCAGGATGGTGCCGGCGTTCCCCGGGTCGCGGACGGAGTCCAGTCCTAGGCACAAGCCTGAGGGCAATGCGGGGGGCGGGGCATTGTCCTGCATCTCCTCCTGAGGGATGCGCAGCACGGCGAGGGCAGGGGAGGGGGATGAGAGATGGCTCATCCGCCCCATGACCTCTTCCCCGACATCGGAGAGACGGTAGACCGCCTCCACGGGGAAGCGCTTCTGCGTCAGGGCTTCCCCGACCATTTTCTCCCCTTCGACGACGAAAAGCCCCAGCTCCTCCCGGAATTTTTTCTGTCCGAGGGAGCGGATGAGCCTGATTTCGGCCCTGGAGGGGATGCGGTCGCTGAGCATTGTCCTGCGCTGAAGCGTTTAATATCCGAGTATCTTGAGCATCGACTTGTAGGTCTGCTCCTTGCTGAAGAGCTTGGTGGTGTAGTCCCCGTCGGGGGTCTTGTCGATGATGATGTGCTTGGGAGCGGGCTGGAGGCAGTGCTGGATGCCGCCGTAGCCGGCGATGGACTCCTGGTAGGCTCCGGTGTGGA
>DWYD01000016.1 GCA_019118865.1 Candidatus Coprenecus merdipullorum | reverse complement strand
CAATATGGTACGGGGTTTCCTGGAGGAACTGGATGCAGATAAAAAGCGCGGCGCCTCAGGACGGCAGACTGCCGGTGACAGTTCTGTGACTGAGCAAAAAAGCAAATTCCACGTGATAGAAAACGGCTACGACGAGGCGGACTTCACCGGCATCACGGCCGCGGAACTTCCGGCAGGATTCAACCTCGTGCACACCGGCCTCTTCTCCGCGGAGGGCAACCCCCGCAGGCTCTGGAAGGGCCTCGCGGAGCTCTGCCGCGACCTCCCGGGCTTCGGCCGCGACCTGCATCTGACATTTGCCGGAAAGACCGACCCGGAGATCCTCGCCTCAGTGCGTGAGGCCGGTCTGGGCGACCGCCTGACCGACCGGGGCTACATCCTCCACCACGAGGCCAACCGCCTGCAGAAGGCCGCCGACCTGCTCCTGCTGCCCCTGCGCGAGGAGCCAGAGGCCGCCGGCATTCTCACAGGAAAATACTTTGAATACCTCGCAGCCGGCCGCCCCATAGCCGCATTCGGCCCTCACGGCAGCGTCCTCGAGCGTTCTCTCGCCGCCACCCGCACCGGACGGATATTCGACTGGGAGGAAGAGGGCCCGCTGAAGGAGTACCTTACAGCCCTGTACACCCGCACCCTCGCATTTGCCCCCGATACCGGAGCCATCTCCGCCTACACCCGCCGCTCCCTCGCCGGCCGCTATGCTGAAGTCCTGTTGTAAACGCGCACAACATCTTATTCCAGCAGCCACTCCGCGGCCGGCAGGACTTCTATGGCCCTGCCGCCTGGAATAGGAATGGACTCCTTTTCGTCCCGTGTGACGATAACCATTCTTTCTAAATTCTCAAGCCGGTCAAACTTAATCAAGGCACTTACCTCCCTGTCTTTAGTATCGGCATCACTTAGGGAGACACACGCCTGTACGGCATATTTCTCATCAGGAACATAAAAGTCCACCTCTGAATTCCGGCTGTAGTAGTACAGCCTGTCCTCATACTTTCGAAACAGATGGACCGCACACAGATTCTCCAACAAAGGGGAGTCAGTCCCAGTGAGAAAAATACTCAAAAGGCCGTTGTCGATGAAATAATGCTTCTTTATAGTCTCGCGCTCGAGAAATTTTGACGCATAATTCTCAAGTGCCAGGATGACACAGGCATCCTTCGCTGCCTCCACATACTGGATAACCGACGCTGTCGTCGTACTTGTTCCGGTACCTTTTATCAGATTGGCTATCCTGTTGTACGCTATCGGCTTCGTAACACTCTCCGCAAGACGCTTAAGAGTCATGCGCAGCGCCATTTCGTTCTTTATCCTATTTCTCAGGATAATATCATTCAACAGTATCTTCTCATACACATCATTCAGCCAGCGGCGCTTGTTCCTGTACAACAGAAGTTCGGGGAAACCTCCCCACAGCATATACTGCTCCAGCATCTGATACACAGTGAATCTCTCTGACCCGAATGCCCATTCACGGCCAGGTACGATACCCTGAGCCCCAAGATACTCGGCAAAGGAATACGGATATATCTTCTCATCGGTGAAGCGACCACCCAATGTAGTATGAATATCACGGCTGAGCATCCTGGCATTGCTGCCTGTGATATAGACGGTATATTTCTGATTGGCAAGCCTCCTTGCAAAATGTTCCCATCCATCAATATTCTGAATCTCATCGAACAGAAATATCGGTTTATACTGGTACACAGACCTGTAGGTCTGCAGTATCGTATCAAAATCCTGATATGTCATCTCCAGCAGGCGCTCGTCGTCAAAATCGATGTACACGAGTTCCTCAAGTTGATGCCCCTGAGCCAGAAGCTGCTTCGCCCGCTTGTAGAGCATATAAGACTTGCCGGCCTGACGGACACCCACAAGGACATACCTGCCGTGGTCCTCAAACTCAAAAGGCCTGTCGTAGAGCTCGACATCCCTGATTGTTTCCTGCCCTTCCCGTATCAGTAAACGGAAAACTTCTTTTGTTACTGCCATTCTCTCTTTTTTATGCAAATGTAAAAATATTTACCCACAATAAATAAAATTATACATATTTATTTATCATAAATAAATGCATTGTCATTCTAAGGACAAAATTTCTTATTTTTGTGCAGCACAATGAACAGACTGCTGAAGTTACCGGTCATCGCCGCTGTCCTGCTGACAGCAGCCTCCTGCTCCGTCAACCGGAGGCAGGCGGAGAAGGCACGCGAGCTGTTCTCCCACGGGATGGAGATGGTGGAGCTCGGCGGAGGGGAGATGGCGATGAGCGACTTCAAGAAGGCGGAGCCGATACTGGCGGAGATAGGGGACACGGCCGGGCTAGGGGAGGTAAATTATGCGATAGCGGAACTGTATCAGAACAGTGTGGTCAATCAGGGCGAGGCGGTGGAAAGGTACCGCAAGGCCCTGAAGTACTTCGAGGCGGCGGGGCTGGCTGGTAGGGTGGCTGACACTCACCTGGCCTTGGCTAGGATGCTGCTGCCGGACTCGGTGGACGCGGCCCTGTATCACCTGGGCATCGGCAACGACCTGTTTCCGCTGACCCTCGACCGGAGTGACCGCCTGTCGGCATACGGACTCTACGCCTACGCTGAAGTCATACGCCAGGACTACCGCAGTGCCGTATCGTATGTATCCCGCGCATTGTCCGAATACGGCTGGTCGGCGGCCACACCGTCAGAAAAAGACCTGTACAACAACCTTTTCTACCTTGCATCCACCGCATACGCCGCACTCGGACAGACCGACTCGGCCGCATTGTTCCGCGACAGGCTCGTAGTCAGCAACGCCGTGGACAGCCTGAACTGGTACCTGACCCAGGCCGGCATCGCCCAGGCCCTCGGCGACTGGAAGTCGGTGCACACGTTCGAGACCCGGACCCAGATGATAGCAGACAGCATCGAGCAGGCCGGTTACCGGGAACAACTGGCGGCGGCAGAGATGAAATATGACTTCTTCCGGCTGAGGGAGGAGCTGTCTCAGCGCAAGATACACAATATGACCGTCGCGATGTTTCTCCTTACATGGCTCGCGGCTGCGGTCATAGTGGCCGTAATCTTCATCATCCTGTACCGCAATCAGAAATCCAGGGCAATGGAGCAGGCCGCTCTCGCCGGAAGGGTCAGAGACGAGCTTATCCGCCGTCAGGACGAGGTCCGCGAGCTGCAGGAGAAGATGCGGAGGACATCCGAGCGGCAGTCGCAGGAAGAGAACGACCTCAGGGCCATTACGGCCGCCCTGAGGCAGACCGCCACGGCCAAGAAGGAGCTGCTGGCATTCTCAGAGGACCTGTTAGGAGTGACCAAGGAGCTGGCCGACATCTACTATGTCCATGAGGAATCCCCCGAGCACATCTCCCGCAAGGTCAAGGAAGTGCTGCATTCCAAGCTGACGCAGGAGGCCACCTTCGCCCGTATAGGGAATATCGTCGAGGCCGCATGGCCGGGCCTGCTGCCTAAGCTGTATGCGGAATACCCCTGGCTCAAGGACGAGGACCGCAGGCTGATAGCCCTGATGTGCTGCGGCTTCTCCGGCAACGCCATCAGCGTCATCCTGAACATCCCGCCGAAGAGCCTCAACGTGCGCAAGAGCCGCATCGCCCGCCGGATGGGAATCGACACCCGGCTCTCCTCCTGGCTGAGGAAAATCACCGAAAACTACCCGGAAGACAGCGGAAAAAACAGTTGATAATCTGATGCTGCAACTTTTACGGAGGCTTTCCTTCGGACATACTGCCCAGATTATCATGACGTTGCATCCCATCTCCATGCAACAAACCGGATTTGCATTTTACTACCCCGCTCTGTACTTTTGCGGAAAATTCAAGACCATGACCCGACTCCTGAGAATCCTTTCCGCAGTATCAGCACTTCTGCTCTCCGTCCTTCCGCCAGTTGCGGCGCAGCACGGCAGAACGGACAGGATTATCATCCACAGGACCAATCCTGAGGGCATGGACTCTTCCCTCTCCTCCCGGAATGCCGGTGCCGCCTCCGTGGCATTCGACACCTCCGGCATCTACACCTGGTCATACCCTGCGGCCGACTCCCTGACCCTGGTGAGAAAAGGGAACTTCGCCATTCCATGTGCGGCCCGCCCGCACATGACCGTCTTCTTTGACCCCGGCACATCGGATTTCTACTGGTATGACATCTACTCGCACGACGGGGGCAGGATTATCCGCCACAACCTCATCTCTAAGGCAACCGACACCGTGATAACGGATATCCGGGCTGTAATCAACCCTAACAGCATGAATATCGTTTCCGAGGACTCGATATTTCTGCTGAACTCCAATATCCAACGCATATTCCTGATAGACAGCAGCGGAGAGACGAGGAAGACCCTGCCGCTGCATTCCTCGGCCACTATTTTCCCCGGAGGCTCCGGACAGCCGTACTTAGACGGAGGAAATCTGTACTACGTCGTAAGCGACTACCGACGGCTGTATTCCACCTACTGCCTGTATCCAGGCCCGTTTCCCAGAAAGACGAGACAAGAGGCCTTAGTACCGTATCCGGGACTCTATAAGGATTATACAGGCTATGGATATATGCTGATGAGCAACCCTTATTCCGCGTACGATCCGGACCGGAAGCAGATAGTCGTGGGATATCCTCCCGACGGCCATATCTACGTATTCTCGCTCCAGGACCATTCCCTGCGGAAATACACGGTGGAAAGCAAGGATGCCGCGCCGGTAGAGCCGTTTACAGCCGGCAAGTGGCGTCTGGACATAGAGCATTTCAGGTCGCAGACCACATACGCCAATATCCTCTACGACTGCTGGAAAGGCTTGTACTACAGGATAGTGGAGCGCAGCACCCCGATGCCGGGAGTGGAGATGAGCGAGAGGGCCAAAAGGCTCTCGGTAATCATCATGGATACTGATTTCCGGATACTCGGGGAAAGTGAGATAGCAGAGGACATCCATGCCTGTTTCCGCTACACCTGCTTCGTATCTGAGGAGGGACTGAACATCCAGCTTCTGGACCCGGATACGGACAGGATGATCTTCGCCACATACGCAACAACTGTAAAACACCATAGACAATGAAAAAGCATCTTCCCATCATCCTGCTGGCCGCCGCAGTGCTGGCCGGTTCCTGCGCCGGAGACGGTGTCAGGACAGTAAACTTCGAGAACAGTCTGAAAAGCAAGCCCGACACTGTCGGCATTGAGAGCATCGCACAGAAGATCGAGAAAGTAGAGCTCAAGTGCGACAGCCTCTACGACATCACCCTCTTCGCGGTCTATGACGGCAGGCTGTTCGGCAAGACAGCCGACTACAAGCTCGTGATCTTCTCAGAGGACGGAGACCTGCTCCATGCCTATGACCGGTCAGGACGCGGACCCGGTGAGTATGTATGGCCGGATTTCTCGTATGATCCTTACAACCACGAGATACTGATCTATGATTCTATGAACAAGGTCATCCGCTTGGATTCTGACGGCCGTTTCATCGATGAGGTCCGCAACAGCCTGACCGGTGTCCTCGGAGATATCCGCGCCATATCCAAGGACAGGTATGCCGCCACAAAGATGTCCAACACAGAGCGGGACAGCAGCATCATCTTCCTCGACAGGGACCTGAACTTAGTTGGCAAGGCCCTGCCCATATACAACAAGAGCCAGCTTTCCACCCGCGGACTGATAGTCTCCGAACCCGTGCTGCTCTACAACTCTACATACCTCTTCAAGCCTTACGGAGGACATACCTACTACACTCTGGACGGTGCTCCCTACCTGCACGTGGAACTGGGCCGGTACGCTCAGCCTGAGGATGACGCTACAGTCGTAGGCGCAAATGAAGCAAATTACCTCCTGGAGAACTCTGAAGATATCTGCGGCGACTGGTATCTTGCAGAATTTGTGTACGAGAAGGAGATGTGCCTGTTCTTCGATGCCGTCAACACCCGCACCGGCAAGCGGGCCATTCACAATACCTATACCGAGCAGGACTTAGAGAATGGAGAAGACCCGGGCTTCTTCTTCCGATACGACGGAGAGACATACCGCATAAGTTACATGAACTTCTACGTCCAGGACAACGTCCTTTACTGGTCCCGCTTCTCCGACAACGGCTCTACGACCATCTTCAAGATCACACTGAAATGACGGAGCCCGTAAACATGAGCACAGGCTGGACAAAATTTTGCTGGGGACTGTAATATTTTTATGATTATCCGCAAAATTACCCCTGAGTTGTCACCATACCCGGTTAAGGCATCGTCAAGGATATCTTATTTCTCACTTTACATTTTAGTTAAGACGCATACTTCATATTATAAGCACTTTATCCATTTGTCGATATGTTAAGTGGGCGAATATAGGCCAAATCAGGCGCTTTTGTCATCACTTAACATTTTTCAAAAAATGCAATATCCTGTTAATCAAACGGTTGTAACACAACTAAAATGTAAAGTGATGACACCGGCGGACGTAAACGGCTTTAGGGGTATGTTTGCGGATAGTCATTATATTTTTTTATTAAATTTGCACGTTATTACATTATAATGCCTATGCGAAAAATCTTAGCCATTACTGCCGCAACAGCCCTGTTCCTGTGCTCATGTTCGGACAGCAAATACGCCTTCGTCGACAGCTTCCCGATAAGCGGGGAGCTGCGGCCGGTGAGGACCATGAAATACGATCCGGTGAAGGTCAACCTCTACGGCATCGCCCGCGCCGGAGACTACTGGCTGGCTTCCATAGGAGACAAGGATTACAGAGCAGCTGTTACCGATGACAGCCTCAACGTGATAGTCCGCACACTCAGGACCGGCAACGGTCCGGGGGAGTTCCTGTACCCTCTCCGGTACGGAACTCCATACACTGAAGGCGACTCCGTCATCATCTTCGTCAAAGACGCGTTCAAAGGCTCCCTCAACCGCGTGGCCACATGTCTGACTGACGGGAAAACGGACGTAAGAAAGATCGGAGAAGTGCCGGTAATGAACAGGACCTGGCACCCCCTGCCGGACGGCTCGGTCATCGTCAACAACAACGAGAACCGCTACTTCCTCATCAGCAGTGACTCGGACACCGTTTACTTCGAGACCTGGGGCGAGAACATCGATGCCAAGGAATACGAGGACTGGTGGATTCCCCGTCTGCAGACCAGCGAGATCTTCACACCCGACAATTCTAAGATGCTCGTCTACACCGACCGCCCGTACGTGTGGCTGCACAGCACGGACGGCAGACTTATCCGCAAGGTGTACGTGGAACAGCGTCCGGATGAGGTAAGGGAGAACGCCGGAGGTCTTGGTTTCAACTGCGGCGACCTCCTGGGGAATCACTTTCTCCTGCTTTTCAACGACCTTGTGGACGAGGAGACCTGGACCTGCTCTACCCGGCTTATGGTTTTCGACTTCGACATGAGACCAGAAGCCGTCTACAGCATCGAGGGGGACGTCAGCAGCTTCTACGCCGACCCGGAGACAGGACTGATATACATTAACGACCGGGATGAGGAGCTCATCCGGATTTACGACCTCTCTGAATGGCTGCGCGACTAACCAACTCAACCCGCCTGATACAAGCCCTCCTCGCAGCGTACCTCCTGCTCACGGCCTCATCATGCACCTCCCTCCGCGTGAGCCCTATATCCGTAACCCTGTCGGCTGCCGACTCCCTGATGATGACCGACCCTCAGTCGGCGCTGGACACCCTTCTGACGGCGGACAGCCTGACAGTACTCGGCCTCTGCGGGCGTGACGCCGCGTACTACGGCTTTCTGATGGCCGAGGCCCGCTACAAATGCTACCTGCCGGTGTCCGAGGACACCTCCGTGTTCTTTTCATCGGAGTACTACCGCCGTCACGGTCCGGACTCCCTGTATGCGCGTGCGCTGATGATGTGCGG
>DWYD01000109.1 GCA_019118865.1 Candidatus Coprenecus merdipullorum | reverse complement strand
CCTTGAGGATGTTGCGGTTCTCGATGAAGGCCACTTCCTTGCCGTCGGGCGAGAATGTGGGCCATGTGCGCTCGGCCTTCTCATCCTTGAAGAGGGGCTCCTCGTCGATGAGGGTGGCGTAGGCAAAATGCAGCTCGTCCTCCCGGGTCATCGTGGCCTTGTAGAGGTTCCAGCGTCCTGTGCGCTCGGAGGCGTAGATGACGGTCTTGCCGTCGGGGGATATGGTGATACCCTCTTCGGCGGCTGCGGTGCGGGTTATCTGCTTGGTGGTGCTGTACTCGCCGGTGGTGGCGAATACCTCGCCTCGGCTCTGGAGGATGATCTCCTCGCCGTCATCGGAGATGGCTATCTCGGAGACACCGCCAAGACGGATGGCCGAGGGGTGGTTGATGTTGTCGTTGAGGATGCTGACGGCCACTTTCTGAGGCTTGCCGCCCTGGGCTAAGGTGTAGATTTCGCCCTGCCATCCGAAGCAGAGGGTGCCGTCGGCGGCGCGGCTGAGGAAGCGTACGGGATGCTTGGTAAAATGGGTGAGGGCGGTGGCGTTCTCAGCGTCGTCCACAGGTGCGGAGTAGACGTTGAACGAGCCTCCGTCCCGCTCGCTGAGGAATACCATCTGGCCGTCACCGGTGAAGATAGGGTCGCGGTCCTCGCCGGGATTGGTGGTAATCTGGGTGTGGGTACCCTCGGCGGCGTCATAGTAGAATATGTTGCGGGCTACCGACGAGGTGTGGTGCTTGCGCCAGATGTTCTCGCTGCCTGTGCGGTCGTAGTAGAGGAAGGACTCTCCGTCGGAGTCAAAGCTGATGCTGCACACAGGGGTGGCGGTAATCTGCTCGGGACGGCCGCCGGTGGCCTTGACGCGGTAGAGCTCGGTAATCCACGATGCGGACCACATCACGCTGGAGGCGGGGTCCTGGATGGCGGCGGAGAAGTAGATGTACTCGTCGTCAGGGGAGAATGCCAGGGGTGTCTCGGTGCCTGAGTGAGTGGTGATTCTCAAGGCTTTGCCGCCTTCGATGCCCACCGTGAAGATGTCCATTCCGCCGAAGCGGTCGGAGACGAATGCGATGGTCCGTCCGTCGTTGGACCAGATGGGCTGGGACTCGTAGGAGTCTGTGGCGGTGAGCCTTACGGCTTCACCTCCGGCTGTGGGGACATAGTAGATGTCGCCCTGATAGGAAAATGCTATCTTGCTGCCGTCCGGGGAGATTTTGGGGTATCTCATCCATAGGGGGGCGCCGTCCTTGGCCGCAGGCGGGGCGGCGGATGCTGCTGCATGACCGCCGAGCAGGAGGGCGGCCGAGAGCATGAGGTAGAATATTCTCTTCATACGTGTGTTGAGTGTTTTGTGGAAAATAAATTATTGGTTGAACGGTAATTTGCGGAAGGTGACGGTAGCCCAGCGGTCGAGGGTGTCCGACCCGAGGGGCTCCAGCCCCTGACGGACGGCCTCCGCCTCTATCATGGCGCAGTCCTCCTCATAGAACCCGCTGGTTATCAGCAGCGCTCCGGGCTTCATGCCCCGGGCGTAGGTGGAGAGGTCCTCGAGGATGATGTTGCGGTTGATATTGGCCAGGATCAGGTCATATTTGCCTGCCTGAATGAGGGAGGCGTCGCCGCAGAGGGTGTGGATGCGGTCGGGGACGCGGTTGCGGCGGGCATTTTCCCTTGCGGAGCGCACTGCCACCGGGTCGATGTCTATGGCATGGACGGGGAGCGCAGCCTTCATCTTTGCCGCGAGGATGGAGAGGATGCCGGTGCCGCAGCCCATGTCGAGGACTTGCAGGCCGCGGATGTCCTTCTCATGGGCGAGCATTGTCTTGATGATCAGAGTGGTGGTCTGGTGATGGCCGGTGCCGAAGGCCATCTTGGGGTCGATGACTATCGTGTACTTGGTCCGGGGCAGGCCCTTGTGGAAGGAGGCCTTTATGGTGCAGCGGCCGTCGATGACCACGGGCTCGAAGGAGGACTCCCAGAGGGCGTTCCAGTTCTGCTCGGGAATCAGGGATAAAGAATACCTCACCGTGAACCCGTCCTGAGGTATGAGGCTCAGGACGGTTTTCAGATGAGGTTCATGGAACTGTTCCCGGGGAATATACGCTTTCAGGTAAGGCTCTTCGGTGAGGTAGCTCTCGAATCCGAGTTCGGATATCTCGGCGGTGACTATCTCGGCGTGCTCATCGCTGAAAGGGGTGATCTCGATGGATACTTCGATATATTCCATAGGACGGCCGCTTAGTAGCTCTGTGCGATGGCGATGAAGTCGTCGGCCTTGAGGGATGCGCCTCCGATCAGGCCGCCGTCGATGTCCTTCTGTGCGAAGAGCTCGCGGGCGTTGGAGGGCTTGCAGCTGCCGCCGTAGAGGATGGATATCTCCTCGGAGAGCCCGCCGTATCGCTCCGCCAGGGTCTTGCGGATGAAGGCGTGAATCTCCTGGGCCTGGTCCGATGTGGCGGTCTTGCCGGTGCCGATGGCCCATACGGGCTCATAGGCGATGACCACCTGTGCGAGCTGCTCGGGGCTGAGGTTGAAGAGTACCTCGCGGATCTGGGCTCCGACTACGTCGAAATGCCTGCCGGCCTCGCGCTCCTCGAGTTTCTCACCGACGCAGAAGATGGGCCTGAGGCCGTTGGCGAGGGCTAGGACGATCTTTTCATTGAGGGTGGCGGAGGTCTCGTGGTAGTATTCCCTGCGCTCTGAGTGGCCGAGGATTACATACTGACAGCCGGCCGATGCGAGCATTGCCGCAGATACCTCGCCGGTGTAGGCTCCCTTGTCCTTGTCAGCGCAGTTCTGTGCCGAGAGGGCTGCGGGAGTGCCCTTGATGATGCCGCCTACGCGGTCGAGATGTGTGAAGGGGGGAGCGAGTATCAGCTGTACGTCCGAGGGGACTTCATTGATTCTGTCTGCGATGTTCTTTGCAAGTGCGGCTCCCTCATCGATGAGGGTGTTCATTTTCCAGTTGCCGGCTACGATTTTCTTTCTCATAAAACAACTACTTAGAATTTATTGTTATCAGTAGGCAAATATAGTTCATTCTTTTGTAAAATAAAGGATTTTATTTACTTTTGCGCACTTATCCCGAAAGGACAATAATTTATAAAACGATATGGAAGTAAAAGAATTAGTAAATGACGGACTGACGATAAGACTGTCATTCCACTTTGTCAAGGACGATTACGCAGACAGCAGGAAAAAGATCCTCAACAAGTTCCGCCGCAATGCGGAGATCCGCGGATTCCGCAAGGGCATGGCTCCCATGGCCCTCATTGAGAGAATCCACGGCGGACAGGCTCTTGTAGAAGCCATCAATGAGCTGATTTCCAACAGTCTCAATAACTACATCGAGGAGCACAAGCTCACAGTCATCGGCGAGCCCCTTCCTGTGGAGGACGCTGAGGACAAGAACAATTTCGACGGCGGCGAGGAGTTCGACTTCACCTTCGATATCGCTCTCGCTCCCAAGTTCGAGATGAATCTGAGCGCTGACGACCACATACCTTATTATAATGTGACTCTGACCGACGCCGAGAAGGAGGAGTACAAGAAGAACATCTACAAGCAGTACGCCCGTCTGGAGAACTGCGATGAGGTCAAGGACGGCGACTTTGTGGTGGCCGACATGGTTCAGGGCGACAGGAAGGTGGAGGCCTCCTACATCGCCATGAACGTGCTGGGCGATGAGGCCAAGGCTCTCTTCCTCGGCAAGAAGGCCGGTGACGAGATGGATGTGGATGTGGTCAGGACCTTCCCCAACGAGGCCGACCGCGCCGCCATGCTCCGCGTGAAGAAAGAGGAGCTCGCAGGTCTGGAGCCTGTATGGCACCTGACCGTCAAGGAAGTGAAGAACTATGTGGACGCAGTGCCCGGCAAGGAACTCTACGATATGCTCTTCGGCCCCGACAAGGTACACGATGAGGCTGAGTTCGACGCGGCTCTGACAGAGAAGATGACCGAGGAGTTCAAGCAGGAGAGCGACTATCGCTTCATGCTCGACGCCCGCGAGTACCTGATGAACAAGGCCGACATCAAGGTGTCCGAGGACTTCCTCAAGAGGTGGCTGTATCAGGTCAACGAGGGCAAGTTCTCCAAGGAAGACATCGACAAGGACTTCCCCGCCTTCATCAAGGACTTCAAGTGGCAGACCGTCGAGGGCCGCATCATGAGTGACAACAAGCTCGAGGTCACCAAGGAGGACCTGAACGCAGAGGCCCGTAAGCTGGCCCGCTACCAGTTCGCCATGTACGGCCTGAACAACGTGCCCGAGGAGCATCTCAACGGCTACGCCGCCAACATCCTCGCCGATGACAAGCAGGGCCGCCGCATCGCCGAGAAGGCTCAGGAGAACGTCGTACTGGCATTTGTCCGCAAGACTGTCACCATAGACAACAAGGAGATCAGCTCAGCCGACCTCCGCAAGATGAACGAGTAATTCTGCGGCATGGCATCTTCAGAATTCGAAAAATACGCAGTAAAGCACCTAGGTATGAGCTCAGCCCGTCTGAGCTCATATTCCAATGTGTGCTCCGGTTACATCAACCCCACCATCATCGAGGAGCGCCAGCTCAATGTCGCCCAGATGGACGTGTTCTCCCGTCTGATGATGGACCGTATCATCTTCCTCGGTGTGGGTATTGACAACGACGTGGCCAACATCATCCAGGCCCAGCTCCTGTTCCTGGAGTCCACCGACTCTTCAGCCGACATCCAGATATACATCAACTCTCCCGGAGGCATGGTCTACGCCGGCCTGGGTATTTACGACACCATGCAGCTCGTAGGACCCGACGTGGCCACCATCTGCACCGGTATGGCCGCCTCGATGGCCGCAGTGCTGCTGACCGCCGGCGCTCACGGCAAGCGTTCCGTACTGCCTCACTCCCGCGTGCTGATTCACCAGCCCATGGGCGGAGCCGAGGGACAGGCCTCCGACATCGAGATAGCCGCCGCCGAAATCAAGAAGCTCAAGGGCGAGCTCTACGACATCATTTCGAAACATTCCGGCCAGAGCTTAGAGAAGATAGCCAAGGACGCCGACCGCGACTACTGGATGACCGCATCCGAGGCAGTGGCCTACGGCATGGCCGACAACATTCTCTCCCGTCCCGCAAAATAAATCGATAAATGAGTGATAAGAAGAAAGTAGACAGGTGCGCCTTCTGCGGCCGTACCTCCAATGAGGTGGAGATGCTGCTCCAGGGGGGCGGCAGCTCTATCTGTGTGGACTGCGCCATCCGGGTGGCTGACTATGTGCACTCAATCTTCGGTGACGATCTGTTTGCCGATGCCGAGTCCGGTGCAGCCGTGCATGAGGCCGGCAAGGCACCCGCGTGCGAGGCCCTGGAGGTGACTCCGAAGCAGATAACCGCTTTCCTGGACCAGTACGTGATAGGGCAGGAGGATGCCAAGAAATCCCTGGCCGTGGCGGTGTACAACCACTACAAGAGGATCAATGAGGCATTTGCCCGGAAAGCGGCCGAGGCCTCGTCCAAAGGGCGCGGCAAGAGCGAGGCCGATAAAGTCCTGGATGCCGAGAAATCCGCACTGGCAAGTCTCGAACTCGAGAAGTCCAATATCCTTCTGGTAGGTCCTACCGGTACCGGCAAGACCCTGCTGGCCAGGACCATTGCCCGTATGCTCAACGTACCCTTCGCCATCGTCGACGCCACTGTGCTGACCGAAGCCGGATATGTGGGCGAGGACGTGGAGAGCATTCTCTCCCGTTTGCTCCAGGCCGCAGACTACGACGTGGCCCGGGCCGAGAGAGGCATAGTCTTCATCGATGAGATCGACAAGATAGCCCGCAAGAGCGACAACCCCTCCATTACCCGCGACGTTTCCGGAGAAGGCGTGCAGCAGGCCATGCTGAAGCTCCTCGAGGGCAGCATTGTCAACGTACCCCCCGCCGGCGGCCGCAAGCACCCGGAGCAGAAGATGATACCGGTCAATACGACCAACGTCCTCTTCATCTGCGGAGGCGCCTTCGAGGGTATCGAGAAGAAGATCGCCCAGAGGCTCAACACCCGCGTTGTCGGCTACGGGGCCCAGGAGAAGAAGAGCCACATCGACCGCGACAACCTCCTGCGCTACATCGCTCCCCAGGATCTCCGCGCCTACGGCCTGATACCCGAGATCGTGGGCCGTCTGCCCATCGTCACATATCTCAATCC
>DWYD01000108.1 GCA_019118865.1 Candidatus Coprenecus merdipullorum | reverse complement strand
ATACCCTGCTGCTGTGGCTGTGCTATTGGAGCATGAGTTATTCGACCATCCTGGCCATACCTCAGGTGGCCGGACTCAACTGGGTCGATGCCCTTTTCCTGATGGTGGTCGGCAGTCTCGGATGGATAGTGCCGGTGCAGGGAGGTATAGGCGCGTATCATTTCATCCTGTCCCTGGCCATGTCTTCCATATATTCCATTCCAAGGACTTCGGGCGTGATATTTGCAACTATCTCACATGAGAGCCAGGCCCTGACCATGTTGCTGTGCGGAGCAGTGTCCCTGGCCGCTATGTATATATCCAGACGTAAAAAGGACAGACAAAAATCCAACGGTTATGAAAAATAGAATCATTACAGTGATAGTGCTGGCTCTGACGGCTTCGGCAGTGGCCGGAGCGCAGACCGGACGGGTGAGGGACTCGGAATATTTTCCCCGGAACGAGGTATACGTGCAGTACGGTACGCCTTCGGTCATAGAACTGACTACAATGCTCAACTCCGAGTACCGCTCGGAGGATTATGACGGGGATTCCCGTAATCATAAGTTCTCCGGTATCGCGGCAGTAGGATACAATTTCTTCGTGCATCCCAGAGTCTCCATAGGTCTGGATTTCGGCTATGGCTACGGCAGTGCGGACATGTATATAACCGACTCTGAGATGATGCCTATATCGGAACCTATATTTGTCTGCCGTTCCACCATCAGCAGTTATTCGGCTCATATATCCGCTTCCTATACTTACTGGCAGCAGGGACCGATGGAATGCTCCGGCTCTCTGTATCTGGGAGTGAGCTATCAGGATGAGTCGATAGTGCAGGGCAATGAGGATTATTTTATCCCCGAGGCCAATGACCGGCTCCGGTTCTCATATCATATCACTGCCGTAAAATTCCGTTACGGGGAAACGTTCGGCGGGTTTGCCGAGCTCGGCTTCGGCTACAGGGGACTGGTCAACGTCGGTCTGTCCATCAAGATCTGAGGCATCCCGGTATCTTACTGGAAGAGTCCGAACAGGCGGGCGTCTATCTGGTCACAGATCTGACTGAAATCCTCTTTCCTGTCCTCAAACCGGCAGGTGTCCACGTCTACTATCAGCAACTCGCCCTTATAGTCGGCTATCCACTTCTCGTACCGGTCGTTCAGACCGCTGAGATAGTCGATGCGGATGCTGTTCTCGTACTCGCGGCCGCGCTTCTGGATCTGCTCCACGAGGTTCGGAATCGACGAGCGCAGGTAGACAAGCAGGTCGGGATAGCCCACCATCTTCTGCATCAGCTCGAAGAGGGAGGTGTAGTTGTCGAAGTCGCGGGAGTCCATCAGTCCCATGTCGTGCAGGTTCGGCGCGAATATCATCGCGTCCTCGTAGATGGTGCGGTCCTGGATTACATTCTTTCCCGAGTTCTGGAACTCGACGATGTCCTTGAGCCTCTTGTTGAGGAAGTACACCTGGAGGTTGAACGACCACCGCTGCATGTCGTTGTAGAAATCCACGAGATAGGGGTTGAAATCCACCGACTCGAAGTGCGGCTCCCATCCGTAATGCTTAGCCAGCAGACCCGTCAGGGTGGTCTTGCCGCTGCCTATGTTTCCTGCTACCGCTATGTGCATATTGTCTTGACTTAATCTTTCTATGTGCAAAAGTAAGGAAATTATTGTGAAATCTTCCAGCCGGAGATGTTGTGTGTCTCCCGGTCGAAGTCGATCGCGACCTTGACGACGGGCAGGCCGCAGAGGACGAAGCGCTCCGGATACTGCTTCAGGTCTATCTGCTGCATGGCGGCTTCCGCACCGGCGTCGAGCTTCAGCTCCACTAAGTAGAGTTTAGAGGCGGTGCGCATGACCATGTCCACCCTGCCTTTCGGAGTGCGGACCTCCACGTCCGCGAAGTAGCCGAGGAGGGAGAAGATGATGTAGAGCACCTGCTGCCAGTGGCCCTCGTAATCGGTGTTGTCGGTGTAGGGGACGGTGCCGAGGAAGGTCTGCATGGCCTTCAGCGCTCCGTCCATGTCATCTTCGAGGAGGCATTCGGCCATGGTTATGAGGGTTGAGGAGGCCGATATGGTGTCAGGAGTCACGTAGTACGGTATCAGCGAGCGGAACAGGCCTATGCGCACCTCCTGGTTCGGTATGCCCAAAGTATAGGATTCGATGGCGGGAATGCCCTTTTTGATGGTGTAGTATCCGCTCTGATAGAGCAGGGGGATGATGTTGGACAGCCTCTCTGTGGGGGTGTCGAATTCGTCCTTGCCGGCCTTGCAGGTCTCTCCCAGCTGGATGGGTGTCATGCGGAACTTACGTATCATCTCTATGAGATATGTCGGAGTTCCGCTTCCGAACCAGTAGGAGTCGAGCTTTGCATTGGCGAAGGCCCTGATGAGGCTGAACGGGTTGTAGATGTCGGGGGAGGGCCAGGTGAAGTGGTAGCCGTCGTACTTGGCTTTCAGTCTGTCGAAGGTGTCTTCCCGGCTCAGGCCCAGTCTCTGCGCCAGGACATCCAGGTCCGGGCTCATCTGGGTAAGGATCTCCTCCTCGGTGATGCCGCATACGGCTGCGTACTGCTCCAGCATGCTGATGTTCTCCAGGTTGTTGAGTCCACTGAAGATGCTCAGCTGTGAGAACTTGGTGATGCCGGTCATGAAGACGAAGCGGAGATACGGGTCGCAGGCCTTGAGGGGGCTGTAGAAGTTTCGCATGACGTTGCGCAGTACCGGCAGGGTCGTATCCTCGTGGACTACGTCCAGCAGGGGTGCGTCGTATTCGTCGATGAGCACGACCACTTTCTGCCCGGTCTGTGTGCAGGCGGTCTCAATCAGCCTCTTTAAACGCAGGTTCGGACCTTTGTCCTTTTCGGATTTCAGGCCGTAGATTCTTTCGTATCCTGAGAGTTGGTCATCCAACATCAATTCCAGTTGCTCCTTGTCCGTATGCTTGGCGACACTCATGTCGAAGTGCAGCACCGGATGCACAGTCCAGTCCTTTTCCAGCGCCTCTATGGCCAGTCCCTTGAAAAGTTCCCTTCGCCCATCGAAGTAACTGTGAAGGGTGGATACCAGCAGCGACTTGCCGAACCTCCTGGGGCGGCTGAGGAAGATGAACTTGGCACCGGAGTGAGTCATCCTGTAGACGTACTCTGTCTTGTCTACATAAAGGAAATTACCCGCCGTCCTTATCTCGGCGAAGTCCTGCCGTCCTATCGGGTAGAGTTTCTGCTGTGTGTCCATGGTCTGTGCGCTTTTGGATTTCTAGCCTCAAAGTTACAAAAATCATTGTATATTCGGCATCGCCACAGTATATTTGCAGCATGTCAGGCAGTGTCTCCAAAATATTGTGTTCTTTATTCCTGTCTTTCTGCTGTCTCTTTTCTGCGGCACAGGGACAGCGGGATACGAGTGTCATCATCGACAGGTATTTTTACATTCAGGATGGAGATACGATGCGGGTTGACCGTGCATACATTCCCGGAGATGCTCCGGCATCTGTCAGTTATGAATCGGACAAAGCCTTGTATGACAGCTTGAAGAACAGTGCTTCGGGCATCATCATATTGGATGGCGACAGTATTTCAGAACGCAGCGGAATTGTCGCAGATGGAGCTGCGGCGGCATCCGGAGATGAGGCTGCTGCCGGAATCTTGATTGCCGCAATTGTGGCGGTGATGGCCCTGGCTGCGCTTGCATTGTTCTTCCGGCATAGGGCCGCATTGAGAAAGAAAACCGCGGCATCAGTTCCTGCCTTCGACTCAGACTCCGTACGTTCCATCAGCGACCCCGTCTCCCTACTGATGCGCCTCGCCTCGGAGAAGGACCTCTCCGACGGAATGTCCAAGGACAGCATCAGGCAGCTCCGCGGTTTCGTGTCCGACAAGAACAGCCTGCTCTCGGCCATGCTGGCTTCCTATTCCGTAACACATCCGGAGTTCGTGAGCAGGCTCAGGTCATACGGCCTTACCGATCAGGAGATAGGCTATTGCTGCCTCTATGCCGCCGGACTTAACGGCAAGGACATTACTTTTATCCTCAACGACGGCGGCCACGGACACTATAACACGGCCAGTGCCCTCCGCTCCAGATTCGGCCTGAAGGACCGCAGCATCAACCTCAGCCAGTGGCTGAAATCCCTGCTGGCTGAAACTGAGAATGTGAAATCGTAATGTCTTGAAAAACAGCCTTGTGAAATGGGCTGAAATCCTCGGTTCTGAAACTGAAAGCATTGTTTTGAAAGCCTCCTCTGCCTAATTTTGAAAGCGTAACGCTAAAATTCAAACATTATGCAAAAGGAAGTTATTACTGTTGTTACGGCGCTTCTGCTGCTTTCTCCCGGTATGGCCGCGCAGCATGGCTCTTTTAGCTATTCAATCGATAAGCCGTGGTTGACAGAGGTGTATGTAGACGATTATTACTATGGTGCGGATTCTATAGGTCAGTGCTTGATGCGGGTGGATTATGCGATGGAGATAATGGTGGATACGGTGCAGGGGACGGCCGTGGAGCAGATGATGGCACTTGAGGTAGGAAATAATGTCAGCCGCTTCTGCTCTACGGTATATCTTGGACTGGATTCGCTCCTTCAGTCCGGGGCATCACGTACAATGTACCGGAGTATTTACAATAAAGTAAAATATGCCCCTGCATTTTACAGCATGTTTTTCCAGAATTATCCGCGCAGCGGGAAACTTACCTGTACTGGCCGGGTCTGCAATACGGATTTCAAATACGAGGAAGACCTCCCGGAGATGGACTGGAAAATACAGGATGAAACGGATACCCTTCTCGGCTACATGGTCCAGAAGGCGGTCTGCAGTTTCAGGGGCAGGGACTATACGGCATGGTTCGCGCCTCAGCTGCCGATGCAGACCGGACCATGGAAATTCTCCGGTCTGCCCGGTCTTATATTGAAGGTGGAGGACAGCAGGGGGCATTATACGTTTATCGCGCGTGGAATCTATCTGGCTTCCGGGGCGGTGGAGATGCCCCGGTACCTTTTCCTCAAAACATCCCGGGAGAAATACATGGACGCCCTGTACATGAGTATGACTGAGTTATTCCGGGCCTGCAAGCTTTATCTCAAGGATATAGAGATAAGGGTTTCGGATCCGTCGGCTCTTGTAAAAAGTGAGTTGATGTTCGATTTTATGGAGCGGTAGACAGCCATGAGAAGGAAATGCTCAATAGTACTGCTGATGACGGTGCTGCTATGCGGTGCTGCGGCAGCCCGGACGGTCGAAGGTACTGTGGTGGATTCGGCCGCCGGAACGGCCTTGCAGGGGGCAATAGTGATGCTGAAGGACAATGCCGGAAAAGTGGTGGATTATACAGTGGCTGACAGCGGAGGAAAATTCTCGATTAATGCTGATGGTGCGGGAGCAGGAGGGTATATCGAGGTGAGCATGATGGGTTATGCTTCCAAAAGGCTTGACAGCCCTTTTTTGGACTGGTATGAGGTGGGCCTGAGAGAAGAAGCCTTGGTTTTGGACGAAGTTGTGGTGAAGGCTGAGAAGGTGCGGCTGCGGGGCGATACGATAGAGTATAGTGTGCCGACGTATGTATCTCAGGATGACAGGAGTCTCGGAGATATTCTAAAAAAGCTGCCGGGGATGGACGTGACCAAGGAGGGTAGGGTGAAATATCAGGGCAGGGAGATAGGGAGGCTGTACATTGAGGGACGGGATCTTTTAGGCTCCAGGTACAATATTGCAACCCAGAACATCGATCCGCAGGACCTGGCCGCCATCGACATTTACGAGAACCATCAGCCGGTGAAGGCTTTAGAGGGGGCGGTCGAGAGCAATATCGCCTCCATCAACATCCGTCTGAAGGAAGGGGCCAAAGGCAGGTGGACAGGTGCGCTCCAGGGGGAGGCCGGATATTCCACGGCGGCCCCGCACGTGCCGTACTCGGCCAGTGCCTTCGGTATGTTCATCGGCCGGAACTATCAGAGCATCAATACGGCCAAGACCGATGCCGCGGGCAACAACATCATCTACGAGTCGGATCCCAACGTATTCATCGTCGGTGTGGACGAGATAGAGTTCATAGACCGCTACCGTCCTGCCCAGATGCTGTCCGTAAACCATGCCCAGGCACCCATAGACCAGGACCGTACCCGTTTCAACACAGCTTATTCCGTGACCACCAACCACACTGTGCCGATAGGGGAAAGCACCGTCTTAGGCGTAGGAGGCAAGTTCGAGCACAATGCCCTGACATCCGGCAGCGAGGTGGAGCAGACCTATATGGAGAATGACGGCAGTGCCCTGTCTTTCATTGACCGCAACGAAGTGGGCTCAGCCTCGTACTACGCTTCCGGAGATTTGTCCGTGGAGGTGAACAGCCGGAAAGTGTATCTGAAGGACAAGCTCCGCTTTGACCTCCGCGGCACCTCCGCAGGCAGCACGGTCTCCGGGAGTGAGAACCGCCTACAGAATGTGGAGGACCGGGACATGAACCTGCTGAACTATTTTGCCTTTACGAAGAATGCCGGGAAATGGATTTACTCCTTCAACATGTTTTCCCAGTACACGGAGAGCGGAGAACTGATGGACATCATGGCTCCGGATGAGGGGGATACAGCCTCACAGAGCGTAGACAGCCGGATATTCTACAATATGCTGAAATTCAGCAATCGTTTCCGCGTAGCAAAGAACCTCAGTCTGAACCTATATTCGTCCATTCCTTACCTGTACCGTACTTTCCGGACGTCAACGGCGGGAGTATCCCTTTCCGACCCTATGTTCTCGGACCGTATGGGCAATGATGTCATGCTGCAATATCTCAAGCCGAGGGAATATGCGGCTCTGAGTTTTACAGCTGGCCGTCTGCGCATGAATCTGGGAGTGGAGGCATGGTACCAGTATCTCGATTACCGGCTGGAGGAACGCTTGCATGACAACCTCTGGGCCGTCAATCCGTCACTGAGCGTGAAATACGATTTCGGCCCGAGGCTGTCTGGCTACCTGCTCGGCTCGTACTCCCGCAGCAGCGTGGACGAGCAGCGGATCTACGACGGTCTCATCCTCCAGAATTTCCGCTATATGTCCCTGGGCCGGACAGAACTTACCCAGAATCCCCAGTGGAATGTGGCGGGCAGCTTAGACTTCCGCGACCCCATCTCCGGATGGTACCTGAAAATGGACGGACGTTACAATGCCAGCCGCTCTTTCCAGTACACCCGCTACTTCGTGGACGAGTACATCCTCAGCTGGCAGTCGGACGAGGTGACGGACTACAGCTTGGTAAGCGCGGATGCCGTCCTGTCGAAGGCCTTCCACGGATTCAGCGGCAAGATAGACCTGTCAGGCGGCTTCGCCATGTCCTCCTCCAATATCAATCAGGAGGGGACGGTGATACCGTACCGTTCGTACACCTATACTGCCGGTCTAAAGTTCATAGGGGACATCGCCCGGTGGATGAAGGTGGATTACAGCGGCGGGTGGTCCCTGAGCCGCTACCGCACTTCCGGCGGGCAGGATGAGGGGGACAGCCACGGGCTCAACCAGAAACTTACCCTCTCTTTCTTTCCTCACAGGTCCGTTTCCATCGATGTCACGGCCGAGCATTATTTAGATAAGTACGCCGAGGACAATCTGGTGCAGATGTGCCTGCTGGATGCCTCCCTGTACTGGTTTGTCTCCCGTAAATTCCAGATTTTCCTACATGCCAGGAATCTGCTGGATACCCGGGACTACAGCTACACCATGCTGAGTCCGCTGAATGTCACCCGCTACAGCTACCGCCTCAGACCCCTGAATGTGCTCATAGGATTTGAAGTCAAATTTTGATATTCTTGAGGATGCCCGTCTTTACTGCTATGATATCTTCCAGCCGGAGATGTTGTGTGTCTCCCGGTCTAAGTCGATTGCGACCTTGACGACGGGCAGGCCGCAGAGGGCGAAGCGTTCTGGGTACTGCTTCAGGTCGATCTGCTGCATGGCGGTATCCGCGCCGGCGTCGAGCATCAGCTCCACTAAGTAGAGTTTAGTGGCGGTGCGCATGACCATGTCCACCCTGCCTTTCGGGGTACGGACCTCCACGTCCACGTAGTATCCGAGGAGGGAGAATGTGATGTAGAGCATCTGCTGCCAGTGGCCCTCGTAACCGGTATTGTCGGTGTAGGGGACGGTGCCGAGGAATGTCTGGAGGAGGCGGAGGGCGCCGTCGAGGTCCTCGTTCAGGATGGCTCCGTATATTCTGGCGACGGTGGTTGAGGCCTCGGTGGTGCACGGCGGGGTGACATAGTAGGGCAGGAGGGAGCGCATCAGGCCTATGCGCACCTCATTGTTGGGAATATCCAGCGTGTAGAGGTCAATTATCCGGTCGTATGCCTTGATGGTGATATAGCCGCTCTGATACAGCAGCGGGGTTATCTCCGTCATTCTCTCCGTCGGGGCATCAAACGCCGGGGCAGGGGCTGAGTTTCCTCCTATGCGTGAGGGTGTGACGTGGAATTTTCTCATCATCTCGATCAGGTAGGTGGGTGTGCCGCTGCCGAACCAGTAGGAGTCGAGCTTTGCGTTGGCGAAGGCCCTGAGGAGGCTGAACGGGTTGTAGATGTCGGGTGAGGGCCAGGTGAAGTGGTATCCGTCGTATTTGGATTTCAGTCTGTCCAGTGTCTCCTCGCGGCTGAGCTCCAGCCTCTGGGCCAGTCTGTCGATGTCCGGACTCATCTGAGTGAGCATCTCTTCCTCGGTGATGCCGCATACGGCTGCGTACTGCTCCAGCATGCTGATGTTCTCCAGGTTGTTGAGCTCGCTGAAGATGCTGAGCTGGGAGAACTTGGTGATGCCGGTCATGAAGACGAAACGGAGATACGGGTCGCAGGCCTTGAGGGGGCTGTAGAAGTTGCGCATGACGTTGCGGAGCACCGGCAGGGTCGTATCCTCGTGGACTACGTCCAGCAGGGGTGCGTCGTATTCGTCGATGAGCACGACTGCTTTCTGCCCGGTCTGCCTGTATGCGGCCTCAATCAGATTTTTCAGTCTGAGGTTCGGGCCTATCTTTTCTGGAGCGACATTGTATTCTTTCTCGTAATAAGAGAGTTGGTTCCCCAACATTGCTTCCAGCTGCTCTTTCTCCGCATGCTTGGCCATACTCATGTCGAAGTGCAGTACCGGATACACCGTCCAGCCCTTTTCCAGCGCCTCTATGGCCAGCCCCTGGAACAGTTCCTTCCTTCCCTCGAAGTAGCTGTGCAGCGTAGATACCAGCAGTGACTTGCCGAACCTCCTCGGGCGGCTGAGGAAGATGTACTTTGCCCCGGAGTGGGTCATGCGGTACACATACTCGGTTTTGTCGATGTACAGGTAATTCTCATTCCGGATATCCGCGAATGTCTGTATGCCTATCGGGTAGAGTCTCTGCTGTGTGTCCATGGTCATGCGCGTTTTCGTTTCCGACTCCAAATTTAGTTAAAATAGCCGAGATTCGGTAAATCTTGCTATTTTTGCTACATGATTCAGACATTCTATTTCAACGACCTGCGCACCTGCTGCTACGTGCTCTACGACGAGGCGGGAGAGTGCGCGATAATCGACCCGGGCTGCATCAAGCAGTCGGAGAAGGACAGACTGGTGAAGTTTATCGAGGAGAAGCATCTGCATCCCCGGATGATACTCCAGACCCACGGCCATTTCGACCACGTGATGGGCAATGCCTTCGTGGCCTCGAAGTGGAACATACCCACCTACCTCGCGGCAGCCGACATCCCTCAGCTCAGGCGCTCCAGCTCCTACGGCAGCTACTTCGGCTACGAGTTCGAGCAGCCTTCGGAGGACAATGTCCGCGACATAAAGGACGGGGACATCATCAATGTGGGGACAATACAGCTCAGGGTGCTGGCTTCCCCCGGACACACCGCCGGCGGGGTGCTCTTCTACGATGAGAAGGGCGGTTACGTCTTCACCGGCGACACCCTCTTCTGCGGCAGCATCGGACGCACCGACCTTCCTGGAGGGGACTTCGACCTGCTCAGTGAGAGCATCCGCACCAAGATACTGCCCCTGCCCGTGGATACTGTGGTATATCCCGGTCACGGTCCCGCCACCGACATCGGACGGGAGAAGATGACCAATCCTTTCTTAGAAGATATCATTGCAAGGGAGATAGACCGGCAGCAGAACGCATAGGCATGCAGGACAGCGGCTACATAGACATCTGCAAGGCCTCGGTCCACAACCTCAAGGGTATCTCCCTGAGGATACCGCGGCATGCCCTCGTGGTCATCACCGGCCTGAGCGGCAGCGGCAAGTCGTCGCTGGCTTTCGACACCATCTACGCCGAGGCCCGGCGCCGCTATATGGACACCCTGTCCGCCTACGCCCGGCACTACATCGGCGTAATGGAGCGGCCGGAGGTGGAGAGCATCGACGGTCTCAGCCCTACCATCGCCATAGAGCAGAAGAGCACCAACCGCAACCCGCGCTCTACCGTCGGCACCATCACGGAGATCTCCGACTTCCTCCGCCTCCTCTACGCCAGGGCCTCCACGGCCTATTCGCCCGTAACCGGAAAGCCGATGGTCAAATACACCGACTCCGGCATCGTGGACCTGATCATGAAGGAGTACGCCGGCCGCAAGTGCATCATCCTGGCCCCCTTAGTCAAAGGCCGCAAGGGCCACTACCGCGAGCTCTTCGACAGCCTGCTCAAGAAGGGCCTGTCCTACGCCCGCATCGACGGGGAGATCCGTCCGCTCGGGGACATGGCCTCCGGGGTGGACCGCTACAAGGTGCATTTCATCGAGGCGGTCATCGACCGGGTGGTGCCCAAGGAGGAGGACGGCAAGCGGATACGCGCCTCGGTCCTCTCCGCCCTGACGCAGGGCAAGGGCTCCCTGATGATCCTCGACCCTGAGACGGGGGAGGTCCGTCATTTCAGCAAGCATTTTATCTGTCCGGACAGCGGAATATCCTTCCCTGAGCCGGCGCCCCATACATTTTCCTTCAACTCCCCGGCGGGCGCCTGCCCGGTGTGCAACGGCCTAGGCACCGTCCGGGAGGTGGACATGGCCAAGATAGTCCCCGACCCCTCGCTGTCCATTGCGGACGGCGGCATTGCCCCTCTCGGCAAGAAGCGGGACAATGCGGTGTTCACGGTCCTCGAGGCGGTGGCCCGTAAATACGGTTTTTCCCTCTTCGACCCGATCAAGGACATTCCCCAGGAGACAATGAATATCATTCTCAACGGCTCGGAGGACCTGATCCGGGTGGACACCCGAGGCGGGCTCTCGGAGATGATCACATTCCCCGGGCTGCTCTCGCGGTTCGAGGGAGACGGTGAGGAGGAGGATGACAGTGTCGCCAGCCGGTATTCGAGCGAGGTGGTGTGTCCGGAGTGCCACGGCAAGCGGCTGAGGAAGGACTCGCTCTGCTTCAAGATCGGAGGGCTGGACATCGCGGAGGTCAGCGACATGGACGTGAGCGTGCTCTACGACTGGGTGGGCGGTCTGAAGGACAAACTCGACCCGAGAGGGCAGGCGGTGGCCGCAGATATCGTCAAGGAACTCCGGGAGCGGATAGGCTTTCTGGTGGATGTCGGGCTGTCGTATCTCTCGCTGAGCCGCAGCACGATGTCGCTCAGCGGAGGGGAGAGCCAGCGCATCCGTTTAGCCACCCAGATCGGTTCCAAGTTAGTCAATGTGCTGTACATCCTCGACGAGCCCAGCATCGGGCTGCATCAGTCGGACAATATAAAACTCATCAACTCCCTCAGGCGGCTGCGCGACGAGGGCAATACGGTCATGGTCGTGGAGCACGACGAGGAGATGATGCGCAGTGCGGACTGGATCGTGGACATCGGTCCGGGCGCGGGCGAGAAGGGCGGCGAGGTGCTTTTCAGCGGGCCGCCGCAGCTGAAGCTGGACCCTGCGTTCAGGCTGCCGGAGGGTCTACCTGTCATCGACAGGGAGGCTCACGGGGGATTTACCTTCGAGTACCTCAAGGGAACGCGGCAGATAGAGGTGCCGTTCTACCGCCGTCCGGGCAACGGGAAATTCATCACTCTCCGCGGGGCCTCCGGCAACAATCTCAAGGACGTGGACATCAGCCTCCCGCTTGGCTGCATCATCGGTATCAGCGGAGTCAGCGGCAGCGGCAAGTCCTCCCTGATCAACGACACCCTCATGCCGGTCATCAGCAACCGGCTCTACCGCTCGAAATACAAGGTGCTGCCGTACTGGGAATTAGAGGGATTAGAGAACATCGACAAGCTCGTGGAGATAGACCAGTCTCCGGTGGGCCGCTCCCCGCGCTCCAATCCCGCGACTTACACCGGCGTGCTCACCTACATCCGCAACCTCTTCGCCGAGACCCCGGATGCAAAGATCCGCGGCTTCAAGTCCAATAAGTTCTCGTTCAATGTCAAGGGCGGCCGCTGCGAGGCCTGCAAGGGCGCTGGGGTGGAGGTCATCGAGATGAATTTCCTCCCTTCGGTGACCGTCACCTGCAAGGAGTGCCACGGCAAGCGGTTCAACCCGGACGTGCTGGCGGTCAAGTACAAGGGCAAGAGTATCAACGATGTCCTTGAGATGACCATCTCCCAGGCCGTGGAATTCTTCGCCCCCGTGCCCTCGATAGCCCGCAAGCTCAAAACCCTCGAGGACGTGGGCCTCGGCTACATCCGTCTCGGACAGTCCTCCCTGACCCTCAGCGGCGGAGAGAACCAGAGGGTCAAGATAGCGGCCGAGCTGGCACGGCAGGATACGGGACGCACCCTCTACATCCTCGACGAGCCGACCACCGGCCTGCATTCCGAGGACATCGCCGTGCTCATGAACGTGCTCCAGCGTCTGGCCGAGGGCGGCAACACTGTCGTCATCATCGAGCACAACCTGGACGTGCTCAAGTCCGTGGACTACCTCTTCGACATGGGCCCGGCAGGAGGCCGTGACGGAGGCCGCATCGTCTCCCAGGGCACCCCCGAGCAGGTCGCCGCCGACCCCACCTCTGTCACCGGTCCTTACCTCAGATCCCTATTGAAACTATAAGATGAAAGATATGATTACGGTATATTGCGACAGCCTGCAGGGCTTTTACGACTGCGCTCCCGGGACGACGGCGGGCGAGCTGGCACGGAAGATAGACACCGGATGCAGATACCCGGTGGTGGCCGCGCTTGTGGACAACATGCTCAAGGAACTGAGTTTCCCGATATATACTCCGCACACCGTCAAGTTCCTGGACTGCACGCATCCCGACGGGCGCAGGACCTATTCCCGCTCCCTGTCGTTCGTGCTGCAGAAGGCGGCGGTGGACTTGTTCCCCGACCTCAGCCTTTTCCTGGACTACACCCTGCCCAACGGCCTGTACGGCGAGTTGCGCCGCGATACCGGAGACAGGGTATATGTCACCGAACCGGCAGGTGCGGACAGGGTGGGAGCCCTCCGCAAGCGGATGGCGGAGATAATAGCCGCGGACCTGCCTTTCGAGAAGAAGAAGATGACCAATGACGAGGCGGCCCGGCTCTTCCGCGACAACGGCCGGCCGGAGAAGGCCTCGCTGGTGGCCGATATGGAGAAGTTCTTCGTGTCGGTGTACTGGCTGGACGGCTATGCGGACACCTTCTACGGCCCGCTGCTGGAGCGTACCGGAGAGATTGGCGTATTCGACCTGATACCCTATGGGGACGGCTTCTGCCTCCAGTCGCCTTCGGCCTCTGACCCGTCGGTAATCTCGCCCTACAAGTACCAGGACAAGCTCAGCGCCGTCTTCAAGGAGAACTCCCGCTGGTGCTCCATCCTCGGAGCCCATGGCATCGGCTCGGTCAACGAGGCCGTCAGGCGCGGGGAGGCCAAGGACCTGATAGCCGTGGCCGAGGCCCTGCACGAGCGCAAGTACGCGCAGATAGCCGACCGCATCTACGACAGGCGGGATACTGTCAAGCTGGTGCTGATCGCCGGTCCGTCGAGCAGCGGCAAGACCACTACCTCCAAGCGTATAGCCATGCAGTGCCGGGTGTTGGGACTCCGGCCCTTGGTCATAGCTATGGACGATTACTTCTTAGACCGGGACAAGACTCCCAAGGATGCTAACGGTGAGTACGATTTCGAGAGCATCTATGCCCTCGATCTGCCCTTCCTCGGAGCCCAGCTCAACGACCTGTTCGACGGCCGGGAGGTGGAGCTGCCCAAGTACGACTTCGTGAACGGATGCCGCCGCTTCGACGGCCGCAGGATGCAGATGCGCGAGGGCGATATCCTGATCATGGAGGGTATCCACGCCCTGAACCCCGAGCTGACCAAGCACATAGACGGGGAGAAGGTCTTCCGCGTCTTCGCCTCCGCCCTGACCTCCCTGTCGGTGGATGAGAACAACTATATCTCGACCGCCGACAACCGTCTGCTGCGCCGCATGGTCCGGGACAATTTTACCCGGGGTATCACCCCCGAGGACACCATCCTCCGCTGGAAGAGTGTCCGCGCCGGGGAGGAGAAGAACATTTTCCCCTATCAGGAGAATGCCGACGCGATGTTCAACTCGGCCCTGCTCTTCGAGCTGCCCCTGCTCCGCTACTATGCCGAGCCCCTGCTCGAGCGCATCCCTCCCCTGTCGGAGGCTTACTCCGAGAGCGTGCGGCTGCTCAAGTTCCTCTCCTACATTACTCCATTGACACCGGACGAGATAGACTGCATACCGCCGACCTCCGTGATGAGGGAGTTCATCGGAGGCAGCAGCTTCGAGTATTGATGATTGCCGGATAGAGGGTTTAACGCAGCCAGTTTTCCGGATTCTGCTTGGCGGTGCCTTTCCAGAGCTGGAAGTGCAGTTCCGCGTTACCGTCTTCGTTGAGGCTGATGTCGCCGATGCGGCCGCCTGTGGAGACACGGTCACCGGCCTTGACGTAGACTCTCTTGAGCTTGCAGTAGAATGTGAAGTACTCGCCGTGCTGGACAAGCACGCACTGGTCATAGCCCGGCATGACCAGTATCTGCTTGACAACTCCGTCAAACACGGCGCACGCTGTGCTGCCGGCGGCGGCAGAGATGTTGATACCGTTGTTGTAGGGCATCTTGAGGTTCTTGAAGACGGGATGGTAGTTCTGCCCGAATTTCTGGATGACCACTCCCTTTACCGGCCACGGCAGCCGGCCTTTGTTGTCTCCGAACTTGGCGGAAAGGGCGTAGTCCACTTTTTCTCCTGTACCGTCTTTCTGCTGTTGGACTGCCTCGGCCAGGATACGCTCTATCTCCTTGTTGAGACGTTCTACCTCCTTTTGCTTCTGCCGCAGCTCACGCTGCATGGCCTTTTCCTGCCTGGATAACTTGACTACCATCGAATTGGCCTCGCGCTCTTCTGAGCTGAGGACTTTTCTTTCCTTCTCCCGTTCATTGCGGGTCCGCATGGATCCCGCCCTGAGCTGTTCCAGACGGGCGCTTTCCTGCTGCAGTTCCAACTCGGTGCTCCGTATAGCTTCGGCCTGTTCCTTAATGGATCTGGAAATGTTCTTGAGGTATGACCAGCGCCGCAGACCCTGGTTGATGTCCTTGCTTGACAGGATGTACATCAGCCATACTCTGTTGTCACGGGTCTTGTATGCTCCGAGCACCAGGTCTGCATGATATTTGCGCAGGGTGTCCAGACGGATATGGAGTCTGTCTATCTGTGCGCCTGCAGAGGAGATGGACCGGTCGTATCCGGATATCTCGGCGTCCAGCTGTTTTATCAATTTCTCTCTTGCTTCCAGCTTCTGCCGCGTGAGGATCAGTGTGTTGAGACTCTTTTCCCGCTTCTTGCCAGTCGATTTCAACTGTCGGTCAATCATCGCGATTTCTTCTTCAAGCTGCTTTTTCTGCTCGCGGTGCTCCTCTATGTCCTGGCTCATGGAAGGCAGGCTGGCAAGGATGGCCAGAATTATTATCAGTGTCCGTCTCATGGCCGCAAATCTAATCTCTTCCTGCTTCTTTTCTACGCTCGGCTATTTTCTTGCTCAGTCCCATCTCAGGGGCTATCTTGTCGGCGTTGCCCCAATAGAGGAATGCCAGGTTGTATTCCTTTAGAGCAAACAGGGCCTCTGCGTAGTGGTCAAGTATCTCTGCGTTTTCCTTGCCCCCGTATACCATGGCTTGTTTCAAGTATTTCTTGGCCTCCTCATAGTCTCCGGTAAGGTACAGCAGCCATCCGTAGGTGTCGAGATATGTGGAGTTCTCAGGGTCGTTGAGAATGGTCTTGCGGCTCATCTCCACGGCTTTCTTCAGGTTGCGGCGCTCTTCGCTCAGATAGTATGCGTAGTTGTTGAGGATAGGACTGTAATTGTCATCGATCCTGAGTCCTTTCTCGTAGTATGAGTAGGACCGCTTCCGGTTGCCCAGTTCATGGTAGAGGTCTCCCAGGGATGCGTAGCAGTTGATGAGCATGGGATGGTCTTTCGGAATGACCCGGAGGATGTCCTCATAGATTCTGGCTGCGCTGCCCGCATCTCCGTCCTGCCAGTAGGCTACGGCGAGTATTTCCCTGAGCGATAAGTCGTCTTCGAATTTACCTATGGCTTCTTCCGCGGCACTTATCAGATTGTCCCAGTCCTGCATCCAGTAGAGCTGGCTCATGAGGGCGGAGTGTGCGGACTTGATGTCCGGATGAAGATTGACATTGCGGCGCAGGAGTTCCATTCCGCGGTCGATGCTGTCCAATGCTATGTAATATGAACCGGCAAGACTCAGTATCGTGGAGTCTTCCGGATGGGCCTGCAGGATGTTGAGCATCATGGTGTCAACCTGCGGTTTGAAAATCTGGACCATCCCTGATGGAAAGACCACTTCGTTGAGGTAGCTGGCTTTCAGTTCGGGGTTCATTTCAGGGCTGGCGAGGAAAATGTTTATGTTCTTGAAGAAATTATAGAAATTGCGTTCCATGCGGTATGTCTCAGCAAGTCCGAAGTACGCCGGCATGAAGTCAGGCTCCAGGTCCAGAGCCCGTTTGTAGTAGTACATTGCTGTGGAATCGTTGTATCTGGACTTATACAGGTCTCCGAGCAGAAGGGCCGTGCGTGCGGAGGGAAACTCCTTGTCCATCCGGAGTGCTGTCTCCTCTGCTTCATCAAGGCGGTTCTGGCTGATGAGTATCTGGTACCGTGCGTTGCAGGTGAGTTCATTGATGCCGCGAAGCTGCTCTATCTTGTCTATGGTCTCCAATGCTTCGTCCAGCCTTCCGGTGCCGGCCAGCAGGTCTACCAGCTCGTAGTAATAGTCGCTTTTGGCCGGATAGTCTTCTATGAGGCTTCTGTAAATACTGACGGCCAGGTCTGTCTCGCCTATTCCGGTATACAGCCGCGCCATTGTCAGTCTGTACCAGATGTTCCCGGGGGAGAGGACTGATGCGCGGTCAAGAAAGTCCATTGCCGTATCAGTCTCATTGCGGCTGAGGCATATCATGGCCAGATAATACATCGCGGCATCATTCTCCGGATCCAGGCTCAGGCATTTTGTCAGATGTGACTCGGCGGACGGATATTCTCCGGCACAATAGAGGCGCACGCCTTCGATATAATAATCTTCCGCGCGGACGGTGTCTCTTTTTTCGGCAGCCTCTGTGCTGACAGCCAGAACTGTGGCAGCGATAGCCAGCAGTGTGATTCTCAAAATGACAGATTTCATAATAAAAATATATGCAGACAAAGATACAATATTCGAGCCGAAGATGCAGCAAATTGAATTATTTTTGCATCTAAATAAAAGGCAGTAGAATGTCGTCGGACAGCATCGACCTAAGTACCGAAGAAGGATTGATCCTGGGTTGCACCAGGCAGGACAGAAAAGCTCAGAGAGCTTTGTACGAGAGGTTCTCCTCCCGTATGTTTGTCGTATGTCTGCGGTATGCCAGGGACAGGGACGAGGCTCAGGATTTGTTGCAGGAAGGTTTTATCACGGTCTTTTCGAAGATCTCCACCTTCAGTTCCGCGGGATCCCTGGAGGGCTGGATGCGTAGGATTTTCGTAAATACGGCACTGATGCGGCTCCGTAAAGGAGATGTCCTCAGAAGTGCTGTTGAAGTGGATGAGCCTGCGGCCAAAAGAGTCAGCAGTGACGACGATATTCTTTCCGACATAGGAGGACAGGATATCCTGCGGATGATCCGTCAGATGCCCGAAGGTTTCAGAACAGTGTTTAATATGAGCGTAGTGGAAGGCTATACGCATCAGGAGATTTCTAAGGAACTAGGAATATCCGAGGGTACGTCGAGGTCACAGCTCAGCAGGGCAAGGGTATGGTTGCAGGAGAGATTGACAGAAAGAAGGAAGAAGAAATGAAAGATGAATTGTTTGATAAAAGAATCAAGGAGCTGATCAGTTCCTGTTCCCAGACACCGCCTTCGGATGTGTGGGACAGGATTGAGGCAGGGCTGGACAGGCGTAAGAGGCGGACCGTGTGGAGAAATCTTGTATATGGTTCTGTTGCGGCGGCTGTTGCGGTGGGTATGTTGTCCGTGACGTTGTTATTGACGGACAATATGCAGCGCAGGCCTTCGGTCCAGGTCGCAGAGACAGTGGAGGAGAGTGAGCCGGCGATCGGACCGCGGAGAGGTATTCCACGTCTGAAAGCGCTGCCGGAGATCAGGACGCAAGTTGTGGCGCAGGCTGTACCCGGAGGAATAGAAATTCCTGTCTGCAGGCCTGTGACCACCGTGGATAAAGGTAATAAGGCAGTTGTAAAGATTAAGGAAAAACATAAGTCCGAAGAAGCTAAAAGGCTTGAGTATAGGCTTCCCTCCATCTATGACCAGACGCGGCAGTCTGAATACATCGCCATGGCCGCGGCGGATGATTATGATGCGCGTAGAGAAAAACGGAAACCCTCGTTATCCGTATCTGCAGGCGGCAATCTGTCACCCACGCATGCTTCCGGCAATGTGGATTTCTCCCAGCCTAACTTTTCATGGGGTGCCGGCGGTTCGTCCTCAACGTCTGCGGGTATTGTGCCTGTATCCGAGCCGCGGCATTATTTCCCTGTTTCTGTCGGACTTGAGCTTAGGTATTCCTTCCTCAATGACAGGCTTGGTGTCGGGCTCGGTGTGAATTACACGTTCCTGAACAGCACGTACGAGGCTCTGGTGGACCGTCAGTATCAGGCGTCCGTAGACCAGTCGGTTCATTATATAGGTGTTCCGTTGAATTTTTATGTCAATATCCTTTCCGGTGACCGTCTTCACTTTTATGCCACCGCCGGATGTATGATGGAGCGCGCCGTGAAAATATCTTACGGAATAACCGATCTGTACTCCGTAAAATATCAGCAGGACAGGACTGCTCAGGGCCTGCAGTGGTCGGTAAATGCGGGTCTTGGACTGGAATACCGTTTTCTGGACTTTCTGGGTGTGTACCTGGATCCCCGCCTGACTTATTTCTTTGACTGCGGCCAACCGTATTCAGTCAGAACGGAGCAGCCGTTGCAGTTCAATCTGCAGTTGGGTTTCCGTTTCCATATCTGAGCTTGAGCTCTCTTGCCATACGCGAGGCGAAGATGAACTCATCCAGTTCCCTGCACTGTGACGTCATGATGCTGTCACGTGAACCTTCCCAGTACTTTTCTCCTTTGTGTATGAATATCACCTTGTCTCCTATTTCCATGACGGAGTTCATGTCGTGAGTGTTTATGACAGTTGTGATGTTGTATTCGCGGGTTATCTCATGGATCAGGCGGTCAATCATTACAGAGGTCTGCGGGTCTAGTCCGGAATTGGGCTCATCGCAGAAGAGATAATCAGGGTTAAGGGCTATCGCCCTGGCGATGCCTACCCGTTTCTGCATGCCTCCGGACAGCTCTGACGGGTATTTGCCGTCGACATTCTCCAGGCCGACGCGGCGCAGGCAGAATGCGGCGCGTTCCAGTTTTTCCTTCCGGCTCATGTCCGAGAAGAAATCCAGCGGGAACATCACGTTTTCCAGAGCGGTGGCGAAATCGAAGAGGGCGCTGCCCTGGAAGAGCATTCCCATGCGCCGGCGGATTTTCTTTTTCTCTTTCTGATCAAGAGTGTTGAACACCGTGTCACCGAAAAGTATCTCCCCATCATCAGGATCCAGCAGCCCCACAGTTGATTTCAGCAGTACGGTCTTGCCTGAGCCGCTTGCACCGATTACCAAGGAGCATTGCCCGGGCAAGTATTTCACTGAGATATCTTTGACAGCCGGGATGCCGTCAAAGGATTTGGAGAGATTACGTACTGTTATCATAGCATTATCCGGGTGAGTATGAGGTTGAATATCAGTATCAGGGCGCTAGATACGACTATTGCCTGTGTGGAGGAGCGTCCTACTCCGAGAGAGCCGCCCTTTGCGTAGTATCCGTAGAAAGCGGAGACTGAGCTGATGATGAAACTGAATACGGCTGTCTTGACCAGGCTGTATGTTATGTAGTATCCGTTGAAAGCGAACTGAAGTCCTGTCAGGTAGTCACTGATTTTTATCATACCGGTCATGGCTATGATAAGGTAGCCTCCCAGGAGTCCCATTATGAAGCTCATCAGTGTCAGCAGTGGATTCAGTATGCTGGTGGCAAGAATCTTGGGCATGACCAGGAAACCGGCCGAGTTGATGCCCATCATCTCCATGGCGTCGATTTGCTCTGTGATGCGCATCGTCCCCAGCTCAGAGGAAATGTTGGAGCCGATCTTGCCGGCCAGAATGAGGCATACCATGGTCGAGCAGAATTCCAGAATAAGGGACTCGCGGGCCATGTAACCTATATACATCTTAGGCAGGAAAGGGGAAGTCATATTGTTGGCTGTCTGGATGACCAGTACGGCGCCGATGAAAACAGAAATGAGAGCTATAAGTGGAATGGAGTTGATGACCAGCTTCTCGGCTTCGGTGATGAACTGTCTCAGCGACAGTCTCCATCTTTCAGGTTTTCTGAAGACCTGTCTTAGAAACAGCAGATATCTGCCGGTCTCATATAGAAATGTTCTTATCAAAATCAGGATGTGTTTATAGAAACGGATGCCAAAGGTACGAAATTTGGTTTTTTGTTTTTACATTTGCGGCCAAATTTATCGGTGTGGGATTTCTCTACGACATAGGCATACTGCTGTATTTTTTTGGAGCTAGGGTGGCCGGACTGTTCAGCCGCAAGGCAGCATTGTTCGTATCAGGCCGGAGAAACCTCATGCATACCATAACAGAAAAGCTCAAGGACAGGAACGGACGTGAGAGTGTCTGGTTCCACTGTTCGTCGGTAGGCGAGTTTGAGCAGGCCAGACCGTTGATAGAGCGGCTGAAGAGGTGTGATCCTGACAAGTATATCGTCCTCACTTTCTTTTCTCCGTCAGGTTATGAGCTTCGAAAAAATTACCCATATGCAGATGCTGTGTTCTATCTTCCTATGGATACAAAACGCAATGTCCGCCGTTTTTTGGATGCTGTATCTCCCAGGATTGCTATTTTCGTCAAGTATGAGTTCTGGTACAACTATCTCATAGGTCTGCATAAAAAGGGAGTCAGGACATATATTGTTTCCGCTATTTTCCGACCCGGACAGATGTTCTTTCATTGGTGCGGTTTCTTTATGCGCAGGGCGCTGCGCACCTACATTACGCTTTTCGTGCAGAATGAGGAGTCACGCAGGCTTCTTGCCGGTATCGGTATAGACAATGTCGTGATTGCCGGTGATACCCGTTTTGACCAGGTGGATGCAGTCTGCCGGCACAATGATATTCACAACGATGTCATGAACTCTTTTATAGGAAGCGGACGGGTATGGATAGCCGGAAGTACCTGGGAAGAGGACGAGTGCGTAATATCCAAGGCTTTTTCCTCTGTAAAAGGGGGCAAGCTCATTCTGGTCCCTCATGAGGTGGAGGCGTCAAGGATAAAGCGGATAAGGGAGATATTCTCTGATTTTTCAATTCTGGTTTACTCCGAGTGCTCCGGCCGGGCCAGGGAGGTATACCGTAATGCCGCCGAGGCTGCGGATGTCCTGATAGTTGACACCGTCGGTATGCTGTCCAGAATTTACAAATACGGAGCATTCGCCTATGTCGGAGGCGGTTTTTCCGGCAGCGGTATTCACAATATCCTGGAGGCGGCTATCTACGGCTGTCCTGTGATTTTCGGTCCCAACTACCGGAAGTTTCAGGAGGCGCGTGATCTCATATCCCTGGGAGGGGCTTTCAGCATATCATCAAGCGGAGAGCTGAGTGCCATTCTCGAGAAGTGGCTGGGAACTCCGCAGCTTCTCGAGCGTCCGTCGCTTATCTGTACCCAATACGTGGAAAGCCATCTAGGGGCATCTGATAAAATAATGGAACACATTTTTAAAAACGTGTAATGTTTTTTTAGAACAACCGTTTTTGTCAAATTTTCGTTGCTCCGTAGTTGCAGCGGTGATGGCTGATGGGTAAATTAGCATCCGCAAAACATGCAGAGATATGAGTGACGGAGGAAATTTATACAGGACTTACTGTGCGACATGCGTCGGCATAGATGTGGTGCGGGTGACGGTGGAGGTATCCATTACGCCGGGTGTTGGAATTTTTCTGGTAGGACTGCCGGACAATGCAGTGCGGGAGTCCCTGTTGCGTGTCACCACCGCGATGCAGCGCAACGGATTCATTATCCCGGGAAGGAAGACTGTGGTCAATATGGCCCCTGCCGATATCAAGAAGGAAGGGTCCGGATACGATGCGGCGATAGCCGTGGCCATGCTGGCTGCGTCAGGCCAGATGTTCTTTCCTGAGCCGGAACGTTATCTTATCATGGGGGAACTGTCCCTGGACGGGAGGCTGCGCAGGGTCCGCGGGGCTCTTCCGACAGCAGTGCAGGCGTCAGTTATGGGATATGACTATGTGGTGGTGCCGAAGGAGTCGGCGCAGGAGGCGTCATGGGCGGAGGGTGTGAGGATTTTCGGGGTGTCGGATCTGCAGGAGATGGCGGTTGTGCTGGGCGGGGGTGAGGCGGCATCGGCGTTTGAAGTCAAGCGTAGGGAATACCGTCCGTCGGTCTGTGTGGGAGATTGCGATTTTTCAGATGTGGCAGGACAGCCGTTCGCAAGGCGGGGACTGGAGATAGCGGCATGTGGAGGACACAATGTCCTGCTATGCGGACCTCCTGGCTCCGGAAAGAGCTTGATGTCCAAGTGTATGGCCTCTATTCTGCCGCCCATGACCCGGGAAGAGGCCATAGAGACCAGCATGATCTATTCGGTCAGCGGCCTGCTGCGGGAGGATTACGGTCTGCTTGCTTCGCGGCCATACCGCTCTCCGCATCATACATCCAGCACGGCCGCAATTGTAGGTGGAGGTGCCAGGGCAATGCCTGGAGAGATCTCTTTGGCTCACAACGGTGTACTATGTCTGGATGAGATAGCCCAGTTTTCGCCGGCGACTCTGGACGTACTTCGGCAACCTTTGGAGGACAGGAAGATAGTTATTTCGAGAGCCAGGTATAAGGTGACGTATCCGGCCTCATTCATGCTTGTGGCCTCCATGAATCCCTGTCCGTGCGGGTATGCAGGGGAGGATGACGGCAGGTGTACCTGTTCTCCGGGGCAGATTCACCGTTACAGGGCCAGAGTCTCGGGGCCGCTTTTGGACAGGATAGACCTGAATATTCACGTCAAGGCTGTTGACAGTGCGGCCATGTCAGCTGTGCCGTGTCAGGAGAGCAGTCGGGAAATTGCGGTGAGGGTCGCCCGCGTCCGGGAAATCCAGGAGCAGCGCTTCAGGGGAGAGGGAATCCATACCAATGCCAGGATGCTGCCGTCGCATCTCCAGCATTACTGTGAGGTGGGAAAGAAGGAGAGCGCTTTTCTTCAGAGGCTTATGGACAGTTACCGCCTGTCGGCAAGAGGTTATGTCAGGATATTGAAGGTGGCACGTACTATTGCTGATATGTCAGGTGCGGAGGAAATAAAAATTGAGCATATTTCGGAGGCCGTGCAGTACAGATTCCCGGAAAATGTTTAATTTTACATCTTTATACTACAGGTATGGGAAAAATCAGTATTCAGAATATCTCCTGCATTGAAGATGCTGCCCGTGAGTTCCTGCGTCAGACGCAAGGAGTGACGGTCTATGCTTTTTACGGCCGGATGGGTGCCGGTAAGACGACTTTCATATCCGCTTTGTGCTCTGTTCTCGGTGTAGGGGACGAGGTTGCCAGTCCGACGTTCACCATCGTCAACGAGTACCGCGCTTCGGACGGTACGCCGGTGTTCCATTTTGATTTTTATAGGATAGAGAAGCTGTCCGAGGTACTTGACATCGGTTATGAAGAGTATCTCGACAGTGGCGGGATATGCCTTATGGAGTGGCCGGAGAAGATTGAGGAACTGTTGCCGGAGGATGTTCTGAGAGTTAGCATTGTCGAGGAAGAGGACGGTTTCCGTACTGTTACGTTCTGATATTGAAATTGAAATAGCAGTTGATATGTGGAAATATTTGGTCATAGGCTCCGGATTGGCGGGACTGTATGCCGCTCATAAGGCATCGGCTTACGGCCCTGTTCTGGTGGTCACTAAAAAGGCCCTGAGGGACAGCAACTCCTACAATGCCCAGGGCGGGATAGCCGCAGTTACCGATATTGAGGACAATCCCGAGATTCATTTTACCGATACAGTTATCGCAGGGCGCGGCCTGTGCGAGAACAGGGCGGTGGAGGTGCTGGTGCAGGAGGGACCTCAGCGTATCAAGGAGATTATCGCGGAGGGCATGAAGTTCGACACCGAGAACGGAAAGCTGTCCCTCGGTCTGGAGGGCGGGCATCACCGTAAGCGCATTCTCCATGCCGGAGGAGATTCCACCGGCCGTTATATCACGGAGTTCCTGATATCGAAGGTGCAGTCCGATTCGAATATAACGATAAGGGAGAATATGTCGGTGATCGACTTTCTGACTGAGGACGGGGTCTGCTATGGGGTGCGCTGCTGGGACGAGGAAAAAGGGTGCGAGGAACTTATCTATGCAGAGCACACCTTCCTGACCTCAGGAGGTACTTCCGCCATCTATACCCGTACCACCAATCCTGAGACTACGATAGGAGACGGTATCGCCATGGCCTACAAGGCCGGCTGCCGGATAGTCGACATGGAGTTTATCCAGTTCCATCCTACATCCCTGTATATTGAGGACTCGCCGAAGGCATTCCTTATAAGTGAGGCGGTGAGGGGAGAGGGCGCATACCTTCTGGATAAGGAAGGACGGCGGTTCATGCTTCCCATACACGAGCTGGCGGAGCTGGCTCCGAGGGATATAGTGGCCCGGTCGATATTCAAGCAGATGGCACTGGATGACAGGCCGTATGTGGAATTGTCCCTGAAGCATCTGGATCCGGAAAAGATTCGCAGCCGTTTCCCCAACATCCTGGCAAAGTGCGCTGAGTATGGCTACGACCTCACCGACAGGATACCGGTCGCCCCTGCTGCTCATTACACTGTGGGAGGGGTGGCCTCGGATCTGTGGGGACGCTCCGATATAAGCCGGCTTTATGTGTGCGGAGAGATTGCTTCCACCGGTATAATGGGAGCCAACCGTTTGGCTTCCAATTCTTTGATAGAGTGCCTTGTGTTCGGGCGCAGGGCCATAGAGAGGTCGGTCGAGGCCGGCCCTCTGGACAGGATTCCTCATTTCACGAAACTTTATCATAAGGATGAATCGCAGGCGGAGCGGTATTTCGCCCTCAAGCGGCAGATTGCCCACATGATGAACAACTGCTCCGGCATCATCCGTTCGGAGCTGCTGCTCTCCACGGGTCTCAATCTGGTGAAGAAGGAGCTGAGGGAGCTGGGCCCCGAGCGGAACGAGTACTACAACGAGGCTTCACGCAAGCTGCTGACAGTGGCGCGGCTGATTATGACCGGCGCCCGTTTCCGCAGGGAGAGCCGCGGAGGGCATTACAGGGAGGACTATCCGCAGTTGCGGGAAGAGTTTGCAGTGCATACAGTGCAGCGGGCAGGAGAAAAGCTGTCTACAAGAAAAGTAAATGAACAACAATAAAATACAGAAAGATATGACGACAGAGCAGCTCCGCCGGGAAGAACTGGTGGACAGATTGATAGATCTGGCAATTGACGAGGACATAGCCTCGGGAGACGTTACCACAGACTCGATTATTCCGGAGTCTACAGCGGCAGTGGCCACCATGACGGCCAAGGCTGACGGGGTCATCTCCGGCCTTCCGATAGTGGAAAGGGTATTCCGCCGTTTCCAGAATGACATAGTGCTGACACCGATGCTCCATGACGGGGACAGGGTGAGCAAGGGGGATGTGATACTCCGTGTGGAAGGCAGCTATCCGGCTCTGCTCAAGGCGGAGAGGACGGCACTTAACTTTTTTCAGAGGATGTCCGGTATAGCTACCGAGACCGCGAAGTACGTGGCTGAGCTCAAGGGCACGCATACCCGTCTGCTCGATACGCGCAAGACCGCCCCGGGAATGAGAGTCACCGATAAGATGGCTGTAAAGGACGGAGGCGGCACCAATCACCGCATGGGACTGTACGACATGGCCATGATCAAGGACAACCACATCAAGATGGCCGGTTCGATAGCCCGGGCCGTGGAACAGGTGCGTGCCAGGGTGCCCTCAAGTATAAAGGTAGAAGTCGAGGCCACCACGCTTGACGAGGTCAAGGAGGCTCTTGACGCCAGGGCTGACATCATCATGCTGGACAATATGTCCACTCCCATGATGCGCGATGCAGTGAATATTATCGGCGGCAGGGCCAAGACCGAGGCATCAGGCAACATGACTCTCGGCAGGGTGCGCGAAGTGGCGCAGACAGGGGTGGACTTCATCAGCGTCGGGGCTCTTACGCACACCGTCAAGGCCTTGGACATCAGTATGAATATCCAGCTTACTCCGGAATATCTGACAAAGGCTATAATGGAGATGAAGCACAGGTACAATGCCGTGATACTGGCTCACTATTATGTGCCCGCAGAGGTGCAGGATGTTGCGGACTTTGTGGGAGACTCTCTCGAACTTTCCCGCAAGGCCGCTCAGACAGACGCGGATATGATCGTGTTCTGCGGCGTGAGGTTCATGGCCGAGACAGCCGCCGTGCTTTCCCCCGGAAAGACGGTCCTCCTTCCGGTGCCTGACGCCGGATGCTCGCTGGCAGACAGCATAGAGGGGGAGGACCTGCAGGCCTGGAAGAAACGTCATCCGGACGGTACGGTCATCTCCTATGTCAATACCGATGCCCGGACCAAGGCTGCTGCAGACATCTGCTGTACATCGGCCAATGCCGTGAAAGTGGCTGAGGCAGTGGCGGCAGGGGCTCAGGGCAGAAGTATCCTCTTCGTCCCCGACCGCAATCTGGGCGCATACGTAAATTCCGTCACGGGGCTCAGAATGGAACTCTGGAAAGGCTGCTGCCACGTGCACGAGCGCATCACCTCCAGACTGGTGGAGGAGGCCCTGGCCAAGTATCCCGAGGCCGAGATTCTGATCCATCCGGAGGCGGCCTGCTCTGCAGATCCGAAGATTACCGGCAATCCCCGCTGCTTCTTCTATTCCACCTCCGGCATCATACGCCACGTCCGGGAGTCGGAGCGCAGTCAGTTCGTCATAGCTACGGAACTGGGAGTGATGCACCGCCTCAGTCAGGAAGCGCCCGGAAAGGAACTTATCCCCCTGTCGGAGACTCTCGTCTGCGAGGACATGAAGAAGGTGACCCTGCTCTCTCTCTTCGAGACCCTGCTGCATCAGAACCCGCGCAAAACAGTAACGCTGCCCTCCGAGACAGCTCAGAAGGCAGCGTCGCCTGTTAAGAAGATGCTGGAATTATAAATTCTCGGCAATCAGCGCACGTATTTCCCTTTTGGCGGCTTTCCATCGCGGAATGTCTATCTTGGGTCCCACCACCTCCACTACCTTGGAGGCGGTGATGGAGCCTACGCGTCCGCAGATGTCCAGCGGCATACCCAGTGCATGGGCGTAGAGGAAACCTGCGGCATACAGGTCTCCGGCTCCGGTAGCGTCCTTGACATCGGCCGGGCAGGCTTCGATGTGGTGAAATTCGTCCCCGCTCCTGATGTAGGAACCCTTGGCGCCTATTTTTACGACAGCGATGTCGCACATGTCGGAGATGATGTCCACGGCCTCGCGGGGCTCGTGCCGGGTGAAGCTTCCGGCCTCGGTCTCGTTGGCGAAGACTATGTCGACGTACTGCTCCACGATGTCGTGGAGGAAGGTGTCGTTGGACTCCACTACATTGTATGACGCCATGTCTATGGCGATGTAGCAGCCGGCCTCCCGGGCAAGCCTGACGGCCTGCCTCAGGAGCTGCTGGTTCTGCACTAAGTATCCTTCTATGAAGAAATAATCGTATCCTGTGAAATACTCCGGCTTCAGATCCTCGGGGCAGAGCTCAAGCGCGGCGCCGAGGTAGGTGGCGAATGTCCTTTCGGCGTTAGGAGGAGTGATGAAGACGGAGGCTCTTCCGGAGTCCTCCCTGCCGGTCAGGAGTATCGACTTGATGCCGTTGCGCTCCTGGTCCGAGCGGTAGAGGGCGCCGACCTCGTCGTCTCCTACCTTGCCGATAAATCCCGAGGGCATTCCGAACACGGCGGTGCCGGTGATGGTGTTGCCGGCCGCTCCGCCTGCCACGTACTGCGCTCCCATTTTCTTGAGTACCTGCCAGATTTTATTGCCTGTCTCCTTGTCGACATGCTGCATGCTCCCCACCGGCAGGTGGAACTGCCGGAGCAGACTGTCGTCGGGGAGCACTGCGAGTATGTCGGTAAGGGCGTTGCCTATTCCGAGGATGGATTTCATTCCTTGTGGCGGATTACAGGTCGTTGTTGAGCTGACTGATGTCCACGTCCTCCTCGCAGTCGCCTATGAGCCAGCGGCTGAAGAAGTCGGCCATCCTCCAGAAGAAGTATTCGTTCATGTCGCCGAAGCCGTGGCGCTGACCGGGCAGATAGAGCATCTCGAAACGCTTGTTGGCGCGGATGAGGGCGTCGGCTACACGGATAGTGTTGGCGGGATGGACGTTGTTGTCCATGTCACCGTGTACGAGCATGAGATGACCCTTGAGGTTTTTGGCGAACTCGTGGTTGGCCTCTATGCTGTAGCTGAACGTGGTGTCGCCGTCGGCGGATACTTTTTCCTTCACCCCGTGATGGGTCTCGCTCCACCAGCGGTTATAGATGTTGTTGTCGTGGTTGCCGGCACATGAAACGGCGGCCTTGTAGAAGTCAGGATAGGTGAGTATGGCTGCTGTGGACATGAATCCGCCGCCGGAGTGGCCGTGGATGCCGACTTTATTGATGTCCATGTACTTGCGCTCGGCGGCAAGGTTCTGGATTACGTATTTGTGGTCAGCGAGGGGATAGTAGCGCATGTTGCCGTAGCCGAAGTTGTGATACCATTTCGAGCGGTCGGGGTGGCCTCCCCTGTGTCCTACTGTAACGACGATGAATCCGAGCTGTGCCAGGCGGTCGGTACGGGTCAGACCTGCGCTCCAGGTGTAGTTGGTGGACTCTACCTGAGGACCGGGATATACGTACTCGATGATGGGGTAGAGCTTGGTGGAGTCGAAGTCGAAGGGTTTGTAGATGACGCCCCAGAGGTCTGTGACGCCGTCAGCGGCCTTGGCCTTGAATATCTCGGGATACTGATATCCGGCCTGGAAGAGGAGGCTCAGGTCGCAGGTCTCGAGGTCCATGATCTTGGTTCCGTTGGCGCTGTAGAGAGCGTTGGCGGGAGCGGAGTCTACTCTGGAAGCATTGTTTACGAAGTATTTCAGGTCATCTGGCATCCAGCTGTTGTTGTAGAAGTTCCCAGGGTTGAGCATCTTCACTCCGGAGCCGTCGAGGCCGACGCGGAATAGGTGGTTGTAGTAGGGGTTCTCGTTCTTGTCATAGCCGTTGGCGGTGAAGAATACTGTGCCGCCCTTCTCGTCCACTCCCATGATGGCGGAAACGTGGTATGCGCCTTCTGTAAGAGGACGGATCAGCTCTCCGTCGCTGTCATGCAGGTAGAGCTGGGCCCAGCCGTTGCGCTCCGAGCGCATTACGATCCGGCCGTCCTTCAGAAGCTCGAAGTCGCATACGTCGATGTAGGTGTTCAGACGCTCCTCGATCAGTACCTGGACGGAGTCGGTGTCGAGCCAGTAGCGGCAGATGTCCACACGGTGCTCGTCGCGGCTGGTGCGGGTGAAGTAGAAGGACGAGGAGTCACCGAGCCACTCGGGAGCCACATAGTCCTTGTACCTGTCCTTGGTGGTGTAGGGCTTGCTGTGGATGCTTACGGTCTGGTCCTTGAAAGCCCAGACGTCGAGTACTTTGGAAGATTTGTCCTGCATGTCGAAGAGCATCAGATAGCTCTTGGGGCCGGGCTCTCCGGGCATCTGGTACTTGTAGGTCTCGAGCTTGGGACGGGGCTCGGCGGTGGAGTTGATCACCCAGAGCTCACCGATATTGCTCGTGTCGTACTTCTCCATGATGAAGTGCCTGGAGTCGGGAGACCACTGTCCCCATGCGGAGTATCTCCTGCTGGTGTCCCTGTCGTCGATACCGGAGTAGCTGTTGCCGCCGTAGGGCACGTCCTTGGTTCCGTCAGTGGTGAGGGCGTACTCTACGATAGTGGAATCCTTATCATCCTCCATGGCCTTGCGGAGGTTCTCCATGTCCATGTAGTAGAGGTTGTAGCCCTTGGCATAGATGACGTAGCTGCTGTCGGGTGCGATGTTGGCCCAGCGGGGGAAGTCTTTCTTCTTCTCCTGGTCGGACACGTCGGTCAGCTTCCTGGTGGCGATGTCGTATTCGAAGCGGAAGGTCTTTTTCTCCATCTTGGGATTCTTTTTGGCTGCGGCGGAGGTGTCCTTGTCGTCTTTTACGGGCTGTTCCACGGTAGAAGGAATCTCAAAGGTGAAGGTCTTGTCGTCCTTGAGCCTGAAGTTCCTGAAAGGAATGTGCTGGGCATCGAAAGGATCCTTGATGATGGATGTCAGCTCCATGGCGAGCTTGTCCATGTCGAAGACGGCTGTCTTGGTCTTGGCCGCGGGGTCTACAATCCAGTAGTTGATACCCTCGTGGCTTTTCCACTGATACCAGAACTTGTCCGAGTTGGGGAACCATGACGGACGTATGTTCTGTGAGAAAACCATACTGTTGACCTTATTGGTCGAGAACCGTTCGGCCAGCTCGTAGTTGGCCTCGGTCACCGGAGTCTGCTGTGACCATGCGGCAGTCGCGGTCATGCAGAAGAATGCTGTGATTATTAGAAAGTTGCGTTTCATTTGTGTTTGTAGGTTGATGATTCTCAAAAACGAGTGTAAATATAGTGATTATTTGACAAATCTGGGCCATTCTCCAATCTCCATGCCGTGAATATTCCCGTCGTCGATGTGGACCCTTATAGCTGTCCTCACCTGGTGGAAGCCCTGGATGCCGGCGGCACCTGGATTGACGGTGAGCATGTTGTATTTCTTGTCGAAGATGACTTTGAGGATGTGGGAGTGCCCGCAGACGAAGATATCGGGCAGATGGGCGTTGATGAGCTGGAAGGCCTTGTAGTCGTACCGTCCGGGATAGCCTCCGATGTGCATCATCAGCACCCTCTTTCCCCCGCACTCGAAAAACTGTGTGTACGGGACTCTGCCGCGGACCTGCGTGCCGTCGCAGTTGCCGTAGACTCCTTTGAGCGGCTTGAAATCCGCAATTTGCAGCAGGGTCTCCTCGTTGCCGAAGTCCCCCGCGTGCCATATCTCGTCCACCGGCTCGAGGAACTTTTTCAGCGGGTCGTCGAACCAGCAGTGGGTGTCTGAAATAATGCCTATATACATTGGTGTGAGGGTCTGATTCTGTTAGTACGGACAAATATAAGGTTTTCGAGGTTTTTTTGTTTACATTTGTGCTCAATCCGTATTAAAATAAGCGAATAATGAGTATTCTCCCATTCAGAATAGGTCACGGCTATGACGTGCATGCCCTCGGCGAGGGGCTGGAGCTGTGGCTCGGCGGGGTGAGGATTCCGCACTCTAAAGGCTGTATAGCCCATTCGGACGGGGATGTGGCCATCCACGCTCTCTGTGACGCCATGCTCGGGGCCCTGGCTCTCGGCGATATCGGTCAGCATTTCCCGGATACTTCCGAGGATTACCGCGGCATAGACAGCAAGATCCTGCTGCAGCGGGTGGACGCCCTGGTCCGTTCCCGTGGCTATGCGGTGGCCAATGCCGATATTACCATCGCGGCCCAGCGTCCGAAACTGGCTCCGTTCATCGTCCGGATGCGGGAGACTGTAGCAGGTGTACTAGGCGTGGACGTTTCTCAGATATCGGTCAAGGCTACGACTACCGAGCACCTCGGCTTCACTGGCCGCGAGGAGGGCATCGCTGTCTGGGCCTCGGTTCTTCTTCAGGCAGAATGACCCGCTGCCGGCCGCCGGTTTATTCCCGCGGCCTCAGGACGGCTTTGCGCAGCTCGAAGTTCTGGCCGAGATATTTCTTGCGGACCTCCGGGTTCGATGCCAGTTCCTCGGCGGTGCCGCTCTCGAGAATACTGCCCTCATACAGGAGATAGGCGCGGTCTGTAATGGCAAGGGTCTCGTGGACGTTGTGGTCGGTAATGATGATACCGATGTTCTTTGTCTTGAGCTTGGCTATGATATGCTGGATGTCCTCCACTGCGATAGGATCGACTCCAGCGAATGGTTCGTCCAGGAGGATGAATTTGGGGTCAATGGCCAGTGCGCGGGCTATCTCGCAGCGCCGGCGCTCGCCTCCCGAGAGCTGTATTCCGTAGCTTTTGCGGACTTTGGCCAGTCCGAATTCGTCTATCAGGGATTCCAGACGCTCGCGTCTTTCCTTTTTTGAGAATCTGGAGAACTCCATGACGGACATGATGTTGTTCTCAACAGACATTTTGCGGAAGACCGACGCTTCCTGAGCCAGGTATCCCAGACCTTTCTGGGCACGGCGGTACATAGGCAGGTCGGTAATCTCCTCGTTGTCGAGGAAGATGTGGCCGTCATTGGGCTTGATCAGACCGGTAATCATGTAGAAACTCGTGGTCTTGCCGGCTCCGTTGGGTCCGAGCAGACCCACGATTTCTCCTTGTTCGACATTTATGGATACGCCCTTTACTACTGTCCGGGCGCCGTATTTTTTTACCAGGTTCTCGCTGTATAGTTTCATTGTCGGTAGTGTGTTCTGTTATTATTTTACATCCAATTCCAGATCCTTGACCAGTTCGTTAAGTTCCGGCTGCTTGGCAGCCAGGAATTTGGCCTTGTCCACCGGCATATAGGGCGTAGAGTCCTTCTTTCCGGCGAGGGATTCGTAGATCTGGACGTTTATTTTCACTTTGGAGTTTCTCAGTTCCTTGCGCAGGGCTGCTTCCATTCTCGTGAGGGCTTTCTCACGGATCCATTCCTGCTGGGCGCTGTTGCTCACAAAAAAAGTCAGAACGGCAGTATCAATATCTATGCCGGGACTGCGATGCAGCATGGCAGTGGCCAGTGAACTGCGGCCCGAGGACTTTTCCCGGTCGGCCAGGGCCTGCCAGGCGTTCATCATGGACTCGAAGGTCAGGGGGGTATCGGCCAGTGAGGCAGTATCTGCGGCAGTTCCTGTTGCACTCTGTTGCTCTGCCTGGGAAATCAGGCTCTTGAGGGACAAACCAGGGAGTTTTGCAGTGGGGCGGGGCTGAACCGGCTGTTTCTGGGTTTCGGCGGGAGCAGGCTCAGGAACCGGTGCGGGGGCTGGGGAAGCCGGTGCCGGAGCTGAGCGTTCCGGTTTCGGAGTCCGGTCTACCGGAGCTGCCGTGCTTGCCGTCGGTGCAGTCTGTTGTGCGGCGGTTTGCTGTGCTGCCGGCTGAGGCTGTCGGGCCGCAACCGCCTTCTCCGCCAGCCGCATCAGGGCGAACTCGATGAGCAGCCGCTGGTTGCCGCTCTGGCGGTAGGACGCCTCGCATGACATTGTGATATTGAGCGAGGAGAAAATAAACTGGACGGAGCACCTTTCCGCCTGTTCCCGGTACCGCTCGATGAGCGAGGGAGGCAGCGACAGCAGGGCCGAGCCGTGAGAGTTCTTGCAGACCAGGAGATCCCGGAGGTGGGAGCTCAGGCCCGATACGAAGTAGAGGGCATTGAATCCCTTGGACAGAATCTCATCGAAGAGCAGAAGTGAGGAGGTGTAGTCTCCGTTCAGGGAATAGTCTGTTATCTTGAAATAATACTCGTAATCCAGAACATTGAGGTCGCGGATGACGTCCTCGTAACGGACCTCCTTCCCGCAGAAGGCCACTATCTGGTCAAATATCGTGAGGGCGTCCCTCATTGC
>DWYD01000107.1 GCA_019118865.1 Candidatus Coprenecus merdipullorum | reverse complement strand
AGATGCGGTCGCTGTCATCGTTTTCCGGGAAAAGAGGCAGGGCGATAAGCTCCGGCATGGCGGATATGCTGCCGGCGGCCTTCTCATTGCCCTTCAGATAGCATACGAATTCCATTGCGGGATCATTCTCGCTGCGGTGCTTCTTGTCCAGCCGCATGAGAAAAAAGTAGTTCGTGTCGGTCTTGATACGGTCAAACTCCTCATAGCTGCAGAACTCGAAAGGAGAGATGTTCCAAAACTCCTCGACTGCGTCCTTGAATATCAGGTCGGTCATGGAATTGTCTCCTGCGATGACTACCTTGGTCATCCTGGCCGGGATGTCTCCGTAGTATTCTCTGCCCGACTCGACTTTTTGTTCCTCGAACTGTTTTATCTCCATATTTACGCGGTTCTCCTGAGCTGTCATTGCGATTGCTGCTGTCAGGGCGATAAGGGATACAAGTGCTTTTTTCATTTCAATCGTTATAAATTTTACGCAAAAGTAGATAAAATATGTGTATTTTTGTAATCTATGACTTCACCTATCATCATAGCAATCGACGGTTACTCTTCCACCGGCAAGAGCACATTCGCCAAAGCTATAGCGAAAGAGCTGGGCTACATCTATATAGATACAGGCGCCATGTACCGCGCCGTTACACTTTTCGCTCTCAGAAACGGGTACGTATCCAAAAATAATACCATAGATACAGAGTCTCTCAGGAAAGCTCTGTCCCGGGCGGATAACCCTGTGGAAATTACTTTCCGGACATCCGGTCCCGGAGGAATCAGCGAGACATGGATGGACGGAGAGAATGTGGAGGGTCAGATCCGTACCATAGAAATATCGCGGGTGGTCAGCCATGTGGCCGCGGAACCGATGGTCCGGCAATTCGTGGACCGCAGTCTGCGTGCGATAGGCGTCCGCAAGGGTGTTGTCATGGACGGACGCGACATCGGTACGGCAGTGTTCCCTGATGCGGAGCTGAAGATATTCATGACGGCACGTCCGGAGGTGAGGGCGCGGAGGAGGTATGAGGAAATGCATTCCCGCGGTTACGAGACCACATATGAGGAGATTTTGGACAACCTGAGCGAGAGGGACTATATCGATACTCATCGCCGGACGGCTCCGCTTGTCCGTGCCGCGGATGCAGTACTGCTGGACAACAGTGACATGAATGTGGAAGACCAGATGGCCTGGTTTCGTGACTTACTGAGGCAAAGGCATCTATGCGGATATTGATAGACAGTCATTCGGGTTGTTGCAACGGGGTTGGCCGGGCTATATCCACTGCTGAAAAGTGGATGGAAGAGCACGGGGTGCTCTACTCTCTGGGTGCTATTGTGCACAATGATGCCGAGATTCAGCGTCTGGCTGCTCTGGGCCTGAGGACAGTAGGATATGCTGACCTGCCTTCTGTCAGCGGAAAGACGGTCCTGATACGCGCACACGGAGAGCCGCCATCGACTTATAACCTGGCAAGAAAGTCCGGTATTTCCTTGATCGACTGTACTTGCCCGGTGGTGCTGGCCCTTCAGCGCAGGATTGCGGCCAAGTATGCGGAACTATCACCAAAGGGAGGTATGGTTCTTATATTCGGCAAACGCGGTCATGCAGAGGTCAACGGACTGGTGGGGCAGACCGACGGCCATGCTGTTGTTGTGGAGAGTATGTCGGATCTTGAAGAGAAGCTTGCTGCCGGAGTAATAGATCCGTCCCGACCGTTGGCGCTGTTTTCGCAGACTACCAAGGACCCGGAGGAGTTCTCGGCACTGGCAGACAGGCTTAAGCGGACAGCAGACCCGCAGATATACAATACGATCTGTCGTCATGTCTCATCCCGCCATCGGCTTCTCAAAGAGTTTTCGGCTGCTTGCTCGGTTATTATATTTGTCTGTGGGCGGGAGAGCTCCAACGGAAAGGTGCTTTTCGAACTGTGCCGTTCGGTCAATCCGCGTTCATATAAGGTGGAGAGTGCTGCCGAACTGCCTTCGGATATTTTACGTCCGGATGATACCGTGGGTATATGCGGGGCGACTTCAACCACCCGATGGCAGCTGGAGAAAGTGGCGGAAGCGATATCCGGAAGTCATAGGGTAGATTGAGAGGCGATTTCCCGCCAGATGCGGACAGTGCGGACGGCCTCTGCGACGTCGTGGACGCGGAGGATGGAGGCGCCGCGCTCGAGGGCTGCCAGATGCAGGACCTGGGTCTGGGGCAGGGACTCTTCGGGTGTGATGCCGAGAAGACGGTAGATCATGCTCTTACGGGACACGCCGACGAGTATCGGACGGCCCAGGGCGGCGAATCGGTCCAGGCCGGCCAGCAGCCGGTAGTTCTGCTCCACAGTCTTGGCGAACCCGAATCCGGGGTCCAGAGCCCATTTCCTGATACCGTGCTCAGCGGCCCGGCGGCCGAAATCCCCGAAGTAGGCCAGCACGTCCTCCACTACATTTTCATATTGGCACAGCGACTGCATGTCCGCTGGAGTGCCGCGCTTGTGCATCGCCACGTACTCCAGTTCCAGACGTCCCGCAAGCGGCAGCATCGCAGGGTCGTCCTCCCCTGCCGATATGTCATTGACCATGAACGGGCCGACCGTGTCGAAGCAGCGCTCCACGACCGAAGCCCAGTAGGTATCGACCGATATGCGGACGCCGTCCCCGAAGGCCCTGCGCATCTCCTGCAGGAAAGGCCCGAGCCTGCGCCATTCCTCCTCTGCGCCCACTCCCTGCGACCCTGGGCGGGTCGAGCACGCACCTATGTCTATAATATCGGCGCCCTCGGCCAGCATCCGCTCCGTGCGGTCGAGGGCCTTGCTCAGGTCCACCTCTCCGGAAGGGCCGAGGCAGCGGCTGGAGGCAAAATAGGAGTTGTCCGTGAGGTTGACGATCCCCATGACGGAGATCCTGCGGTCGGGGGAAAATGCTGCGCTGTTCATGTCCTGTGAGTCTTTAACGGACCGCCAAGATAGGAAAAAATGGAGTATCTTTGCGGGCATGGAAGTATTTTATTCAAATGATATCCGCGACGGGAGGATCCGTCTCTCTCCCGAGGAGTCCGCTCACTGCGTCAAGGTGCTCAGGCACAGGGTGGGGGATGAGGTATATGTGAGCGGAGGGGACGGCAATCTCTACCGCTGCTGTCTCGAGGAGGCGGACAGCCGTGCGGCCGTGGCCCGGGTGCTTTCGGTGGAGGGCGGCTTCGGGACGCATCCCTACCGGCTGTGGATGGCCGTGGCTCCGACGAAGAATATCGACCGCTTCGAGTGGTTCACCGAGAAGGCCACGGAGATGGGAGTGGACCGGATAACACCTCTGCTCTGCGCCCATTCCGAGCGGAAGGTGTACAACCAGGAGCGCGGGCATCGGGTCATCGTCGCAGCCGCCAAGCAGTCCCTCAAGGGGGCAGTGCCGCAGCTCGACGCTCTGACTCCGTTCCGGGCCCTGATGGAGGAGGTGCGCTCGGCAGGGGTCTCCGGGAAGAAGTTCATCGCATACTGCGACAGCGATATAGCGGCGGGGCTGAATACCCGTGTGCCGCTGATGGAGGCGGTCGCCGCCGTGAAGGCCGGAGGGGAGGAGGCTGCCGGAGAGGCACTGCCCGGGGCATTGTTCCTCATCGGGCCTGAGGGGGATTTTTCTTCGGAGGAGATCGCAGAGGCCCTGGAGGCCGGTTTCGTGCCCCTGTCCCTCGGCCCCTCGCGCCTGCGCACCGAGACTGCGGCAACTCTCTGCGTTGCTGCGGTGTATTCTTCCATAAGCTGTGACAATGATTAAATAAAATTGATTATGAAAACAGGCAATACTGTGGCCGCCTCGGCCTTCACGGACTCCAAGCCGCATTATGAGATACTGGACGGGCTTCGCGGAGTGGCTGCACTGGTGGTGATATGGTATCACGTGTTCGAGGGCTTCGCGACCAGTCCGCTGGACCAGAAGTTCAATCACGGGTATCTGGCCGTGGACTTCTTCTTTATCCTCTCCGGCTTCGTGGTCGGATACGCATACGATGACCGGTGGAGGAAACGGCCTGGGAACGCTTCCGGAGTCGATGGAAAAGGCGCCCGAGGGGTAATGAGTGTCAAGGACTTCCTAAAGCGCCGTCTGGTGCGTCTGCATCCGATGGTGATGCTCGGCTCGGTGCTGGGAGCGGTGACTTTCCTGATTCAGGGTTCGGTGCAGTGGGACGGAACGCATGTGCCCTTCGGGGCGGTGATGCTGGCCATGCTGCTGGGCATGTTCCTGATACCGGCTTATCCCGGGGCGCCTTACGAGGTGCGGGGCAACAACGAGATGTATCCGCTCAACGGCCCTTCCTGGTCCCTGTTCTTCGAATATATCGGCAACATCCTCTATGCGCTGGTCCTGCGCAGGCTGTCCACCCGCTGGCTGGCTGTCGTGGTGGCGGTATCCGGTCTCTGCCTGGCGGGTTATGCGGTAGGCGGCCTCTCCGGTTTCGGCCATCTCGGGGTGGGCTGGTCGTTGACGGACCTCAATCTTCCGGGTGGATTCCTCAGGCTGATGTTCTCGTTCGGAGTGGGTCTGCTGATGTCCCGCGGCTTCCGGCCGTGGAGGGTGCGGGGAGCGTTCTGGATCTGCTCTCTGGCGATAATACTCCTGCTTTCGGTGCCCCGGATCGGTACTGAGGGCAATATGTGGCTGAACGGTCTCTATGAGGCGCTCTGCGTCGTATGTGTCTTTCCGCTTCTGGTCTATATCGGTGCTTCCGGTCAGGTGACCGGAGGTTTTTCGAGGAGGGTGTGCAGGTTCCTTGGCGACATATCCTACCCGGTCTATATCATTCATTATCCTTTTATGTACCTGTTCTATGCCTGGACCTTTACGGGCGTGCCTTTTTCCGAGGCATGGCCCTGGGCGGTGACGGTGTTCCTGGGCAGTATAGTGCTGGCGTACATAGTCTTGAAGGTGTATGACGAACCGTTGAGAAAGTGGCTCGGCCGGAAGTGGTTGCGCCGTGTCTGAACAACTGCTTCGCACGGGTTGCATCTGCGGCAGATTTTTTGTACTTTTGTATGTTGCAATTACTAAAGGAAATCAGAGATGAATATCAGTTTTTTCAAAACGCCTGAGCACCGGGTCTTTCACTATGAGCCCCGTTACTGGGACGAGAGGAAGGAGCACCGTGAGCAGGTCAAGAATGAGGCACTCAGGGAGAAAGCCATGCGTGAGGGGAAGGAATGGAAGGACGAGGCCTACAAGCCGGGCATGTACATCAGCGGCAGGCTTCAGGAACAGGCCCGCAATAGCAGGCGCGGTTCGCTTAACAAGAACCTCACCCGCATCATAGGCCTGGTGTCGGTGGCCATATTCTTCGCCTTCCTTATCTATTTCGCCAAGTACTATACTGTATTCCTCGAATCCATGCGGTAGCCCGAAGAGATGCTTAAGATCCTGCCTCCCAATATCTCCAATCTCATCGCTGCCGGAGAGGTGGTCCAACGCCCCTCGTCAGTGGTCAAGGAACTTCTGGAAAATGCCATAGACGCCGGAGCTGCCTCGGTCAGCGTCATCATCGAGGATGCGGGTAAGACCCTAATCCAGGTGATCGACGACGGCTGCGGCATGACTCCGGAGGAGGCGCGGCTCTGCTTCGAGAGACACGCTACCTCCAAGATAGCGCAGGCCTCCGACTTGGACTCGATCCTCACCTACGGTTTTCGCGGGGAGGCCCTTCCCTCCATCGCGGCGGTGGCCGAGGTCACGCTCCGTACCCGCAGGAAAGGCTCCGAGACCGGAACCGAGACAGTCTTCACTCCCTCCGGCCTTGTCTCCCAGGAGGAGGCGGCCATGCCCGAGGGGACCAATATAGCCGTCCGCAACATCTTCTACAGCCTCCCGGCCAGGCGCAAGTTCCTCAAGTCGGACAATACGGAGCTGCGGCAGATCATCGCCGAGTTCTCTCACGTGGCCCTCTGCCGTCCGGACGTGGGCGTCCGCCTGTCCCACAACGGCAAGGACATCTACAACCTCAGGCGGGCCAATACCCTCAAGCAGCGCATCCTCGAGATCGAGGGCAAGGACATGGGCAAGGAACTCATCGACGTGTCCACCTCGACCCGCATCATAGAGATATCCGGCTTCGTGGGCAATCCTCAGGATGCCCGCCGCAGTGCCGGCAACCAGTATTTCTTCGTCAACGGCCGCTATTTCCGCTCGCCCTACTTTCACAAGGCAGTGATGAAGGCCTACGACAAGCTCATCCCCGAGGGTACCTATCCCTCCTACTACCTGTTCTTCTCCACTGCTCCAGAGAATGTGGACGTGAACATACATCCCTCGAAGACAGAGGTCAAGTTTGAGAATGAGACAGAGATATTCGAGCTGCTCACCGCCGTGGTGCGGGAGGCTCTGGGGCGGAGCTCATTTATTCCTACGATAGATTTCGACCACGATACCCTGCCGGACATACCGGCTCCCTCGCAGTTCCATTATTCCAAGGGGGGCGGCGGAAGTTTCGGAGGAGGACGCTCCGTATCCGGTAAGAAGGTGGACTACACGGCGATTTTGCCGGAAACAGTTGATTTCCCAGGACATCGTCCCGCTGATGCCGCTGCGGCTGAGATATTGCCATCCGCGGAATTTTCCTCTTCCGGACAGGATGTCGCCGGCTACGGCCATATCTTCGAGGACAGCGGAACGGCGGGAAGCGGGGCGGGAGTCCTTCAGATTTCCAGCCGCTACATCGCCACCCCCATGCGCTCCGGCCTGCTGATAGTGGACGTGCGCAGGGCCAGGGAGCGGATATTCTACGAGAGATACCTGAGGCAGCTGGACGACAGCTCGCCCATTTCCCATCAGGTGCTGTTTCCGTGCGCGGTGACCCTTCCGCCCGAGCGGTACCATCTGCTGATGGAGGACCCCGGGAGGCTGCGGCAGTTGGGATTTGACATTGAGCCTGCGGGGGATTTCACCATCTCCGTAAAGGGGCTGCCCGAAGGGTTCGGCACGGACGAGGAGGCAGTGCGGAAGGCGGTGGATGACATAGTGGCAGCGCTGATGGATGCCGGTCCGGAGGGCCTGGGAAAGGCTGCTGCAAGGGAGGAAATGGCCCGGAAGCTTGCCCGCGCCGCTGTTTCGGGGACTGACACCCGGATATCCGGGGATGAGGCACGACTTTTGGTAGATACCCTGTTTTCCTGCGCCGAGCCCGAGATTTCGCCGGCCGGCCGCAGGTGCATGTTTATATTGACAGAACAAGACATAGAGAGACATTTATGAATTACGGCTATTACCGACCCGGACTGCCCTTTGTAGTCAAGAACCTGCTAATCATCAACGCGATAGTCTTCGTCGTCACGATGTTCGCCCAGAACTTCATGTACGGGACATTCTCGCTCTTCTATTTCACCTCGCCCTTCTTCAAGCCCTTCCAGCTGATTACCTACATGTTCATGCACGGGGGCTTCTGGCATATCTTCTTCAATATGTTCTCGCTGTACATGTTCGGCAGCGTGCTGGAGAACTACTGGGGCGGGAAGAAATTCTTCCTCTACTATATGGTCTGCGGTATAGGCGCGGGCCTGATCAACGAGCTGGTGATGTATCTGCAGATTGCTTTTGCGGAGACTCCCGGACTGGTCGAGGCCGCCATCAACCGCGTGCCCACCGTCGGTGCCTCGGGCGCCATCTACGGCCTGCTGCTGGCATACGGCATGATGTTTCCGAACAATGTGCTGCAGTTCGTCTTCCCTCCCGTCGCCATGAAGGCCAAGTGGATGGTCATCATCTTCGGTGCCATCGAGCTCATATCGGGCCTGTCGGGCAGGGGCGGCAATGTGGCCCATTTCGCCCATCTCGGCGGTATGATCTTCGGTATCATCATGATACTGTACTGGAAGAAAAAGAACCGGCTGTACTCCTAGCGTGTCTTGCTTCAGATGACCCGGCGCGAATCCAGAAAGAGGCGCAGTCCTTTCCTGAGCCTGTCCTTCCGGCTGGTGGCGACAGTATGCTGCATACTGCTGCTGCTCAGTTACGTGTCGGTGCTGATCGACCCGGGAATCTTCCCTCTGGCGGGATTTTTCGGCCTGTATTTCATCCCCATGCTGGCGGTCAATGTGCTGCTGCTGGTCCTGGCCCTGCTGAGATGGTCCTCCTCGGCCTGGATACCGGTCATCGCCCTGCTTCCGTCTCTGTTCTTCGTCGGGTTCTTCTTCCGTGCGGGGGACAGGAACGCGCTGCCTGAAAGCGTGGTGGCCCGAACTGACGGGCTCAAGGTCATGACGTGGAACGTAGGCGGTTTCCGTTCGGGGGTCTCGGATGATGTGGAGAACAATATCCGTGGAGTGACGTCCCTCGTTGCCTCGGAGTCTCCCGACGTGGTCTCCCTTCAGGAGTTCCGTACAGGCAACCCCTCCGCGCTGCGGCGGATGTTTCCGGGGTATCCCCACGTGCGGGAGCATTTTTTCCGGCTGCGCAACGGAGACTATGTGGGCAATGTGACCTTCAGCCGTTTCCCGCTGTGCGGGGACGGTTACCTGCCGTTCAGGGGCACTACGAATATGGTGCTGTATACGGATGTGGAGTATGCCGGGAAAGTGTTCCGGCTGTACAATGTGCATCTGGAGTCGAACAATATCCCGCTTGCTCCCTTGATCAAGGATGTCCGGGGCGGGGGATACGACGAGCTGTCGCAGGAGCTGGCCGAGGCGCATGAGAAAGTCCGTAAATCCTCGTCCCGCCGGGGCGGTCAGGTACGGGCTTTGCTAGAGGATATTTCAGGTAGCGGTCTGCCTTCGGTAATCTGCGGAGACGTCAATGATACACCGATGTCCTACTGTTTCCGGAGCCTGCTGAGAGGACGTAAGGATACGTTCGGCGAGGCAGGTAAAGGTTTCGGAGCGACCTATAGGCTGCTTTGGCCGTTGCTCAGGATAGACTATGTTCTGGTCCCAGAGGAGGCGCAGGTGCTGGAACACCGCACGCCGCGCGTGGAGAGTTCGGACCATTATCCGGTGATTGTGAAGATACATATGTAAATACAATATTAACCGTTATGATTCAGAGAAAAGAACAGATCGAAGAAGCCGTAAAGGTGCTCAGGGCCGGAGGAATCCTGCTCTATCCTACGGATACTATATGGGGCATAGGCTGCGACGCCACGGATGAGAAGGCGGTCGAGCGGGTCTTTGAGATCAAGCAGAGAGCGGACTCCAAGAGCCTTATTATCCTGGCCAGCGACATGGACATGGTGGCCCGCTATGTCAGGGAGATTCCCGAGATGGCCGTTACCGTCGAGTCGTTGAGCGACAAGCCCCTGACCATCATTTATCCCGAGGGCATCAACCTCGCCCCCAACGTCACTGCCGAAGACGGCAGCATCGCCATCCGCATTCCCAAGAACGATTTCTGCGTGGAGCTTGTCCGCCGCTTCGGCAAGCCTATTGTCTCCACTTCGGCCAATGTCTCAGGCACACCTGCACCCCGCCGCTACATCGACATTCCCGACTCGGTCAAGGCATCTGTCAATCTGAGTATTGACCCCTCCTTTGACCAGGGCTCCACGGGCAAGGCCTCATCGATTATCAAGCTCGGGCTGCACAATGAAGTCCAGGTCATCAGGGAGTAACCAGGAAAGTTAAGGCGCAGTTTCTGCAATTTTTTTTTGAATTTTGTAAAAATTGTCTACCTTTGCGCTCCGATTCCAATTGAGCTATGGTGTAATGGCAGCACGACAGATTCTGGCTCTGTAAATCTAGGTTCGACTCCTGGTAGCTCAACAAAATGATGGCGAGATAGCTCAGCTGGTTAGAGCGCATGAT
>DWYD01000015.1 GCA_019118865.1 Candidatus Coprenecus merdipullorum | reverse complement strand
AGGGCTGGGAAGACTGGTTCGGGCAGTTCAAGGAGTTCGTCTCCGATTCCCTTACCCCCTACCCTGACTTCGACGTAGTGGAGCTGAGAGAATACGCCAGGAGCAAGGGCGTCCAGCTCGTCATGCACCACGAGACCTCCGGCTCGACCCTCAACTACGAGCGTTACCTCGACCGCGCCTACCAGTTCATGAAGGACAACAACTACTCCGTCGTCAAGAGCGGCTACGTAGGCCCCATCATCCCCCGCGGCTCCCACCACTACGACCAGTCCACGGTCAACCACTTCCTTCACTGCATCAGGCGTGCCGCTGACTATGAAATCATGATCGACGCCCACGAGCCCGTAAGGCCCACCGGACTGCACCGCACCTGGCCCAACTACCTGGCCGCCGAGTCCGCCCGCGGCACTGAGTTCGAGTCCTCCGACGCTATAGGCAACCCTCCCGAACACACCACCATTCTGCCCTTCACCCGCATCATGGGCGGCCCGATGGACTACACCCCCGGCATCTTCCAGCAGGATATGAAATACTACGATGAGAACGCCAAGGGCCACATCCACACCACCCTCGTCAAGCAGCTGGCCCTTTACGTCGTGCTCTACTCCCCCCTGCAGATGGTAGCCGACCTGCCCGAAAACTACGAGCGCTTCCCCGACGCCTTCACCTTCATCCGCAACGTGCCCACCGACTGGGACTACACCAAGGTACTGGAGGCAGAGCCGGGCGACTACATCACCACTGCCCGCAAGGCCAAGGGTGAGGACCGCTGGTACATCGGCGCCATCACCGACGAGAACGCCCGCACCGCGGTCATCGACTTCTCCAAGCTCCCCCTGACCGAGGGCAAGCAGTACACCGCCACCATCTACGCTGACGGCGAGGACGCCTCCTGGGACGAGAATCCTCAGAGCTACAAGATCTCCGAGACCCTCGTCACCTCGGACTCCAAGCTGGAGATCCCCCTGGCCCGCAGCGGCGGCGTCGCTATCGAACTTCGTTAATTTACCCCATACGAATTCCGCACCCTATACGATTACAACCGTATAGAGTGCGGATTATTATTACTTTCCAGTATAAGCAAAATTTGCCTATACTACAACACGACTTCTATTTTCAATTTCCCACCAAGTCCACGTTCCACTATATCATACAGCGTTTTCAGCGTAATATTCTCGCCATCATTCTCCACCTTGGATATGAACGTACGCTTTTTGTCTATCCTGCTAGCCAGCTCTGCCTGTGTCATCTTCCTTGTCTCCCTTGCACTACGTATTTTAAGCCCCACATGAAGAGCCTCCAGTTCACGCTCTATCCTATCACGCTCAGGAGTCCCAGGCAGACCGTAATAGTCGTCTTTAATTTGATCCAGTGTTTTTATATTCATGTTTTCAGCCATTTATTTTCTCTTCGTAATATTCATTCATAAGCCTTACCGCACGATTTATCTCCTCCTTCGGAGTCCTCTGCGTCTTCTTCTGAAAACCTGTCAATAATATAACCAACCTGCTTCCATCGAAGAAACAAAAGATTCGGAATATGTTTCCACCCAACTGTACACGTATCTCAAAAAGGCCACTTGTCCCCTCAATATGTTTCAGATACGTCAAAGGTATCCGGTCCACTTGCTCAAAGGTAATTTATAAATTACATATAAGCAAATTTTTCAACTCACATCTGACTGACCTCGACGGCCCACCAGGCGGCAGTGAGTTTTTCGCCCGTGGCACGGCTGATCATCTCGTTCCAGGGATGGAGCTTGCCAGGGGCGAAAATGTTTTCTGTCAGCCAGCGGCCGACTTCGGAGCAGCCGGTGTAGGAGTCGAAGGCCATATCTCCGCTCCGGGTGATGTGCTCCACGATATAGTGGTGCATCTGCGAGGCGAAGAGCTCGCCCATCTGGTAGTTGTGGTAGTAGCAGGGATAGAGGGCTATGTGGATCTTCGCGGCCCAGTCCGGCTCGTCGCGGCCCTCGGGGTAAGTGAGCAGCTGGTACTTCTCCACAAGACTGCGCCACAGGGCATTGAGGTCCTGAGCCGGATCAGCGTACATGGCCTTCTCGAAGCGGTAGACCACCTGCATGAAGCGGGACTGCACGAGCTGGCTCAGGCGGGCCGAGCGGCGGCAGTCGGTGGCAATACGGGCAGCCTCCTCTGCGGAAATTCCGAGGTTGAGCCGCATCCACTCCGGGTTGCGCGAGAGGCGGCCGAACATCATGGCCACGCCCTCGGTGGTGAAAATACCGGCGGCCTCCCTCAGCAGGAAGGGCAGCTCCGGGTTGGCGTCGTGTCCGGCACTGTAGGCGGCATGTCCGAACTCGTGCAGCATGGTCTCCATCCACCGCTCGTTGTCAGTGAGGTTGCACAGCACCCGCACATCCCCCATGCAGTCCATATCGATGCAGAAGGCATGCTGGTTCTTACCCTCGCGCGGATAGAGGTCGCTGCGGCGGAGCACAGGCTCCACGTCCAGGCCGATGCTGCGGTAATAATCGATGGTCAGCCGCTCCAGGTCCCTGCCCCTGTAGTAACTGTCGAAATCCACGGGATAAAGGTCCGGTGCCTCTTGGAAGAACCGTCCCTGATAGTGCCAGGGCCTCAGCTCTTTCCGGTCAATGCCGCAGCGGCGGGCCATCACCCCGTCCACCTCCTCCTTCACAGCGGCGAAACTGTCACGGGAAAGGGCGTCCACCTCATTCATCAGCAACTCCACCTCCCGGGGCTTCTCCCCGCTGAGCATCAGGCTCATCGAGTGATAATTGGTGAATCCGAGGGTATCCGCCAGCTGATTGCGCAGCCGCACGACTTCCAGGATATCGCCTGCCACCACCCGGCCTACAGCCTTATGCGCCTCCCAGACATCCCGGAGCTCCGCAGAGTCGGAGGAGGTCCGCAGCAGCCGCTCCACCTCATTGTCATTGATCCTGCGGCCGCGGAAATCCGCCCGGAAAGCGGCATACTTCCGCTCGAGGGCCGTCTCCTTCTCAATGATGGCTCCGAGCAGGGACCTGTCGGCCTGCCGGGCGAGGAAGCAGTTGTACAGCTCATCCAGCTGCCGCTTCAACCGAGGCTCCGTAACGCTTCCGGACTCCTTGATCCGGTGCAGCTGCCCGAAAGTTCCTGCGTCGGAAAATAGTTCCGCTATTTTCTTATTTACTTCCGCATACCGGTCGAATGCGGCGGAACTGCCTGTAGTCGTTCCCTCCCAGTAAGCCTCTGAGGAGGCCTTGACCAGCGGCGCATATGCTGCCACCGTCCTGTCTATTATTTCCTGTAATTCCATAAGCACAAAATAAAAACAGGGTGTCGTCTCCGGCACCCCGTCTATGAATATTAACCAATAAAATTTACTTTTTCTCGAAGAACTCCTTGGTCTTATCGGTGGCTACGAAATCCTCCTTGAAGATATAGGCACCGGTACGGTCGGATTTTTCCATCCTGATACATTTGACAAATGTCCTCTTGGAGGCCTTGTCGCCGCTAAAGGTTGCAACCGCTTTCTTTGCCATATGCTATAACTTATTTAATTTCCTTGTGTACAGTTACTCTGCGGAGGTAGGGATTGTATTTCCTGCGCTCCAGACGCTCTGTAGTGTTCTTTTTGTTCTTGGTGGTGATGTAACGGGAGATTCCGGGAACTCCGCTGTCCTTCTGCTCTGTGCACTCGAGGATCACCTGCACTCTGTTGCCTTTTGCTTTCTTTGCCATGATTAGTACCCTCCGTTAATAAATGTCGATTAAACCTTTTTCCTGAGCGGCCTTCAGAGTAGCTGCGAGACCGTTCTTATTGATGGTCCTCATGCCGGCAGCAGAGACCTTCAGAGTGACAAATCTGTTCTCCTCCTCGAGCCAGAAGCGCTTAACCTTCAGGTTGGGAGCGAACTCGCGTTTCGTACGACGCTTGGAGTGGGAAACATTGTTTCCGATCACCCTCTTCTTTCCTGTTACTTGACAAACACGTGCCATATTATATTTTTCCTATTTTATTTCTAAATTTCAAAGGGCTGCAAATATCCCCTTTTTTTCTTTAAATTCCAAATTTTTTACACAAACTTCAACAATCGGTTCCATCTGATATTCCGAGGGAAAGGTTTGTTGAGATCCTTCGAGAACCATACCACGCGGGGTTTGCCGACGACGTGGTTCTCGGGTACGAAGCCCCAGTAGCGGGAGTCAAGAGAGTTGTGCCTGTTGTCACCCATCATGAAGTAGTAGTCCATAGCGAAGGTATAATGGGTCGCGGGGCGGCCGTCAATCACTATGGTACTGTCCTGAACCTCAAGGTCATGTCCCTCATATACATCGATGATGCGGCGGTAGAGGGGAAGGTTCTCCAGGGTCAGGGCCACGCTGTCTCCCTTGGCCGGAATATAGAGGGGACCGTAGTTGTCCCTCGTCCACCGGAAGTCCTCCGCAAAGGGGAAGAGCATCAGATAGGAATCCGGATAGTCGGGAGGATAGACGTCCACGTTGCGGCGGCATTCCTGAACATTGGCGACTGCGGCTATCCTGTCCGCTGCCTCCGCTGTCATGGCCATCGACGGATACCCGGGAAGGGAGCCGTCGAACCATGCGTCCGCGGTCTGGACACCGGCGTCCTCGAGTATCTTGGGATTGATCGGGGAGCCGTTGGTGACTACTCTATAAGTGTTCTGCACACCGGGGAAGACTTCGAGAGGCTCTCCGTTGATGAATACCTCTCCGTCACGCACCTCGAGGGTGTCTCCGGCGACAGCGACACATCTCTTCACATAGTTGTCCTCCTTGTCCACGGGCCTTACGATCAGGGGGCCATAGGTCTTCTCGGTATACTCCCTGCCATTGAACCTCACGTGTGTGTAGTAATCGTCGGCGGGCAGTTTGGAGAGGACTGTGTCTCCGTGAGGGAAGTTGAACACCACGATGTCTCCGCGCTCCACGTCACCGAAGCCGGCCAGACGCCTGTAGTCGCGCTTGATAAGGTCCGAATAGGATTTCTTACCGAAGATCGTGTTGTGGACAAAAGGTATGGAAAGAGGTCTCTCGGGCAGCTTGGGGCCATAGGCCAGCTTGCCTACAAACAAGTAGTCTCCCGTCATCAGAGTGCTCTCCATGGACGAGGAAGGTATGCGGAAAGCCTGGAGAAAGAAGATATTGAGGGGGACGACCACGATGACGGCGAAGATGATGGCATCGAGCCAGTCCAGCCACACATTGTGCTTCTCGCCCTCCTTGTAGTTCTTCTTCCAGAAAGCCCACTTCACCTTCCTGGTGATGAAGATGTCGAAAATCACCAGGAGGCCGAGCAGCCACCAGTAATTTCCGAGCCATATCACCCAGAGGAGATAGAGGACGGCCCAGACTCCGAACCGGAACCACTTATTATGCAGGAGCTCTTTCACGTGCTGCTAAGGTGTGATTACTTCTTCACAGAGTTGATCACTGCCTCGAAAGCCTGAGGGTTGTTCAGGGCCAGGTCGGCAAGCACCTTGCGGTTGAGACCTACGTTCTGCTTTGCGAGAGCACCGATGAACTGGGAGTAGTTCATACCGTGCTCGCGGGCAGCGGCGTTGATACGCTGGATCCAAAGCGAACGGAAGTTGCGTTTCTTGGCTTTACGGTCGCGGTACGCGTAACCCAAACCTTTCTCATAGGTATTCTTGGCTACGGTCCAGACGTTCTTCCTGGCGAGGAAGTTACCGCGGGTCTGTTTGAGAATTTTCTTGCGGCGGGCTCTTGAGGCCACCGAATTCACTGATCTAGGCATACTGCACTTTTTGATTTTAAGAATGTCAGCGCTCCCCCCTTTCGGGAGACTTTTTCTGCTGAAACACTCAGTTAAACAATAAATTAAATGAACTTAAACTTAGGCGACAATCATTTCCTTGATCCTCCTGGTGTCGCATGCATCGGCAATGACCACCTTGTTGAGGTTCCTTTTCTGCTTTGTCGTCTTCTTGGTGAGAATGTGGCTGTGATAAGCGTGTCTTCTCTTCACTTTTCCAGTTCCGGTAAGCACGAAGCGCTTTTTGGCACCGGAGTTGGTC
>DWYD01000014.1 GCA_019118865.1 Candidatus Coprenecus merdipullorum | reverse complement strand
CCTCCGTCTTCGTCTACCCTCTCGTGGACGACACCATCGAGATAGAAATCAACCCGGCCGACCTCGAGTGGGACACCTACCGCTCGTCCGGAGCCGGCGGCCAGAACGTCAACAAGGTCGAGACCGGCGTCCGCGTGCGCCACATCCCCACCGGTATCGTGGTCGAGAACACCGAGACCCGCTCTCAGCTCGACAACAGGCAACGGGCCCTGCGCATCCTCAAGTCGCACCTCTACGACCTGGAACTCAAAAAACGTCAGGAGAAACAGGCCGAACTCGAAGGCAAGAAAAAGAAAATCGAATGGGGCTCCCAGATCCGCAGCTACGTCCTGCATCCCTACAAGATGGTAAAAGACCTGCGTACCGGATATGAGACTTCCGATACGCAGGGCGTTCTCGACGGAGACCTCAATGCCTTCATGAAGTCCTTCCTCATGGAGTCAGGCTCCGCTTCGTAAATTCGTAAATCTTACAGCTCCCAAGCGAGGGCCGAGGCGCCGAGGATGGCGGCGTCGGAGTCCTTGAGGGTGGAGTACAGCAGGCGGATCTTGCCTTTCCAGATATCGAGCAGGTTGGCATTCATGGCCTCGAGGATGGACTCGGTCAGGAACTCCTTCGAACGGGCCAGACCTCCGAATAGGATAATGGCCTCGGGTGCACTGAAAGCCACGAAGTCAGCGAAAGCTTCTCCCATGATCCTGCCGGTATAGTGGAATATCTCGATAGCCAGCTTGTCCCCTTTGGTCGCTGCATCATAAATGTCCTTGGATGTAATCTTCTCCGGATCAAGGTTGCGCAGCAGACTCTTGTCCTTACGTTCCGCCAGGAACTCCCGGGCCGTGCGGGCCACTCCTGTAGCGGAGGTATAGGTCTCCAGACAGCCCTTGCGGCCGCAGTTGCACTGCCTTCCTCCGCGGATAGTAGTGGTATGTCCCAGCTCACCCGCGAAACCATCATGACCGTAGACGATATTGCCGTTGATAACTATACCGCTGCCCACACCGGTTCCCAGGGTTATCATGATAAAATCCTTCATTCCCTTGGCGATGCCGTAAGTCATCTCTCCCACCGCGGCAGCATTGGCGTCATTTGTAATGGCGACGGGAATACCGACGATATCCCTGATCATCTTGGCGAAGAAGATGACCATTGGCTTGTCATTCTCATCGTATGCCCACTTGAGGTTGGGTGCAAATTCTATTGTGCCTTTATAATAATTACCGTTGGGAGCTCCGATGCCTATTCCCTTGACCTCTCCGTCATTCTCGGCCTTCTTAATGAGGTCCTTGATGGCGGTGGTCAGGTCATCCACATAGGAGGAAAGCTCCCTCTGCAGGGACGAAATCACACTTTGATAAAGGATGTTGCCCCGGGCATCGACTACACCCAGCTTGGTGGACTGACCGCCGACATCGATGCCCATTACCAGTGCCTGTTTTGCCATAATCTTTATAATTTAGTCAGTTACAATATCTTTGTTAACATTCTTGTAGCCTATCAGCGCATAGAAGAAAATGTAAGCGGCGCAGACAAGGGGTACGGAGAAGCTGACGAGGAAAGACCCGGAGGCATCGGCGATGGCGCCCTGAAGGGGGATGAGGATACCGCCGCCGCAGACCATCGTCATGAACATACCGGAAGCCACCGAGGTGAAGCGTCCCAGACCCTCGACCGCCATATTGAAGATACCGCCCCAACATACCGAGGTGCACAGGCCGCAGAGTACCAGGAACATCATGCCGACAGGAATGTCAGCTGACACAAAATGTCCGGTAGAACCTTCGAAACCGAAGAAAGGCACTGTAGCAGAAGACGGCAGCAACATTCCCAGAACTATGAACAGGACACACACAGACGACACGAAAAGAATCTGTGCACGGCTGGAAAAACGTCCTCCGAGCAGACCGCCGCACAGACGGCCGACCAGCATCATCAGCCAGAACACACCGGCGATGGAAGCTGCGACACCGGAGTCCATACCGAAGCCGGGAGTTGCCGCGTCAGTTGCAGTGGAAAGATACTGCAGCACATAAGTAGGTATACCCACCTCTACACCCATATACAGGAAGATAGCGACAATACCGAGATTGAAATGACGGAAGGAGAACGCACTGTAACGCTTGCCAGACGGAGAGACAGCCGGTTTCCTGGCAGACTCGCCTTCCTGGTCGGGTTCTGGAATCCTCACAAACGACAGCACGATGAACACCAGCAGGAAGATACCGAGAGCGATGAACAGGGCCGGAGTGGCGTCCGAGATCTGAGCCTTCGCAGCATCTCCTACGAGAGCTCCTACGAAGATAGTCACGAATGTAGCGGCCAATGAGTTGCCTACACCTCCGAACTGAATCAGCTGATTGCCCCTCTTTCCACCGCCGCCGAGAGTGTTGAGCATGGGATTCACTACAGTGTTGAGCATACACATGCAGAATCCGGCGATGAAGGCTCCGGCAAGATACACGCCATAGCTCTGAACTGCATTCCATCCAGAGACATACTGGAGAAACACACCGGTAAAGCCCACGACGATGGCGAGCAGAGCAGTTTTCTTGTATCCAATCCTCTTGAGTAGAATACCTGAGGGGATGCCCATCACGGCATAGGCAATGAAATTGGCCGCGTTGCCGAGCTGTGCCATTGCATTGGAAACTTCGAACTGATTTTTAACGATTACCGCCATCGGGTTGCAGAGATTGGTCACGAAGGCGATCATGAAGAACAGCAGGTACATCATTGCGATGGGAAGCGCATAGTTCTTCTTGACGGTTTGAGTTGTAGTCATAAGTATTGTACAGTTAATGTTTGTATTAATTTTACAAACCTCAAAGTTAGATAAAATTTATGACATCTGAGAAAAAAGGTGTCAATTCAGTTCTCCCGATATTCTGGGCAGGACAATATCCGCATTACAGACGCATAGTCATAGCCGCGCGAGAGCGCGAAACGCAGGACCTTGGCCCGGCGCTCCTGCGGCGTGACAGCCTTGACGCTCCGCCATTTGACCCGGATGACCTCCTCCATGCGGCGGGACCTCTCATCCTCCCCTACTTCCGCCAGTGCCGCCTGCACCACGTCCTCGGGAATTCCCTTCAGGGACAGGGCATAGGCTATTTTCCTGGGGCCCCACCCGGCCAGAAGAGCCTTGTCCCTGGCGAAGGCCCGCGCGTACCTCGCATCGTCCACATACCGCTCCGCCCTCAGACGCTCCAGCACGGCCTCCGCATCCTTTTCCCCGACCCCCTTGCGCCGCAGCAGGTCCAGGACACCGCGGCTGCAGTACTCCCTGCGGGAACACAACTGCGCCAGACGGTTAAAAATAGTATCCGAGACTGACATAGGCCGTGAATCTGTTGGTCATGTCAGACCAGCCGAAATCCACGTCCAGCGGTCCGATCGGCAGGTCATAGGAATACCTCAGGCCCACGCCCCACCAGTTGTAGGCCGACATGTAGCCGTAGTTGTAGCTGTCCCTGTCCTCTATGGTCCTGCCCTTGCGGAAGAAATTCTGGACATCGGCTGCCTCACGGGCATAATTGACCATAGCCGTTACATAGTGCTTGCCGTAGACGTTGACGCGGAAGTCCGATCTCAGAATCACCAGCGAGTTGTACATGACCTCCGGCCTGAGGGTGCCTATGAACGGCAGCTGGTGGTCCACATAGCGACCGGGCATCTCGCCGCCCATCAGGGTCTCGTAGGAGGTATAGTAGTTGTCACCTATGATAAACCGCGAATAGACCTGAGGCGAGACGACCAGCCGGCTGTTGAACACAGGTATGTATGAATTGAACTGCAGCATCACGTCAGCAAAGGTTGTAAAGGGCTGATTGTCTATGAAATTAAGAAACTTCCAGCTGGCGTCCAGGGTGAAATCGACACCCTTGGTAGGAAAGGTCGTACGGTCGGTGTTGTCAAAGTCCAGCTTGCCGTACAACCCCATATAGGCGCTCTTGAGCGGATTGATGCCAGAGTTGTCCACATACAGGGTATCGGACCCCATGAAATGCCTGTAGTCGTAATGCTCCACATTGACGCCGACCTCGGTGCTCATAAACCGGGAATGGTACTCGGAGAAATAAGCCTTGGCCGTATGCCTGAGAAAATACACGTCCGCGAACAATTTTCCGTTATCCAGGATGCTGGTCTCAGTCTTCTTGAAGGTATAGGAAAGGTTGAAGCGGGGGAACTTCCTCGGGACTAAGGAGAGGCGCACGGTAGCCCAGGGATTGTAGCTCAGGCGGGTGGACAGATTGAACTTCACACCCGTGAGCTTCTGCTCGTTAAGACCCAGTCCCAGGAGGATTGCGGCCGCCTCCTGAGAGTCGAAGCGGAAGCCCAGGCCGAAACTATGGGGGACCTCCTTCTCCAGGTTGATCTGAACATGGTAGGCAGTACTGTCCACAGGATCGCGGTTCACATAATATGTTATCTTGGAGAATGCATTGGTACCGTAGAACAACGAAATAGCGTCGTCCAGCTCATGCCCGGTCATACGGTGCTTCTTGAGCAGTCGGGACTTCTCCAGGAGCCATCGTCCGTCCTTGGGGCTGACCCCTTCCAGTGAAACCGAAGCGACGGTGATGGTATCGTTGTCCAGATTCAGGGCCGGCGGGGCCTGCAGATACCTTCCGCACGAACCGTACCCGTCGAGCATTTCCTTGAGCTCCCGCAGCTCCTCCCTGTGCGCATCCGCGGCATCGTAGCCTCTCTGCACCAGAGTAGACACGCTCTGCGAATCAAAGCTCATCGCTCCGAAACCTGAGATATCCGGCTCGATGAATATATCGCAGCCGGCGATGTTCTCGTCCGACTTACGCTGCGTGACCACTCCCATCAGCTGGCTGAGCACCTCCGGCAGGGAATTGAGCATGTCCGGATCGCTCTTCTTGGAGCTCGAGACCCTCACACCTATTATAATATCAGCACCCATCTCACGGCATATGTCCACGGGGAAATTGTTGAGCATGCCTCCGTCCACCAGCACCATGTCTCCGATACGTATCGGAGCGAACACCCCCGGGATGGCCATGCTGGCACGGATGGCCTGCGCCAGATGCCCGCTTCGGAAGACTATTTCGTTGCCGGTCACAATATCCGTTCCGACACAGGCATAGGGTATGGGCAGGTCATCGAAGTCGATCGAGTCCTGATATCCCACGGCCAGAGAGTTGAGAAGGTTCTCCACATTGTTGCCGCTGATGAATCCGGCGGGAAGGGAATTGATGAACACACTGGCATCGGACCTGCTTTGTCCGGAAGCATCATCGGCGGAACGGTTGCGCCCGGCCCCACGGCCCGCCGCCATCGACTTCTCTAGAGACGAGGCAGTATTGAAGGGCACCGTCAGCAGATACTTGCCCGTACGTTTCTTGTCCTGATAGGAGAGCTGCTTGCGCGTCACGTTATTGCTCATGATGATGGACCAGTCTACGGTACGGATGATCGAATCCATCTCATCCGGAGTGTAACCCAGGCTGTAGAGCCCGCCGATTATGGATCCCATGCTCGTTCCCGTCACGAAATCCACCGGTATGCCCATCTCCTCGATGACCTTCAGCGCTCCGATATGCGCCGAGCCCTTCGCTCCGCCTCCGCTGAGTACCACTCCCACTTTCGGTCTTTCCTTACGCGCGACACTGTCATTTACAGCTGCCGAACAGACAGATGCGGACATCATGACCACTGTCGCAGCGACAATCCATTTTTTCAATAATACCATCATTTATCCATTTTTAAATTCTCCACTTTACTGTTCCGGCCCTTCCCGCTGAGCATGCCGCAGGCCGCCAGGATATCCTCTCCGCGGGAAGCCCTGAGGGTGGTCAGCACTCCGGCGGCATTGAGCCTGTCCTTGAACTGCTCGATGACGGGCATCGGCGAGGGGGCCAGGGGCGAATCGGGGATGCGGTGGAAGCGGATAAGGTTGACCCTGCACTCCAGTCCGCGCAGCATCCGGGCCAGGGCATCGGCATGCCGCTTGTCATCGTTCACCCCGGCGAACATGATGTATTCGAAGCTCACCCGCCGCTGTCCCGTAAAGTCATACTCCCGTATAAGGGACAATGTCTTACTGAGCGGGAATGGCTTCTCCATCGGCATCAGCTCAGCCCTCTCCTCCGGGAAGGGGTTATGCAGGCTCACTGCCAGATGGCAGGTACACTCGTCCATAAAACGGCGCAGGGGAGACCCGCCGGTACGGAAATCCGCCGTCACGCCTATGGTCGAAAGGGTTATGCGCTTGGGGCTCCATCCGAATCCCCAGGGGGCGGTCAGAATGTCGATGACGCGGCGGACGCTGTCCCAGTTGTCCAGGGGCTCTCCCATGCCCATGAACACGGTATTGGTCAGTTCCGCAGCCTCGTCCACCTCCAGGAACTGGGAGAGGATCTCCGCCGGGGTGAGGTTGCCGTGCCATCCCCCGCGTCCGGTCATGCAGAAGCGGCAGCCCATGCGGCAGCCCTTCTGGGAGGAGACACAGAGCGTGCTGCGGTCCTTGTCGGGAATCATCACGGCCTCCACTCCGGGACCGAAAGGAAAGAGGTATTTCTTCGTACCGTCCGCAGAGGCTATGAGGTCGACATAGGCAGTCCGGCCCACCGTGTAGTCCTGGGCGAGAGCCGTCCGGGCAGTCTTGGGCAGGTTGGTCATCTCATCGATGGAGCGCACCCGCTTGCGGTAGAGCCAGTCGGCCATCTGGGCAGCGGCAAAAGATTTAAGGCCGTACTGCAAGCAGACGGCCTTGAGTTCCTCGATATTTTTTCCTAAAAGAGATTCCATTGTTATTCTTTCTTTGGGATTTGAAAATCCAACGGGATACTGTACAGAACATCCACCGGCTTGCCGCCAATACGTCCCGGAGTCCATTCCGGAGACTTGCTGATCAGGTCAACAGCTGCATCAGAAAACACCGAATAGTCAAAATCCACAATCCTGGTTCCTTTAACCTCCATACGCCGCACCCGGATGTCCGAGACATTTCCGGTACGGGATACTGTGAACTGGACAATAACCCTTGCGGAAGCACCAGACCCTACTGCATCAGAGGGATATTGCAGCGCGGCGGAAATCCATCTGCTGAAATTATTGGCACTGCCTCCCATAAACTCCGGCCGCTGCTCTACCAGCGTAAACGGCACAGCTACGGCATCCTCCGGCACGTATTTCGAAGACTCCGCCATCTGCCCGCGGACTTCCATGCCATCACCGTTCAGAGCAGCCATCACCTCTTCTTCTGCCGGCAGGGCATAGGCTGCGGTCTGCGGCTTTACGAAAAGTACTGCGGCCGCAAACACCACCGGCACCACATAAAGCAGCCGGGCATAGACCTTCCGTCCGGGAACAGACTTCTGAATCATCATGATGCGGCGGCAGAGGTTCGAATTGCGGAAAAGATTGGCCTGAGACACCGCCATTCCTTTTGCCGCCTGTCCGACCAGAGCAAACTGATAACCCCTGCGGTCAACACCGGAGGACAGCACGGCGTCATCCGCCTCGAACTCACTGTTCTCCTTCAGGTCGCGCAGCAGCAGCCACGCGGCCGGATTGAACCACTGGAGACAAACCATCAGCGAGGCATTGAGCAGCAGCGCCGAATGCCTCATCCGGATATGGGCTGCCTCGTGCCTGATGACGTAGCTGTCATTTTCAAAATCCTCCTCAGCCGGAAGGATCACGACACCGAGCCAGCTCATCGGCTCCACCTTTCTTCCCCTGATGGCCGGCACCGAAACCACTGTCACAGCCCTGCCGCCGACCAAGGCCCTGTAACGGCGGCCTCTCAGCAGCATGACTGCAGCAGCAGCGGCAGGAACAAGCACGCGGAGCACCAACACCGCCACAACTCCGGCGACATACACAACGGCCAGGACATGAGGAAGCCACCGCACAGCCTGCTGAATATCATAGTCTCCTGCGACAACCGCAGAATCAGCTCCATCGGAGAGCACACTCACCCCGGCGAGGGTCATCAGACCCACCACCTCCGGAGCTTCGTCTGATACAGGGATGCTGAGACGTGAGAACAGCACTGGCGCACACAGAGAGAAGTACAGAATCAGACACAGTAGAATCCTGTTGACCCTGAATGTCTTCTGCGAGCGCAACAGCAGCCTGAATCCACCCCACAGCACCACCAGCACCGCAGCCGAAGCCACAGCGTATGCAAGCAGACCGTCCATTGCCGAGTCTATTTACCGTCCTTCTCGATCATCTCGATAATGGACTTAAGGTCTTCCACACTCAGGCGCTCGCTCTCCACAAACTGAGACACGACCTTCTTGTAGGAATTGTCCAGATAGTCACGGACCACCCCGCCAAGATACCTCTGACCGTACTGCTCGCGGTTCATCGTCGCGGCATAGCGATAGGACAGACCCTCGGACTTATGGGTGGTAAAGCCCTTCTTTTCCAGAGAGCGTACCATAGTGGACACTGTGTTGAAATGGGGCTTGGGCTCATCGTACAGATTAAGCATCTCGGCCACTGTCAGCGGGCCGTTGTCCCAGAGGAGGTCCATTACCTCTTCCTCTCTCCTTGTGATTTCACTTCTCATCGTATTTAGGATTAAAATTATTGTCTTCAGTTGACCATACAAAAATAATAAATTTTTCCCAAATACCTCAATTGCATTTAACATCATCCGCGCATCTACCGCCGGCTCCCGGACTTATAGGGTGAAGCGGACCTTCAGCAGTGCCGCCAGCGGTCTGAGCCGGTAGGTGTAGACGTATGTGGTGATGTCACTGTAGACGGCCGAACTGTAGGTGTCCGTACCGAGGAAGTTGCGGCACTCCAGGGTCAGCTCAAGCCGTTTCGTGCGCCACGAGAGCGAGGCGTCCAGGAAGAACATGGACCTGTCGCCCGAGACGGCGTCATTGTAGTAATGCTCGCCGCCCACCTTCAGGAAGACGCTTTCGGCAAAGGACAGGCTGAGGGCCGCGTTCTGCCTCAGCGAGTGAATCGGGGGCTGTTCCCCTCCGATATCGGTCACGCTGCGGCTGCGGGAGGCCGACACCCCGTAGTCCAGACCGGCCCAGTCACAGAACCGGGAGCTGAGCGCCAGAGTGCCGGAAATGTTGTCCATCTCGCTCTGATACAGCTCGTACTGGCGGTACAGGGAGCTCCATGTACGGGACCAGGATGCCGACAGCTTCACGGTGGTGCTGATAGCGAAGAAGAGCTTGCTGGCATTGGCCGCCACGTTGACCCCGTGTGAGAGACCGGGGCTGTCCACCGTCTCCACCCGGGTGAGAGTGCCGTCATAGACAGTGCCGTAGGTATGGCTGTTCCAGCTCCTCCAGTAGCCGCCGGAGAGCTTGGCGAAAGCCGCTATGCGGGTGGCGGCGTACGAGAGGTCCGCGACGTAGTTCTGGAGCCTGCGCCGGGGCAGCTCCCCGCCGGTCCGGGAGATGTGGCGGTAGTTGCTCATGATATATCCTCCGTAGTCGCTGTACAGCCCGCCGTAGCTCTCGTCGTATGAGGCAGAGGCGGACAGTTTCAGCTCGGGAGCAATGGCCAGCTGCATGCTGAGGGCCGGGGAGACGAGCGGACGGTCGACGCTGCCGGTGCCGCCGCGCACACGGTCGCTCTGCCGGATACCCTTGTACCCCAGGCTGGCGTATGCGGAGATATTGAACTTCTTGCCGATGCGGTAGGAGACCGAGGGCTGGGCAGCCACGGTGTACTCCTGGCGGAGGATGTCGTTGCGCATGGAGTCGGCGGCCTGCGGGGGCGGTCCGTCCGTCGTGAGCGGAGACAGCTCCGAGCGCATCATGTCCACCGCAGCATCAGCCCGGAAGGTCAGCGAGACGAACCAGCCGCTGCGGTTGAACGTGAGTCCCGCCCGGTTGTATGCGGTGAGTCTTCTTGCCGAGATGGACTGCACGGCTCCATCAGCTCCCGCGCCGTCCCCGAAGATGCCATCATAGATCAGCGGCCTGAGTGTGAGGGTCTCGGGCCGGTCGCTGTACGAGATGTCGGAGGAGGCGTCCCACATAAGGGGACCGCTTCTGCGCATGTAGCGGAAACGGTTGCTCAGGCTCAGACCAGGATGGCGGAAGGACTGCTCCACGGAGGAGCCGTTGTTGTCCACGCCGCCGTAGTCCGTGCTCCACGAGCCGCTGAAGGACAGCTTGTCGATGATGTACCGCTCTTTTGTGTTGCTCTCCACGTCGATGTCCGCCGTGAGCCGGTCCAGGCGCGAGCGGGAGAGGATGCTCTCACCGATGACTATCTGCTGTGCAGGAACAGCCAGATGGTATGTCGTTACCGAAGTCCCCTCGTCCTCGCGCAGGTCGTGCTGGTACTGCACGTTCGCCCTCAGGTTCAGGTCCCCGCGCAGACGGACTATGCTGTTGGCGGAGACCATGTGCGTCTGATTGTCCAGATAGCGGTTCTTTCCGAACGGAGGGACACTCGGACGCTTGACCCCGAGCACCGAGGAGGACCCGTCGGAGAAACCCATGAGACCTCCGAAGATCTCCTCCGACACGTCGTCGCCGGTGTTGTTGGTCTTGTAGGTGTCCATGGTCTGGAACCTGCGGCCGAAGTACATGGCCGCCGCCTCTCCGTACCACATCGCGGGCCTGTAGCCTCCGCCTGCCGCTATGTATCCGCCCCAGGTGCCCCTGGCCCCCTTCTTCAGACGGAGATTGACGGCCGGAGCTCCCGGCAGACCCTGATCCTCATAGATCTTGATGTGCTGGTGGTCCTCCATGACCTCCACGGACGCTATGTCCTCGGCCCTGATGGTGTTGGTGGCCAGACCATAGCGCGACTCCAGCATGTCCAGACCCTCCACGTACATCCGGCCTATATCCTTCCCGTTGTACCTCAGTCTTCCGGAACGGGACACCTCGATGCCCGGCATCCTGCTCATCACCTCCCCTATGGTGCGGTCGCCGCTCTCCCTGAAGCTCTCCACATGATAGACCACAGTGTCCGTCCTTCTCTCCACCGGCTCGGCCCTGACGGTCACCTCTCCAAGGGACATCGCAGCCCATTCCATAGAGAAGTCCACCGTCATGCTACGGGCTGGGATGACCCTGGTCTGGGCCCTGAGGTTGAAGCCCGTGACCCTGACGGCCAGACTGTCGTCATCTCCGGAATACTCAATACTGTAGGTCCCGTCAGAGGAGGTCATGGCGAAACGGTACACCGAACGGCCGTCGCTGCGGCACAGCATCACATTGGCATCCTCGACGGGAGCGCCGCTGTCGCTGCGGGTGACACGGCCGCGCACGGTCACAGTGACTTTCTCCACGGTCATTTTCTCCTGCGAATGTGCCTGCGGCAGGCTTGCCAGGCTCATGGTTGCCTGCGACATCAAGGCTTGAGCCAGGAGTGTCAGTACGGTCAGAATTCGTCTCATGGTACACTTTTTAATGTTTATGCAAGGCCGCGGTCTATGGCCACTCCATGGGATAGTAGGGCATCCGCCAGTTCCGGTAGTCGGCCTCCTCGATGCCCTTGCCGGTCACGATGTAGACCGTCGTCTCCTCGTTGAAGGACTTCGGCCAGCGGAAGCAGCTGCACTCGTAACGCTTGAACCTGCGGTAGGTCGTCCTGTCCTCGTGCTCGTAAACATAGTCGTAGAAAGGCTCGTGACTGTCGGTCACCGACACAGCCTCGAAGCTGTACTGCCCCGTGGTGTCTCTGGCGTACAGTATCAGCCCGGGCAGGCCCTTGAGTTTCCACGGACCCTCGCTTACCGGTATCTCAGGGGTGAACCACGCCTCCCACCTCCGGCCACGGAAGTCGCACTCGGCCTTCTGACAGTCGAACGACGCCACCGTGCCGTGCTCTCCGGTCATCTTCCACTCCAGGGCCGGAGCGTCCTCCTCGTAGATGTGGGCCAGGCTGTAGGAGAAGTTGCCGTTTTCAGCCTTTTCATTGGCCCATATATCTGGCACTACAACCTTGAGCCTGTCCGAACCGTAATCGCACATGACGGACTTGTAGAAATACGAAGGTATTCCGCTTGAGTCAGGTGTGACGGAATAATCACCTATTTCTCCGCGGACGTGTCTGTCCAAAAGATCATAACTCCTCTTACTCAGGACATGCTGCGCAATGTCATTGAACAGTGAGTATCTGTCGCCGACATGCAGCGATGTCAGATGACGCCGGTCAAAGCCGCCGTCGTACAGCCTGTAATACGCACTGTATATTACGGTAAGCCGGGATGTGTCAAGGCAGACAGAGTCCACCACCCTCACGCGATTGTTCGCCGGATCCTTCCCATCTCCGTACATAGCGAAGCTGTCGGGAAGATCCTGGCCCCGGGCTAGGCCGGCACACAGCAGCAGGGGCAGGGAGAGGCAGATGAGTTTCTTGATAAGCTTCATAGCAGCCTGTATTTATTGGTTTCTACAAATTTCGCAAACTGCAGCGAAAGAGCCAATTATTTAACACTAGTTAACATTCGATAACGCAGCGATGATTTTGGTCTAACGGCCACAAATACTGTTGCGCCTCGGCAATGAAATTTGAACAAGCTCAATTTGCATTGCTCTCGACTTCTGCGTATTTTTGTTTCTGAAATGAATAATGGAGGACCGCGCTATGATGAAATACCCGATAGGAGTTCAGAGCTTCGAACAGATCCGCGAGGACGGTTATGCCTATGTGGACAAGACAGACCTTGTATACAGGCTTACGCATGAAGGAAAAATCTATTTTCTGAGCCGCCCGCGCAGGTTCGGCAAGAGCCTGCTGGTATCCACCCTGAAGAACTATTTTTTGGGGCATAAGGAACTGTTCGAGGGACTGGCCATCAGCTCGCTGGAGAAGGAGTGGCTGGAGTACCCTGTGTTCCATATCGACTTCAACGGCAGCAATTTCACTGCGCCGGGAACCCTGGATGCGGTAATAGAGGGAAGTGTCTCACAGTGGGAGTCTCAGTACGGCCGCAGTGAAGAGTTCACCGATGCCGGCAGACGGTTCGCATACGTACTGAAAAAGGCTCACGAGCGGACAGGCCGAAGGTGCGTGGTTCTAATCGACGAGTACGACAAGCCGATGCTGGATGTGCTGGATACCGGATATACTATAACCGTGGACAAGAAGCAGCGCCTGCTGGAGGAGTGGAACAGAGATGTGCTCAAGGGGTTCTACTCGGTGTTCAAGGCTGCGGACGCGGACCTTCAGTTCGTACTGCTTACTGGTGTGACCAAGTTCGCCCAGGTAAGCGTGTTCAGCGGGTTCAACCAGCCCCAGGACATCAGCATGTCTTCGGATTACGAGACCCTGTGCGGCATCACCCAGGAGGAGTTGGAGAGGTATTTCGCAGAACCGATAGATGCGATGGCCGCTTCTTTCGGAGAGAGCCGCGAGGAGATGCTTTCAAGGCTGAAGCGTCACTACGACGGCTATCATTTTTCAGAACGGATGACCGATGTCTACAATCCGTTCAGCCTTCTGAATACCTTCGCCCAGAAGGCAGTCCGCGACTACTGGTTCGCCAGCGGCACGCCTACCTATCTGATCCGCCTGCTGTCTCACTCGGACGAGAACCTTGACGAGCTTACCGGCAAGTACTACGACCCCTCCCAGTTCGTCGATTACAAGGCCGATGTCGAAAAGCCCCTGCCGATGATTTATCAGAGCGGCTACCTGACCATCAAGGATTACAGGCAGAGCCGCAATACTTTTCTGCTGGACATTCCGAACAATGAGGTGAAGAAGGGCTTCGTGAGCCTTATCGCCTCAGATTATTTCAAAAACAGGAGCAACGATGTCAGCAGTTGGATACAGGACCTTCTGGACGCATTCGAGGACGGAGAGACAGACCGTATCCGCGATCTGTTCACCTCTTTCCTGGCGGACATACCTTATACAGTTCGCCGCAGGGAGGACGAGCGGGAGAGGGAACGATATTTCCAGTACACGTTCTATCTGATTCTGAGAATGGTCAGCGTTTACCTCACATGCGTGGAGCGGCCTCAGAGCCAGGGTCGCGTAGACTGCACCGTAGAGACCCCGAAGTACGTCTACGTCTTCGAGTTCAAGCTGGACGGCACAGCAGACGAGGCCCTCGCCCAGATCGAGGCGAAAGGCTATGCCCGCCCTTACGCGGCCGACAGCCGCACAGTCTGGTGCATCGGTGTCAGCTTCTCCTCGGAGACCGGCACCGTCGGAGAATGGATATCCCATCAGAACGTAAAGTAAACCCCGGCGAGAATGTTCAGCGGACGGATACGGTACTCGCATGAGAACTGCTGCAAAGCATTGAAAATGGAGTAGGCGTAGGTGCGCTGGTTGAGTAGGTTGCGGGCGGTGAGGCTGAGCTCTACCCCGCCCTTGAGGCGCCAGGCGACGGAAGCGTCGAGCAGAACGGTGTTCTTGGCCTGGTCGGTGGTGAGCATGGTGTAGTAGTGCTCGGCGGAAAGCTTGAGGTCCAGGCTGCGGTGCGGGGAGAGGTTCAGGGAAAGGGTGTGGCTGAAATTGTCCTTGGACTCGGAAGTGCCGGTGCCGGGCAGGGAGAGGATGTAATGCGAATAGCCGAGTTCGTAGGAGAGGCTCATCCAGCGGGTCAGGCGGCCGTTGAAGGTCGGGCGCAGGGAAATGGTCTGCGAGAGGTAGGGGGTACGGACCCCGTCCTGCAGGATGGATGTGGTGGAAAAATCCATGTAGGACAATGTCACACCGACCTTGCCGTTGATGCCGTAGATGCCGATGCTGCTGCTCAGGGAAGCGTACCAGCTCTCGCCGCGGCTGGGGGCATACTCCGTGCCGGTGACGATGTAGTCGCCGAGGAAGTCCTGGGTGGAGGAGGTCTGGAGGATGTTCCAGGAGCGGTTGACGGTACCGTCGATGTAGAACATGTTGACCGGGTCCTTGAAGTTGATGCGGCCGGAGACGCTGTAGGACTCGTCCTGGGCGGTGTTCAGGGAACCGACGGTGAGGTAGCGGTAATTGCGCAGGATGTAGCCATCGTAGAAATCGTGAATGTCCAGGGCGGAGTTGGACGCGCTGCCGGAGACGGTCAGGCTCAGGCGCGGCCCGGGCATGTACTTGACGGAGCCGGAGGCGCGGTAGATGAAACGGTCGGTGTCCAGACCCCAGTACTTAGCCCAGCTGACAGGGGCGGAAAGGCGGACCTCCCAGCTCTTGGAGTCATACTTCAGAGAAGGGGTGACGTATGGACGGATGTACGCCGCAGTCAGGTCGTTGCGGAAGGAGCCTGAGGCACCGGTACCGCCCACCCCTTCCAGCCGGGTGTCAAGTCTGCGTACCGAAGCGGCGAAACCGCCTGTAAGGCCGAGGGTCAGACTGCGGGCCACACGGAAATCCGTCGAGACATACGTATTAGTATTGAAATCCGCTATACCCACGAGCTGCCGCTGAGTGCTGCCCGCACCTCCGTCCGATGAGGGGGCCTGACCGCCTGAGGTATTGTCCTGAGGCCCTGAGAGTCCTGCTGCCGGGCCGCTTCCGTTCCCGTCGCGGAGCACCGTCAGCCGCTGGTCGTACTGCGTGAAATCATTCTGGGACATCAGGGTCAGGGAGCGGACGCCCTTCCGGTGGATGTAGCGGATGTCGTCGCTGACGAAGATGTACGGCAGGCGGGCCTTCTGGGTGTTGGGATATTCGCCCGTCATGGTCTGGATGGCATCCTGGAACGACCCTTCGGCCCTGAGCACGTTGCGGAAGAAATATTCGTCGCGGTTGGCCTCCGCCTCCACCCGGGCCTGGACGTTGTGCTGCCGGGTCATGGCCTCCTCACCCTCGGTGACGGTGCGCTCGCCGTCCTCGAAATAATAGGTGGTCTCCGAGGAATTGGAGGACTCCAGACGGTCAAATACGTAGGAAGCCGAGGCATTGAGTTTCCAGTCATTGCGGAGCTTCCAGGTATTGGAGGTATTGGCCAGTGCCGAGGTGTTGAAACGCACGCGGGCCGCCCCTAAAGGAGCCTCGCTGGTGCCCACGGAGATGAAGCCGTCCCCTCCCCCGCTGCCGGAGCGGTCGTAGAGGCTCATGCTGCGCAGATCCCCCGACAGGTCCTCTCCGGTATTGTTCGTCTTGATATTGTTCACGCTGTTCCACTTGCGGCCCACCCGCATCAGGAAGAGGTTCCCGTCCCAGAGAGCCTGAGGGTCAGAAGTGACACCGCCCGCGAGAGCCGCCGAGCCCACCCATTTGCCCCGGGCATGGTCCTGCAGCACCAGGTTGATGGCCGGCTTCTCCCCCGAGGTTATGCCCTTGAGGGCCTTGACCGGCTGATGCTTCTCGATGATCTCGACCTTCTTCACGTCCTGGGCCGAGAGATTCCTGGTCAGCAGCGAGTAGCGGCCGCCGAGCAGATCCATGCCCTCCACGTAGAGATTGCCGATGGACTCCCCGTTGTAGTAGATGTCCCCGCCCTCGCGCACCTCCACCCCCGGCATCCGCTTCAGCACGTCCGAGATGCTCTTGTCCTGCTGCTCGACGAAA
>DWYD01000106.1 GCA_019118865.1 Candidatus Coprenecus merdipullorum | reverse complement strand
GCCGCCCATCCCTACATCGGCCCCTACGCCGCCAAAGGCATCGACCGCCTCCGCCGCACCCCACCCGAAGCGGAATTCACCTTCCAGGCCATCCTCGACAGCCGCATCCTCCCGCCGGCACAGGCCCGCCGCCTCGCCCTATATTTTCCCGAGACAGAGGTACCGTAAGCAAGAGCGCACTACATTTTCACAACTAACTGACAATCAAAGCCGATCTTATACACCGAGTTCTTTTCGTCCCTTCCGTCATGGCCGCGAAGCACACCTGCTTTCACTAACTACCTGATCAGCGAGCGTTTACAGAAAGTACACGCTTCAGCACTTACCGTTACCGCCTTTTTATGAATTTTAGTATTTTTGCATTCGGAATGCGCTCAATCAAATACATAATTCCGGCTATCCTGCTGACCATCCTGACCGGCTGCACCAAGACCGGGCCGGACAGTCCTGTGCGGGACGATGTTACGGTGCACTGGGCCATCTCTCCCGGAGGCCTGGGGGACATGGGGTACAATGACATCATCTTCGGCGGCATATCAGCAGCGGCCAGCCGGTACGACTTCGGACTGTACTACTACCGTCCTGAGAGCGCGGAGGAGATGGTGCCAGTCGTGGAGCAATGGGCCGCTGAGCCTCAGGCAGAAGGCACCCGCAGCCTTTTCGTCCTCGGCGCTTCGGATTACGAGGTGACTGTACGGGCCCTGATGGACAAGGGGGTATTCCCTCTGCCTGAGGGCAAGGACATCATGATGCTGGAATATTTCGCTGACGACCTGCCTGTACATACCATAGGTATAGTAGCCATGTCCGCCGCCTATCTGGCCGGATGCGTAGCCGACTCCCTGGACCGAACGCCGGCCGTCATCGCCGCCACCCTCTCCGACCCGCAGTCTCTGGCCGCGGCTGAGGCATTCTGCCTGGGTGCCGACCCGGAACATCCGGACAGCGTGGCCGTCATCGAGCTCTCGGACGGATACAGCGGATTCTACATGTCCGACAGCCTGTACCGGATGTGCCCGGACCTGACCTCCCGCTACGACTTCTTCTTTCCCTACGCCGGCGGCACTGCCCTGGGAATGTACAGATACATGCGCGACTACAGCGGTCCGTGGATGGTAGTGGGCATGGACATGGACCAGTCCGACCTGGCCCCCGACAACATGTGCTGCTCGATGATCAAGCGCATCGACCGCGCCGTTGTCCTGTGGATGGACAGCTACATCCGGGGCGAAGAGATTCCGCTGCGCACCATACACGGTATGGAAAGCGGACTGATAAGCCTCTCCCCCAGCGAAGGTTATGAGACATTGATCGAGGACGTTACTGCAAGACACCGGGACCGTGCCCTGGAGATTGAACAGATATACACCGAAATACTGAGCAGCAGATGAGAACCCTCCGTCACAGCCATACCGCCGCAGGTGCCGCACTCCTGAGCATTGTCCTCCTGATGACATTGCTCCTGTCCTCGTGCAGTCCCGACTCCAGGACAGACGGACGTTTCGGAGAGGTCCTGACCGTCCGGATCGCGGTGGTGCTGCCCCTGTCGGACGGACATTCCGACAACTACCGGACAGCTCTGGAATGGGCCGCCTCCAACATCGCCGACGCTACCTCCGGTCTCAGCCGGGAGATCCGCATCGAATACGAATGGTACGACGAAAGCTCCGAGGATATGGAAGCACTGGCAGAAAGTCTGGGGAACCGCAGCGACATCCATTCGGTCATCGGCCCCTACGCCTCGCAGCATACCCGGGAATTCGCATCGCCGCTGCGCAACCGGCTCCTGCCGGTATTCACCCTCAGCTCCTCAGAAGCAGTGATAAGGGAGAATATCCCGTCAATGGCAGACGGGGAGTTCCTCTGGGCCCTGCAGGAGGCCGACATCTCCCAGTGCGAGCTGCTGCTGACCCTGGCCCAGAGAGGCGGAGCGGACACAGTATCGCTGCTGGTCAAGAGAGACGACCCCTACGGACAGACCTTCCTGGACTGGTTCGGATTCCAGTCCTCGGAGCTGGGGCTGGCCAACGACCTCATCATCGAATACGACGCGGCCTCGCTGGAGGAGGACATGAAACGTATCCTCGGGTCACCGGACACCCGTGCACTGATAGCCGTACCCAGCTCGGCGGAGGAAGCCAGGACAATGGTCCTCGCGCAGGCGGGACTCAGGGCCTCCGGAGCGGAGGTGCCGGAAGTCTACTACTCGGACATCGCCATGAGCCGGTCGGTATTCGAAGGTTCGGGGGCTGAAAGGCTGGGAGTCCAGGGCGTATCGGTCATAGCCTCCCCTGAAAACGGCTTCGAGGTGGCCTTCAAGGTACAGACCGGACTGGACATGATCAACATCGAGTCCCAGATCTACGATGCGGCCATGCTCACGGCCCTCGCCGTCTTCGACACGGAGATGAGAGTCCTGGACGGAACCGAGAGCTACGACCCCAACAACATCATCACCCGCAACCGCGCACACAACCGAGCCCTCAAGCGGATAGTCGACGGACGCGAGCCCACCGGCGGGGCCATGACCTGGCAGCCGGACGACATGTATCTGACATTCAAGGCACTCGAAGAAGGACGCTACGTGGACATCAGCGG
>DWYD01000105.1 GCA_019118865.1 Candidatus Coprenecus merdipullorum | reverse complement strand
GCTCTCGGCTTCTGCGTATATTTGGCCTATTATTCGCCACACAATCATGGAGAAACTTGCAAAATACATCATCATCGCTGCCGCCACAGCCATAATCGTGTTCCTTGGCTGGTACTTCCGGACAATCCTGCTGTACATTGCGGTTGCAGTCGTCATCTCCCTTATAGGCAAGCCAATAGTCAGAATTCTGACCGGAATCCGCATTAAAAATTTCCACATGCCCAGATGGCTGGCCTCCACACTCACACTGGCTCTCATCATCTGCATATGCCTCTCGCTGTTCCTGCTGCTGGCTCCAATGATCGGAGAATTTGTTCACCTTATAAACAATATGAGTCTGAGCAGTTTGAGCGACCAGGTATACGAACCTCTTGAGAGAATCAACGAATTCATTGCGAAATCCATACCTTCAGTAGGTCCGGATTTCAGAATAGAAGTATATCTTTTCGATTACGTACGTGACTATATCAATATAAATACATTCTCGAACATCATCGTATCACTTGCTTCTTTCATAACCGACTTCGGCATAGGTGTATTCTCCATTGTATTCATATCTTTTTTCCTGCTGATGGAGAACGGCCTGATAACAAACGTATTGACCAGCCTGGTACCCGACAGGCTCGAAGAGAATGTCCGACGCGCCACAAAATCCATAAATTCCCTGCTGTCCCGTTACTTCGTCGGAATATCACTGGAGTCACTTTTCGTCGCCACCCTCAACAGCCTTGGTCTGATATTCATTGTCAAAATGGACCCTCAACTTGCCATCGTCGTAGGCTTCGCATCCGGGATACTAAACATCATTCCCTATCTCGGTCCTTTCATAGGAGACCTGCTGGCAGTAATCATGGCCCTACTGTTTCATCTGAACAACTCTGTAGAGATGCCTCTGCTTGTTTTTCTGATCATCGTACTGGCAATCTTCATATTCACCCAGTTCATAGACAACTACGTCTTCCAGCCTCTGATCTATTCAAACAGTGTAAAGGCGCACCCCCTGGAGATATTCCTAATCATCCTTATCGCGGGGCAGATCGGAGGTGTGTTCGGCATCCTCATAGCCGTCCCCTTCTACACCGTCCTGAGAGTCATAGCCAGCGAATTCCTGTCGCAGTCCAAGTTTGTCCAGAAACTTACACAGAATATCCGGTAGGTAACACCTGTACATAAATATAAAAGCCGGAGGACAAATGCGTCTTCCGGCTTTTATATATGTTATAATAGTACGATTACTGTTCTACACCTGCCTGCTGGAGAAATGCCTCATACTCTTTATGCTTCTCGGCATATTTCGGATCTCTGTCACGGAAGACGAAGTAAATCTGCTTAAGGGAGCTTGCTGCTACGACCTTGAGATCATTATCCTTTTCTGCTGCCATGGCAAATACTTTTTCAAAAGGCTCGATAGACATCATAAGATACTTGTCCTGCTCAGCAGAAAGTTTCTCGTACCCTTTGATGTCACTAAGATCGAGAGCATCTATCTCCTTCTGAAGATTCACGGCCTGCTCGAAATATGTATTGCCGATTGAGAATATTCCAAAAATATAGTTAGGGTCTATCTCAAAGGACTTCTGGTAGCACTTGATGGCATTGTCTATGTCTCCCAGGCTCTTGTATACATTACCCTCGGCATATACGAGTGTCGCATTGTCAGGCTCGTTTTTCTGGGCGCTCTTGATGAGATCAAGAATCTTCTGAGGATCATCGTTGGTATCCATATACAGGTTGATCAGAGACACGAGAACCGACTGGCTGGTAGGGTACTTCGCAAATGCATCGTTAAGGCACTTCTTTGCCTGATCCACGTCTCCCTCTTTCAGGTAGAGAGCCGCAAGGGCTGCAGGAACATCACCGTTCATGTCATATCCCAAATCTATGCATTTCTGGTAATACTCAGTAGCCTTATCAATATTTCCAGTAGCATCGTAGGTTACTGCTGCATAGTAGACAACCATAGTATCCACGGTATTGAGGACAGGATTCTCGCTGCAGGGGAGGGTCTCCTCAAAATAGAATGCGGCTTTCTCCAGATTGCCGAGAGTATAGTAACTCATGGCATCGTTCACCATCATATTGCGGAGAGAACTGAGTTTATCTGCCAACTGTTTGGTCTTGGATCCTTTGGCATCCAGTTCAGCAGCCTTGAGATATGCATCGCGGGCCTGAACCAGAAGGTCCTCTTCCATAATGGGCTGCGTGATAATTACGGCATCAAGCACTCCATTGACATTGTAGTAAAGGTCACGTACATCATAATGCTCTATAGAATACGGCATACCGCTGATGGTGACCTGCTCAGTAGATGCAGGCTGAGGTCCGCCGAAAAGGGTTGCCTCTGTCTTGGATATACCTATCCAAAGATCACCGAAGAGCTTGTTGTACGCATCCATGAATGCGTCTCCATACTTAATCCAAGTATTGGGATTGGCAGCTTTCTTCTCGTTCTGAGTGGCAGCCTCCGCCTTGCTTATAGAAGAAAGCAATTGATCTTTGTTCTGTGCTCCGACTGTAAGTGCTGCAGTCAGCATAGCAACGGTCAATAAAATCTGTTTCATGACTTGTTAATATAAAGTTTGTAGTTTTATTTTAGTTAGTTATTATCATCATTACAGTTCCTCTCCGTTTTCCTGCAGTTTTTCCTCGCTTTTATTCACCACACATACCGCAGCAATGGTATCTCCTTCACGTAGATTGATCAGGCGTACGCCCTGAGTAGCACGTCCTGCCACCCGGATATCTGATACAGGGACACGGATGGTGATGCCCGACTTGTTGATAATCATCAGATCATTATCGTCAGTAACCATCTTTATAGCTATCAGCTCGCCTGTCTTCTCGGTAATATTGATGGTCTTCACGCCCTTGGCTCCACGGCTTGTAATGCGGTAGTCCTCGAGTAATGACCGTTTTCCATATCCATTCTCACTGACTACCATAATATTTCCGGCTTCGGGAATATTGTGCGCACACACCATTCCGATGACCTCATCGTCATCCTCAATGCTGATGCCCCTTACTCCTGAGGCCGTACGTCCGATAGAACGGGCATCAGACTCATGGAAGCGCACGCACTTGCCTTTCCTGGCCGCAAGCAGGATATCATTGTCTCCATCGGTAAGAACAGCCTCAAGCAGTCCGTCACCCTCCTTGACAGTAATGGCGTTGACACCCTTCTGACGGGGGCGTGAATAAGCCTCCAGCAATGTCTTCTTGATCGTACCTCTCTTGGTCGCCAAGACAATATAATGACTGTTGATATACTCCTCATCACCAAGATTGCCGACATTCAGGTACGCGCAGATGCGGTCGTCCGCCTCGATGCTGATGACATTCTGTATGGCCCGTCCTTTGGACGTCTTGGTTCCTTCCGGAATTTCGTAGACCTTCAGCCAGTAGCATCTTCCCTTGTCCGTGAAGAAGAGCATTGTACTGTGAGTATTGGCAACATATATGTGCTCTATGAAATCCTCTTCCTTGGTAGTGCTGCCCTTTGAGCCCACACCGCCCCTGTTCTGGAGACGGTACTCACTCAAAGGAGTCCTTTTAATATAGCCGGAATGGGAGATGGTGATGACAACATCCTCATCAGCATAGAAGTCCTCTGGGTTAAATTCATCCGCCGAAGGCACTATCTCTGTCCTGCGGGGGTCTCCGAACTTCTCCTTAAGTTCCTGTGTCTCCTGCTTTATGAGCGCATACTGAAGCGACTCATCCGACAGGAATGCCGTAAGTTCATTGATGAGCGCCACCACAGCATCATAGTCGGAACGGAGTTTCTCACGGTCCATACCTGTAAGCTGTCCCAGACGCATCTCGACTATCGCTCCTGCCTGGATCTCACTGAATCCAAACTGAGTGCAAAGACCTTCACGCGCATCCTGGCGACTTCTCGATGCCCTTATCAGGGCTATCACCTCATCGATAATGTCGATGGCTTTAAGCAGACCGGCCAGGATATGCTCCCGCTTACGGGCTTCGTTGAGGTTGAACTGCGCACGCCGCACGACAACATTATGACGGTGGCGGACAAAATACTTGATCAGCTGCTTCAGGTTAAGCAGGCGCGGACGGCCATCCACCAGCACCACGTTGTTGACCGAAAAGCTGGACTGGAGTGAAGTGAGTTTGTAGAGAGTATTGAGGACCACATTGGCAACAGCTCCCATCTTGAGCTTTATTACAATACGCATACCCTTGTGGTCACTCTCGTCATTGATGTAGGCAATTCCTTCTATCTTCTTCTCTTCGACAAGCTTAGCTATATATTCGATCATCTCCCTCTTATTGACCATATAGGGAATCTCAGTAACCACTATCACTTCCCTGCCGGAAGGCTGGACCTCAATTTCCGTCTTCGAGCGTACAACTATACGCCCGCGGCCAGTCTCAAAGGCTTCCCTGATACCGGAAATTCCCTGGATAATGCCTCCGGTGGGGAAATCAGGTCCTTTAATATACTGCATCAACTCATCTATGGAGATTTCGTTGTTGTCGATATATGCGCAGATGGCATCTGCGACCTCGCCCAGATTATGGGGCGCCATATTTGTAGCCATTCCCACCGCTATGCCCGATGATCCGTTGAGCAGCAGCAGAGGAGCCTTCGAAGGAAGCACCAGCGGCTCTTTGAGGGTCTCGTCGAAATTCGGAGTGAAATCCACAGTATCCTTGTCCAGGTCCTCAAGACATTCCTCTGCCAACCTGCGGAAACGCGCCTCCGTGTAACGCATTGCTGCAGGAGGGTCACCGTCCACAGATCCGAAATTACCCTGACCGTCAACAAGCATATACCTCATGCTCCACTCCTGGGCCATACGCACCATTGCCTCGTAGATACTTGAGTCTCCGTGAGGATGGTACTTACCCATCACCTCTCCCACTATTCTGGCGGACTTCTTATGCTGGCCTCCGGACGTAAGCCCCAGATCATACATACCATACAGAACTCTCCTGTGCACCGGCTTGAGGCCGTCCCTTACGTCAGGCAGGGCCCTCGCCACAATAACGGACATAGAATAATCGATATACGCCGTTTTCATCTCCGTCTCGATATCGACCTGCACTATTCTGCCCTGAGTTGTTTCTTCATTTTCTATCATATCACGTATTTCCAAAACAAAATGCTAAAATACTCAAAATTTTGTAACTCCAAGCAGCAAACTTGTCCAAATTATGATTATTTTAGGGCCCTCAAATTGCAAGGACTTATGCGAGAACTTGATATAATCAACAGAATTTTCAGTTACTCCCGCGAAGAAGCTGTAAAGACCGGCTGGATGACCGTCACCATAGAGCATTTTATGCTCGGTATAATCCGGCATGGTGACAACGAGGCTTGCCGGTTTCTTTCTTCCAACGGCATACACCTGGACCAGCTCCGGCTCATGATACTGGACGAGATTGACCACGGGCATGCCATACCGTACAACGATGCCGCGGAGCTGCAGACCAGCCCGGAACTTCTGCACGTAATGGAGGAGGCCTCGCGCATCCTGCAATCACCAAAGGCCAGGCAGATTCCCGACACCCTTGTCTATCTGAGCATCATTCTCAAGGAAGACAATTCCATTACCGCCGATGCCACCGTCAGTCTCGGCCTGGATTTCAATTACCGCTTTGCAGGCAGCATCCCGTCCGAATCCGATGACACTTACTACGGTGACGCCTACCCTGACGACCCAGGTATGGATTTCGACGAGCCCCGGAGAGAAATGGAATCTCCGGCTGAAACACTGGCCAGATTCGGGACAGACCTCACAGCCGCCGCAGAAGACGGATGTCTGGACCCCGTAGCCTGCCGTGACACCGAGACAGAACGCATTATCGGGATACTGTGCCGGAGGAAGAAGAACAATCCCCTGATAATAGGAGATCCTGGAGTGGGCAAGACAGCCCTTGCCGACGGCGTAGCCATGCGGATAGTCGACCGCAATGTCCCTGCGAATCTACTGAACAAAAGAATCATATCACTGGACATGGGAGCTATGGTGGCAGGCACAAAGTACCGGGGAGACTTCGAGGAAAGGCTCAAGAGAATTCTCGAGGCAGTCCGCGATGACAGCAGCATCATCCTCTTCATCGACGAAATCCACAATATCGTGGGAGCAGGCGGCTCCGGCGGTGCAATGGATGCTGCATCCATCATGAAGCCGGCCCTGTCCAGAGGAGAGTTCCAGTGCATCGGTACAACCACTCCGGACGAATATAGAAAAACCATAGAAAAGGACGGTGCACTGGCCCGCAGGTTCCAGAAAGTGGCTGTAGGGCAGCCGACGGAGGAAGAGACACTGAAAATACTCAACATACTGCGTCCTCAATACGAGACCTTCCATCGGGTATCCTATACCCCAGAGGCCATGAGAGCATGTGTCACGTTGTCCTCCAGATACATCACTGACCGCAATCTTCCCGACAAAGCAATAGATGTAATGGACGCAGCCGGAGCAGCCGTCAATGCATCCAGAAGCATGCCTGACGACAAAATGCGCGAGATGGCCCGCAATCTCAAGGACCTGCGCAGCACCAAGCGGAACTATTTAAAAAACAACGATTTTGAATCCGGTGCCAAAATAATGAAGCTGGAACACCGCCAGCAGAAAGAACTGGATCATGCGATAGAATGCCTGACTGACAAGTCTGAAAAAAACACGGCAAAAGTCACTGAAGCAGATATTCTCAAAACTGTGTCCGCAATGACAGGCATCCCGGCCGGCAAGATGTCCGCTTCCACCAGGACAAGACTGACCAGCCTGAAAGAGACGCTGCACAGGAAAATCATAGGCCAGGACGAGGCTGTGGACAGGATTGTAAGAGCACTTACCCGCAACTGCGCCGGTCTGAAAGACCCGTCCCGGCCTGTCGGCACATTCCTTTTCCTCGGTCCTACCGGAGTCGGCAAGACCCATCTTGCCAAGGTACTGGCCGAACAGCTTTTTAACAGTGGTGATGCAATCATACGCCTTGACATGAGCGAATACATGGAGAAAATCTCCGTCAGCCGCCTCATAGGAGCTCCTCCTGGTTACGTGGGCTACGATGACGGGGGCCAGCTCAGCGAGAGAGTACGTCAGAAACCATATTCAGTAGTGCTTCTGGACGAAATAGAGAAAGCTCACCCTGACATCTTCAACATCCTGCTGCAGATTCTGGACGAGGGCCGCCTCACAGACAGCAACGGACGTACGGTAGATTTCCGGAACACAGTTATCATCCTCACGTCCAATATCGGCAGCCGCGACATAAAGGATTTCGGACGCGGTATCGGCTACGGTGCATTAGGAGAAGTGTCGCCGCAACGGCAGAACGCCTTGATCGACAAAGCTCTCAGCAGAGCATTCACTCCCGAGTTCCTAAACCGCCTGGACGAGACCGTATATTTCCGGAGCCTGACGCAGAACGACATGGCTGCCATCCTCGACATTGAACTCTCCGGCCTGTTCCAGAGAATTTCAGAGGCAGGATACGGCCTCTCTCTGAGCGCTTCGGCCAAAGATTTTCTATGCACTAACGGATATGATCCTGCTTACGGAGCCAGACCGCTCAAGCGTACTGTACGCAGATATCTGGAAGACCTCGTTGCCGGACATATAGTCAGCGGCATCAAGCCCGGGACGATTATCAAAGTAGACGTCAACAGCGACAGCTCTGCTCTCGCTATAGTCAAGAATCGCCCGGGCCTTCTGAAAAAAGGCGCCTTCACCGGCAAGAGAACCAGTCCTGCGGAGGAGACAGAAAGCACATCATAAAACTGGCTGACAGCCGAACAGGCGGACATACCTTCTGCTGCCCGGATTGAATATACGGACCATCGCACCGGTCTGAACACAATCTTTCGTCGAATAACGGAACTTACGGTCCGTCAACAGTTTATTTTCATGAATCCTCATACTTCCGTCAGGAGTACATAGAAAAGCTACAGGCAGCCGCTTCCCATCCTCATCAAAACCAAGTTCCGCATACGAGCGTCCGTCATACCATTCCTCATCCGAATATGTCATCACCTCGAACGGAGTCTCCGGCATATTACCCATGATTCCGGCAGCAAATGCTCCCAGGAGTTTTCCCATCCCCCCCACAACTCTGACACCCCTGAGCGACGCATATCTTATCCATTCGTAGGACAGCCTTCCGTCATTCATCTTTCTCCCCGAAGAGAACGATGCCAAAGCCACCATACCTGGTGTTGAATCCATTGTCGCTTCTTCACGGCCGGTAGCCCTCATGCGGAAAAGTCCAAGGCGGCAGAAACTCCGCGCAGAACCATACGCATGAGTCCGTTCCAGGAACGCAGCGGCCGTCTCCGCATTCACCGGTCTCACCTCGCAGTTACGGGCATACACTCTCCGCCCCAAACCCATACGTGCCTGGAGCATCGAACGGACTAAAGGACCGGAACCGACCCACCTGTCCTCGTACAGCAGCAACCTGTCCCGCACACCCTCCATCCACAGTTCCTCCTTTAGCGCAAGCAGACTCTCCACCGTCCCTCCCTCAGCAAAAAACATCAGCGGAACAGTCACTATCCCGAGGACACAGCCTGATTCATTCCTATACACAAATACCGACGGTCCGGGAGCCGAAATGCAGCGCCGTTCCACAGAGCCGCCGGACGCGGAAAGAAAGCTGTATATCTCTTCCTCGAAAATTCTCATGCTGCAAAATTATCCAAAAGTCCAGAAATATTTTGCTATTTTAAATCTTTTTGACTACTTTTGCCGCCCGTTTCAATACTACGGAACAAACACTTTGATCTGCTAGCTCAGTTGGTAGAGCACAACACTTTTAATGTTGGGGTCTTGGGTTCGAGCCCCAAGCAGATCACAAACCAGACAGTTCTACCTATGCAGACCCTGTCCGACATCATCGCCTCCATCGCCTCGTTTCTCTGGGGATGGCCCCTCATCATCCTGCTTCTCGGCACTCACATCTATCTGACTGTCAGACTCAGATTCCCTCAGCTCAAAATATTCAAGGCCATCAGGCTCTCAGTCACCAAGGACAAGACCGAGCACGGAGACGTAAGCCAGTTCGGTGCCCTGGCCACTGCCCTGGCCGCCACCATCGGCACTGGCAACATCGTGGGAGTGGCCACGGCCATCACCCTTGGAGGTCCCGGAGCCGTGCTCTGGTGCTGGCTCACAGGCGTATTCGGTATGGCCACGAAATATTCCGAGGCCCTGCTGGCAGTAAAATACAGAGTGAAGATCAAAAAGGACGGGCACATCCTCGGCGGCCCGATGTACGCCCTCGAGCGCGGGCTCAAGGCCAAGTGGCTGGGAGTGCTCTTCGCCATCTTCGCCGTAGTGGCCTCCTTCGGCATCGGCAACATGGTGCAGTCCAACGCCATCTCCATGCTCCTGGACGAGAACCTGCACATCCCTCCCGTAGCCAGCGGCATAGTCATCACCATCCTCACCGCCCTGGTGGTGCTCTTCGGCATCAAGGGCATATCCAAGGTCTGCACCTGGCTCGTGCCCTTCATGGCCCTGTTCTACATCATCGGCTGCATAGTGATCCTTTGCATCAACTTCGAATACCTCGGCGAGACCATCCGCGTCATCGTCACCTCCGCCTTCTCGCCCCAGGCCGCCGGCGGCGGATTCGTCGGCTCGACCATCATGACCGCCTGCCGCTTCGGTATCGCCCGCGGACTGTTCTCCAATGAGTCCGGCCTCGGCTCGGCCCCCATCGCCGCCGCAGCCGCCCAGACCCGCAACCCCGTCCGCCAGGCCCTCGTCTCCTCGACCGGCACCTTCTGGGACACCGTCGTAGTCTGCGCCATGACAGGCCTCGTCCTGGTAAGCTGCGTGATAGCCCCCAACGGCATAGACTCCGCCAGCGAGACCCTGACCTCCCAGGCCTTCGGCGTCATACCGGTAGTCGGCCCGATTATCCTGAGCGTAGGCATCGTGACCTTCGCATTCTCCACCATCCTCGGCTGGTCGTACTACGGCGAGCGCTGCATCGAGTACCTCGGCGGACGCAGGGCCACCATCGTCTACCGGATACTATTCATCGCAGGCATCTTCATCGGAGCCGTTGCCAACCTCTCGATAGTGTGGAACTTAGCCGACATGATGAACGCCCTGATGGCCATCCCTAACCTCATCTCCCTGCTACTGCTCTCCGGCGTCCTCGTCCGCGAGACCCGCTACTGGCTGTGGGAGAAACGCCTCGACGAATATTCCAAGGACGACATCCCCGTCATCGACAAGTAGCGGGGTACCTTTTCGCCTTTTATTCGCTATATTTGCGGGCCATTAGAACGTTTTATGATAAAAGCTCTGTTTTTCGACATAGACGGGACACTGGTCAGCTTCAGGACCCATTCGGTGCCGGCATCCACTGTCGGGGCACTGACCGCGGCGCATGAGGCCGGTGTGAGGATATTCATTTCCACCGGACGGCCTGCCCCGCTGATCAACAACCTCGACCCCATCCTGCACCTCATCGACGGCTACATCACTGTCAACGGCGCGATATGCACCGTAGGCGGACAGACGATATCCCGTACCCCCATCGATCCGGAGGACGTGAGGACCATCCTCGGAGCCGCCGACCGCTGGGGCGTTCCCTCCCTGATCGTGGGAGAGGACCGGGCCATAGTGCACAACCACCGCCCGATCGTGGATCAGGTATTCGGAGGCATGCTGGCCATCAAGGGCATAGACACCCGCACCACCACTGAGGAAATGCTCTCCCGTCCCGTATATCAGCTCACCCCCTTCTTCGACGAGGCTCAGGAAGCCGCCGTCGTACCCCTGCTGCGGCACGCCGAGTCCGCCCGCTGGTGCGAGTATTTTTCCGATGTCATCTCCTCCGAGGCCGACAAGGGCCGGGGCATGGAGATCATCGCCGCGCACGAGGGCATCGGCACAGCGGAATGCATGGCGTTCGGGGACGGAGGCAATGACATCCCTATCCTGCGCTGCGCGGGCACAGGAGTGGCCATGGGCAATGCCGGGATAACAGTCAAAAACTCAGCCTCCTACATCACAGACGACATAGACGCCGGAGGAGTGGCGAACGCGCTCAGGCACTTCGGAGTCATCGCATAGCTACCACAACACTAACCCCCACACAATTTTTCAGCAAGTACAGAAATGGAAAATAAAAAGGATTTCGCAAAAGTCTTCATGATCGCCGGCAGCGAACCCCTCGGCTGCTGCGGCATCCAGGCAGATATCAAGGCCGTCTCCGCATGCGGCGGATTCGCGGCCGGAGCCACCACCCTCCTCGTGGACATGAACACCACCAAGGTCAAGGGCATCCGGACCATGCCCGTGGATATCATCCTCAGCCAGAGCCGGGACTTCCTCGACGACGTGGGCGCCGACTGCATCAAGACCGGCATGCTCTACGAGAAACAGATAGTGGAGGCCGTGGCCGGCCTGCTGCGCGAGTACCCGGAGGTGCCCAAGGTCATCGACCCCGTCATGGTCGACTCCGGCGGTACGGCACTCATCCTCCAGGAAGCTATAGACGCCTACCGCGAGCTGCTTTTCCCCCAGGCCG
>DWYD01000013.1 GCA_019118865.1 Candidatus Coprenecus merdipullorum | reverse complement strand
CGAATACTCCCTCGTAGAGCAGGTGGACGGCAGGGGAGTATTCTCCTTCTGCATGTGCCCGGGCGGTATCCTCGTCCCCTCGTCCACCGAGCCCGGGACGGTGGTCACCAACGGCATGTCCAACTCCCAGCGCAATTCCCGCTGGGCCAATGCCGGCATCGTCACTTCCGTCGAGCCGGAAGATGTTCCCGGTGGCCCGGAGGCAATGCTGGATTTCCGGGAGGAGGTGGAACGCCGCTGCTACGAAGTCTCGGCCTCATTCCGCGCTCCGGCTCAGCGCATGACCGATTTTGTCAAAAGCCGCAGAGGCAAGTCGGTCGTCTCGGCCCTGCCCCGGACCTCCTACGCTCCCGGAGCATTTGCCGCGGACCTCAATGAGGTTCTGCCGGACTTCGTCGCCGACCGCCTGCGCAAGGTCTTCCCGGCATTTGACCGAAAGCTCAGGGGCTACTATACCTCCGAGGCCCTGCTCCTTGCAGTGGAGTCCCGCACCTCCTCGCCCGTGCGCCTTCCCCGTGATCCTCAAACCCTCCAGCACATTGACCTACAGAACCTTTATCCATGCGGAGAGGGAGCCGGCTACTCCGGCGGCATAGTCTCCTCCGCCATCGACGGCATCCGTGCTGCAGAGCGTATCCTGCGGTGCGACTTATAGTTCATAAATATTGATTTTAAGCGAATTCATTTCTTATGGGAAATAAATTTACAGAACTCATGAATGTCCGGAAATGGTCCTGTATCGCATTATTGCTGACAGTAAGTTTGTTGTCTTCTGCCAGCGTGAAAGATACTGCCTGCATCCCGGTTCCGGCGGAGAGGCAGCTCAAGTGGCACGAGGCTGAATTAGGCGTGGTGTTCCATTATGACCTGCACGTGTTCGACGGTCAGGCCTACGGTCAGGGAAGCAACCGTATCACTCCGGTCGAGGACTACAACATCTTCGCTCCGGAGCATCTCGACACCGACCAGTGGATACGTGCGGCCAAGGCTGCCGGAGCCCGTTTTGCCATACTTACGGCTACTCACGAGACCGGTTTCGGTCTGTGGCAGAGCGACGTGAACCCTTACTGCCTGAAGGCGGTACGCTGGAGGGACGGCAAGGGAGACATAGTGGCGGACTTCGTGGCCTCGTGCCGCAAGTACGGACTGCAGCCGGGGCTGTATGTCGGTATCCGATGGAACTCGCTTTTAGGGATACACAATTTCGTAGCCGAGGGAGACGGAGACTTTGCCCGCAACCGGCAGGAGTGGTACAGGAGGTACTGCGAACGGATGGTTGAGGAACTGTGTTCCCGGTACGGAGACCTGTTCATGATCTGGTTTGACGGCGGAGCCGACGACCCGAGAGGCATGGGGCCGGATGTGGAGCCTATAGTCGACAGCCTTCAGCCCGACTGCCTCTTCTATCACAATGTGGACCGGGCCGACCTTCGTTGGGGCGGCTCCGAGACCGGAACCGTCGGCTACCCGTGCTGGTCCACGTTCCCTTATCCCTACAGCCACAACCGCAACAACGAGTCGGTCTCCGAGCACAACCGTCTGCTTGCTCACGGAGATCCCGACGGTCAGTACTGGGTGCCGGCTATGGCGGACACCCCTCTGCGCGGAGCCGGAGGCCGGCACGAGTGGTTCTGGGAGCCGGGAGACGAGGACGTGGTCTACTCTCTCGATGCTCTGATGTCCATGTACGAGAAGTCAGTGGGACGCAATGCCACCCTCATCGTCGGGCTGACTCCGGATCCTGACGGCCTGCTGCCGGAAGGGGATGTCCGCCGGTTAGAGGAGTGGGGTGAGGAGATACAGCGCAGGTATGGGACACCTGTCGCTTCGGCTTCCGGCCGTGGCGGAACCCTCCTGCTGGAATTTCCGCAGCAATCCGCTGGAGACCGGCAGTCTTCCGCTGCGTCTGGAGCAGTGTCAGTGGACCGCTGTGTCATCCAGGAAGATATCGCTCAGGGTGAGCGCATCCGGTCTTTCCGCGTGGAGGCCAGGATGCCTGACGGCCAGTGGCAGACAGTTTACACCGGAACATCTGTAGGACACAAGCATATCGCCGTTTTCGACCGTCCGGTGACCGCCATGGCCGTCCGTCTCGTAGTCGACAGCAGCCGCGCCGTCCCCTGCATATCCCGTTTCAGCGTGTACCCCGTGCGGAAGTGATTCTCTCGTCCAGTACTTCATGTATTTGTTTTTTTATAAAAAATATTTGCATTGTGGCATTTGTGCTGTCCATAATCTGGTTCTGCGTTAGCAATGTAGGCCAGATGTATTTGCCTTCGCAGATAGGTGACGATCTGTGGTGGAAGTTCAGCATGGTGGATAATTATCTGTCAATCATCCCGATGTTCTTCCTTTACATCGTTATTTTCAAAGCGAGTCTGTGGGTCTATAGATGGAGGAGCCGCCATGAAGAATAACATCCGCGTCGAGAGGGCCGTCCTGCGCATATCGCAGCAGCAGCTGGCCGAGGCCGTCGGAGTCTCCCGCCAGACCATTTACGCCATCGAGAACGGAAAGTTCATTCCCTCCACCGAGCTGGCGCTGAAACTTTCGGCTTATTTCGGGAAGACTGTCAATGAGCTTTTTCAGCTGGATTGAACGGAGTGTCGGCAAAATATATTAAATTTGTAGCAAATCCCTTTAATTATGAGCAGAGAGGAGAAGAATAGGATCGCATTTTATATAGCGTGTATAGGAGCTTTCGCAGAGAGGTTCTCCATAAGCAATGCTTTTGCATACAGCTATCTGTCTCAATATAAAGGGTTGGAACTGATATACGATTACTACGATATTGAGCATACGTTCTCTATAGATGATGCAGTAGAGGATATGCAGAAAATATGTCGGCGGAATGGAGGTCCGCTCGTATGATACTGTATCATGGCTCAAATATAGAGGACCCGGATACCGGTCTATATTATCAGAGTCCAGTATATGTCTTCGATTTTCTGAAAGATGAATTCAATGCAGCCGGGGTTGAGCATTAAGCGGAGAGCGAGTCTGACGGCGAGGTACGCCAGAAATTTCCTGATGGTGTCGGGGATATGCAGTTTGTCTGCGTTCATTGCTCTGGCAGCGATGGACGCGGATAGGGCCGGACTTGCAGCCATGGCCGGGATGCTGTCACTGATGAAGCTGTTCCTGACCGGGATACTGTTGCTGCTGAAGATGTTGGACCGCGGCCGGGGCGACCGGGAGTTTTTCTATATCAATCTCGGGCTTTATCCGCGCTGGATGATGGCTGCGGCAGTGATTCTAGACCTTGCGGTATATGCCGTGGGACTGACCGTTATAATCTTGATTAAAAATGCCCTGTAGTACTGAGACATATAAAGTGCATACGCTGCTCGCCGACAGCATAACCCTCTCTTTCGGACGGCAGAATGTCCTGAACGGAGCATGGCTGCGGTCTCAGACCGGCATGGTCACGGGGCTGCTGGGCCGCAACGGAAGCGGCAAGTCCTCGATGTTCCGTGCGGTGATGGGGCAGCTTAGGGCTCAGAACTGCTTTGTGCGGGTGGACGATGAAGCCGTCTCAAATGCCTGGCACGGCGGCTGCGGTTCATGGCTGCCGTGGTCCGTGACCGGAGGCCTCTTCCGGAACAGCTCAGTGGCCCGCTGTCTCAAGTACCTGCCTCAAGGCAACTTCCTGCCGCCGAAGATGACCCTGCGCCGGATATTCGAATATTACGCGATGGACTACGGAGAACTCACCGAGGCATTCCCCCAATTCGCACAATATCATGATGCCCAGGTGCGGGAACTGTCCTCGGGAGAAGTGCGCATCGCCGGGATATGGCTGGTGCTGTGCTCCCCGTCTCCGTTCTGCATCCTCGACGAGCCGTTTTCCTCCCTTGCCCCGGTGGCGGTGGAACGGATACAGGACCTCATCCGCCGCCAGAAGTTCTTCAAAGGCATCATCCTCTCCGACCACAACTACAACGCCCTCCTCGAAGTCTCCGACGAAGTCCTTCTGCTCTCCGACGGCTATGTCCATCAGGTCCGGGACCGCAGCGACTTGGTGCGGTACGGTTACTGCCGTTAATGGCTGTCCGCGCGGTATTCGAGGATGTCGCCGGGCTGGCAGTCGAGGGCGCGGCAGAGGGCCTCGAGGGTGGTGAAGCGGATGGC
>DWYD01000104.1 GCA_019118865.1 Candidatus Coprenecus merdipullorum | reverse complement strand
CTTCTGTCCGCCCTGCCTCTGACGGCATACGGACAGGAGAGGGAGTCCGGAAAAAACGAGGAAAAAATGGAAACAGGAACAATACATCTGACCAAAGCTGAATTTCTGCAGAAAGTGTGGAACTACGAGGCCAATTCCCAGGCCTGGAAATACGAGGGAACCAAGCCCGCCATCGTGGACTTCTTCGCCACCTGGTGCGGTCCCTGCAAGGCCCTGAGTCCCGTGCTCGAGGAACTGGCCAGGGAGTACGGCGACAGGCTCGTAATCTACAAGGTGGACGTGGATCAGGAGCGTGAGCTCGCCGGAGCCTTCGGAGTCCGCTCGGTGCCCACCTTGCTCTTCATCCCCGCCGACGGGGAGCCGTCGATGAGCCCGGGTGCTCCGTCAAAAGCTCAGCTCAAGCAGATTATCGACGAGCATCTGCTGAAATAGCCTTTTGAGTGATTTTGTGAGTGAAAAATGAAACTTTTTCATTTTTCACTCGTATCTATTTATGAAACGCTCTGTAGTAACATGGATAACCCTCCCGAACCCGTAAAGTTGTACGAGTATGTTTTTAAAACACCTTGTGGTGAGGAAAAGGTTTATTCTACATTCCCTTTAAGTGAAGAAGCAAAGGCTGTTATTGCATCAAATCTTCTAGAAGAGTGTGCAGAGGCGATAAAAGATATAAAATATGCGTAGTAATATAAATTAATGAGAGATTTTATAGCAGTGAGTTTTTAATTTTAAAAAGCACTGCTAAATTTTTAGTAATGGAAATGAAAAAGATATTTCTGTTAGTTTTTATAATGTGTATGGTGCTGCCTTATGCCGGTGCGCAGAAGATTCAGTGTGAACCAGTCATGGAGATAGTCTATGATTGGTTCTATAAGCGTGATCCGACTGTGGAGGGTTATTATCAGGATAGGTTCAGTCTGCTTGTCGGTGCGGAGAACTCACTGTTCAGATCGGTTTATGAGCTGCAGCGTGATTCGGTCACGAAAAGTTTGCGAGAAAAAGGCATTGATCCGACCTCAAGAGCATATTCCGAGGCATTGGCCGGAATTCCCTCTGGGAACGAAATGAAGGTGTACAAGGACAGGAACGGTCGCAGCATCTGTTATATGAATGAGTTCAGTGGAGTCGGCTATGTGGCGGACGATGAGATAGACGCTCCGCTATGGCAACTCTCGGAAGATACCCTCTCTGTAGAGGGGTATCTGTGCCGGAAGGCTGTGACCAGGTATCTGGGCAGGACATGGACAGCATGGTACTGTCCTGAGATTCCTGTGCCGGACGGTCCGTGGCTGTTGTGGGGACTGCCGGGCACTGTGCTGCAGGCTGAAGATCAGGACCGGTACTTTATATTCAAGGCTATAGGCTTCGAAAATATAGTTCCCGATGACAGCAGGCGGGTGGATTTGGATGTCTCGGAGTACAGGAGGGCATCTTTCTCCAGAATACTCAGGTTTGAGCAGTTAGAAGTTGAGAATGTCCGTATGATGATGGAGCTGATGCTTGGTGTCACATTCCAGTCAGAAAGTAAACAGGAGAGACGTCCGTACATTCCGATGGCGATAGTCAAATAGCTGTTTTATGAGGAATGTCTGCCGCTCTGTCAGTTTTTTTATTCTGCTTTTTCTGAGTCTATGGACTATGGAGTCCGTCGCGCAGACCTTCCGGTACAGTGGTGTCGTTCTGGATTCTGCGGACAAGTCTCCGGTTACCGGAGTGTATGTGACTTGTTTCTCTGCGGGAAAGACCGTCTGTTATGAGGTCACGGATGCGGATGGCCGTTTTGTCGTGGACAGTCCCACAATGCTCGACAGCCTTAACTTCATTCTGTTGGGCTACAAGCCTCTGTCCCTCACTTCTCCCGAGTTCGGGCGTGAACTTCATGTATATCTTCAACAGCAGCATTTTTCGCTCAGGGAGGTAACGGTGCAGCCTGAGCCTATGACTGTCAGCGGAGATACGGTGTCTTTCGATGCGGCTTATTTCACGCAGCAGTCGGACAATTCCTTATCTCAGGTGCTGGCTCGTCTTCCGGGAGTCAGTGTCGGAAATACCGGCACTGTAAGTGTGGACGGGAAGAATATCAGTCGCTTCTACATTGAGGATATGGATATGCTGGGAAGCCGTTACGGGATAGCGGTCAATAATCTGAGACCGGAGGACATATCCTCCATAGAGGTACTCCACCGTCATCAGCCGGTAGCGATGCTTCGCGGTATAGAGAAGCTGAATGCTGTCGCGGTAAACATCCGTCTTAAGAACAGTGCTAAGTCCAGATGGCTTTTCAGCGTGGAAGCAGCTGCAGGAGGTACCCCTTTTATATACAGGGCTTCGGCTGACGCGATGGCTTTCAATAGGACCAATCAGTCCATAATCATGTTGAAGTCCAATAATTCAGGGAACAATATAACCCGGGAGTTGGCGAGCCAGAACCTGGGGTATGGCGTGTATCTGATGAATGAGTTTGGTGAGGGAATTCCTGACCTGTTCAGTGTCAGAGGCCCGGTGTTGCCGGTGCCTGAGCGTTATTATTTTGACAATCATTCAAGTGCGCTGTCGGTGAACCAGTTGTGGAAACTAACACCTGTCAGTGACTTGAAGTACAGCCTGTCCGTCTCTGGAGAACGCAGAGAGTATTCGCAGTCATCTTTCAGTACCGTCACTATGCCGGACCAGTCGGAACTTACGATAACAGATACCGACCGTAGGAGAAACGACAGGCTTCATATTAATGGAGACTTCAATTATACCCTCAATTCCGATAAGTCATATGTAGAGGAGAAGTTGCAGATAGAGGCTGATCTTGACAAGGCCTGGGCTGATCTTGTCAACCGCGGCAATGTATACGGACAGGATTATTCCCTTCCTAAATTCAACATATCCAATAACCTGAAGGCGGTGTTTCATGCAGGGGCGATTCCATTAACATTCGAGAGCGGGATGTCGTACCGTCGCAGGAATCAGAGCATGGAGGTGTCTTCGGATTCTATCATATCCATTGTGGGGACAATCAGGGCCGTGCAGGATATTCGGATGGAAGAGTTCATCGCCGATAATGCGTTCTCTTTCACAAAACCGGTCTGGAAAGGACTGGAACTGATGGTGAAGGCGGGGCTGGATATCAGATACAGTAGTCTTTTCACATCTCTGGACAGCTTGAGTGTCAATGATGTTTCGCTTTTGAGCCTTTCCCCATACGTGCAGGGGAGACTGGACTGGGAACTGAAAGGCATGGAGATGAGTCTTGATCTCCCCGTTCGGCTCAGGACTGACATCTTTTCTGGGAAAGCCCGTTTTTATCCGCTGGTCAGTCCGAACCTAAGATGGGAATATACGTTCAGCATTCCTTTTACTCTTTCGGCAAATGCTTCTGTCGGAAATGGAGCCGGGGATATACAAGATTTAGCATACAATAACATACTCTATTCATACAGGTCCATGCAGGCATCGGAGGCGATGGAGCGGACTTTCCGGCAGTACTACTCTCTGTCTCTGAGTTACAAGGATCTTCTGAGCCTGTTTTCTGTTTCGCTCAACGGTTATTGGTCGGATTACCGGACCAACCTCAACACTTCTTACGAGTATTCAGGGGAGGATGTTTTTTACCGCTATATCAAGTCACCTCAGCAGCAGACTTCTGCCGGTGCCCGGCTTAATCTTCGTAAGAACTTCGGTATGGGCGAGTTGTCTTCAGAGCTTTCAGCCGGTTATAATCGTCAGTGGTCCGAGGCATATCTGCAGCAGGTACTGTACGAATACGTGTATGATATCTGGTCTGCTTCTTTAGGGCTGGGATGGACTCCACGCAGTATATTTGAATTAAGCTACGACGCTTTGTTTTATTCATCACAATTGCAGACGGTAGCGGCTTCAGCTCCGATATTCAACCTGACCAATACGCTTCGGGCGAGTCTTACTCCTTTTAAAGGTTTCTCGCTGACTGCGGAGTTCTCTCATGTGTTTCAGCGGCAAGTCGGCTATGATGATGTCTCTCTTCCATTTCTGGATGTTATGCTCCAGTACCGTTTCGGGAAGTTCCGTATTTTCGCGGAATGTACCAATCTGATAAATATAAAAGAGTATCGCCGCACTTATATAAGTGCCATAAGTACCGTGCACAACAGTGTTGGATTGAGAGGCAGGGAATTTATTGTAGGATTCTCTGTGAAATTCTGATATTTTCGTTGTTTTTATCACTATGCATAAAGTGATTGATATGAGTGGGCTTTGGAAAGAATTTATTTAGAAACCGACCTGGAGCTGAGTGATGATCATATGCGAGGAGGGGATGCCGCTGAAGACCCCCTGACTGTTACGGGAGCGCTGCTGGTAGACGTACTGCGCCTGGAGGCGGCATTTGCGGTAGAAGTTCCACTGCAGTCCGAAGATGTAGCTGCACTGCCAGTCGCTCAGGGCGATATTCCGGTCCAGATAATCCACCGATGCCACGATGTCGAGAAAATGAGTGGCGGAGCCCACGAGGGTGGCGTAGGCGCCCCGGCTCCGGACGGATGCGTCGAGACCTTCCATATATTCGCTCCTGAGATACATCGGTCCTGCCTCCATCTCCAGACCTGCGCTCCACCGGTCCCTGCGGTATGTATCCCCGGCCTTGAATGTCCCGTAGGGGCTGTCCGCCTTTGCGGTGCCCTCTCCGAAGTAGACGGAGCCGTGCACCTTGAGGAAGCTGACCGGCCTGAGGGCGAGGCTTGCCACTACGTCCTTCCGGTTGTTGGTCTCGGCCGTATTGGACGGCTCGCCGCTGAAGACGCCGACCCTGTATTCTATCAGATTGCGGTTGTCCTTGCCTATTTTCAGAAATGCGCCTCCCACTTCCAGTCCCAGATCCCTGCCGGCTCCCGCCCCGAAGCATACGTCCGAGCCGTCGATACCCGCGAGATACTGGACTGCCTGGGCGCCCTTTATTATTTCCAGGACTGAGGGAGACATATTGCTCTCGATCGTGAAGGGGGTCTTGTACTGCCCGAGGCGGATGTAGAACGCATCCACCGGGCGGTATCTGACGAAGAGCTCATGCAGCTTGAATTTGGACACGTCGGCCATGAAGTAGAGGTCCAGATGCCTGACGGGCCTGATGTCGGCGATGATCATTGCCCTGTACAGATTGAACTTGTTGAAGGCCCCGTCATGTGCCATGTCGTAGGTGTCGTACTGGTATCCGACTTGGGCATAGCCGCTTACACTTACTTTTTCCGAAAGGAAACGGACGAGCTTGCTGTCCTTCCGGTCATCTGTTACGGTGCTGAGGGTGTCGGTAGCCGCAGAGGAGCTGATGCATGCAGCGGCGGTCAGGATCAGGGTGAGGATGGTGGCCTTGAGGTGCATGACTGTAGTGTGTTGTAGCTGAGTTGATGAATCGGTTTTGTGTTTTGGGCGGCAAAAATAGGAAAAGGCTCCGGAATATGCAACAGCCCTGCCGGCCCTACATCCTCAGCCGTCCGAAGTGCAGTGTGCCTTCAGTGTCCTCAGTCAGGGCGTAGACGGTGTTCTCGGTTCCGTCATAGCACAGCTTCATGATTGTCATGTCTGTCCGTATGAGTTCCAAAGGACGGCCCTCCCGGTCGAACACAGCGATGTCTGAGAAGATCAGTCCCATGTCAGGCGTATAGTCGTCGTAGTATTTCTGTACGGGAGTGTGTCCGTCGTAGGCGGTGTAGATCCTGTCGTCGGTGCAGCAGATGTCGGCGAATCCTGCGATGGTGTTCTCGTTGAAATCATAGGTGTACTCCAGCGCCTCGATGTCCGGCTTCACGAAGTACCGGATGCCTGTGGGTTCCAGCCGGTCATCATCTATGGAAAATATCTGCAGGACGGCTCCGTAGAACGTGCCTATGACACACCGGCTGCCGTCGGGCGAGAGGTCCATGACGGAATTCCAGTACAGGTATTCATTCATGCGTCCGGTTTTGTCCGGTATTTCCAGGAGAGTGTGCCGGGACAGAACGTTTCCGTCAAGGGTCTGGAGCAGCAGCACTATCGGGAGCTCATTGTCCAACGGGGCGGTGAACCCGGCCTTGGATGTCTTGTTGAGCAGGATGCCGTCTCCGATGTAGATGCACCGGTTTGTCCTGCCGGTCCCCTCCATTTTTATCTGCCGGACGGGATAGCTGCTGTGAGTGAGCGAGTCCACCGGGAAGCACTGCATGAGGTTCTGCGTCAGGTCGTAGTAGTACAGAGTGTCGTTCCGCAGGGACGGTGCCCTGTCCCCTTGGATGGTCTCGCCCGGTCCGCGTCCTTTCCGGATGGCACCGGCAACCGGAGCACCTGTGTGCTTGTCGTAGATATGCAGCGTTTTCCGGGTCTGCATGTCGAGTGCAGGCAGCACCAGCCAGTCCTTGAATACGTAAAGATCCTGAGCGGTATTGAAGAGCAGCCCGTCACCGAGTATCTCGAAACAGGCCTCCCTTTCGACAGGAAATACGGGCGGCTCGTATCTGATGTTGTTCCGGCCGCAGCCGGTCAGGAGCAGTGATGTTACCAGAAGTGCGGGTGTGAGCAGACGTTTCATGTTCGTAGGAGCTTTTTAAGTGAATATTTTCTATAGTCGTCCGAGGCGGAGTCTGCCGTCGGTGTCCGTGACTATGGCGTAGACGGTGCCTTCTGCCTCGTCGCAGCACAGCCTGTTGATGCTCAGGCCGGTCTTGATCAGCTCTAAAGGCCGTCCGTCCCAGTCGAAGACGGCAATGCGGGTGAAGAGCGGATGGTCCTCGGGCACGAATTTGACTATGTTGATGCCGTCGTATGCGGTGTAGATTCTCTCATTCCCGGCGTAGATGTCCTGAAAGCCGAGCCTGGACCGGTCCGTGTGTTCGTAGTGATGGTTGCGGCTGTGGCGCAGCAGGATCTTCACGAGCGGCTCGATGTAGTAGTTGAGGCTCCTGAGCCTGAGCGTGTCCCCGATGTCGTAAGTCTCTATGATGGCTCCCCTCCATGTCCCGAAGACTGCCCGGCTGCCGTCGGGCGAGATGTCGCCGCGGGAGGAGCGGTAGACGCATTCTCCCAGGTACGGATTCTCTATGGGGTGAATGTCGCAGGCGGCGGTGATTCTGCCCTGAGCCTTGTCGTACAGCTCCAGCCGGGATGTCCCGGAGAGGGAGTCGGTGTAGCTGTTGTTGTGGTACAGGTACCGGTCTCCGAGGTCCCAGGTCCTGAGATTGCTTCCGGGCAGCAGGACCGGACTCTGGCTGACGGTAGGAGTCTCCTCGTCCAGCATGTCGTTTACGCTGAAGACCAGCTCAGTCTCCAGCAGACCGTCGATATACCGCATCCAGCCGTCCATAAGGGTGGTCATGGCGTATCCGTAGTAATTCCGGCCCGGGGCCTTGCCGAACTGGATGGAGCCGGTCACTTTCTCTCCGCCGGTCTTGTCGAATATGTGGAACGTGTTGCCGTTCAGGGTGTCGTGTCCGCAGACCAGCAGGTAAGGACCGTAGACGTAGATGTCCCCGGCATCCCGCAGGGTCAGCGGCTCTCCGATGAGCTCGAAGCGGGCGCTCCGCTCTGTGGGGAATTCGGGCTCCCGGTATCTGTCCGTGCCGCCGCAGCCGGTCAGGAGCAGGACTGTCATCAGAAATGCGGGTGTGAGCAGACGTTTCATGGCAGTTTTCTTGTTATTCGCCAAATTTAGTGATTATTTTCCATATTTTCGCGTCATGGAAAAAAGAGGTCTGCTGATATACCCCTCGACGACTCCCCGGGGGAACAATGCTTTCGGCTGGTTCCGGGAGGCGGCCGCCCGCCACGGGATGTCGGTCGAGGTGCTGTTCTACGACGCTCCGGCGGCTGAGGCTCCCGCGGGCGCTCCGGCCTGGAAGCCGGACTTTGTCCTGATGCGGGGGTACAATATCGCCCTGTCGCGGTGGTACGTGGCTCAGGGTGTACCGGTGCTGAATGCCCCCGAGGCGATGATCCTCTGCCGGGACAAGCTCCGCTGTGGGGAGGTCCTGGCCGCTGCCGGGGTGCCGGTGCCGGAGGCATTGTCCCCTGAGAAGGCCAGGAGCGGGGAAGCATTTCCATTTATCCTCAAGCTCAATTTCGGGTCGAAGGGGGAGAATGTCTTCCTCGTCCGTGATGCCCTGGAATACCGTTCCGCGCTGGAGGCGTGCCGGCGGGAGGAGGTTCTGCGCCTGGAGGTATTGTCCCGGGGAATCAGCGAGTTCGGGGAGACGCTGGAGGAGGTACGCCGCGGCTGCGAGCCTGTGCTGCAGGAGTTTGTGGCCACGAGCAGCGGACGGGACATCCGGGTGTGGGTGACGGGGAATGAGGTCGCCGGCCATGTGCTGCGGTACAATCCCTCGAGTTTCAAGTCCAATTTCGCCGCCGGGGGCTCCTTCCGTCAGATTCCGCTGCCTCCTGCCGCTGCCTCTCTCGCTGTGGCCGCTGCCCGTGCCTGCGGGCTCTTCTTTGCGGGGGTGGACCTGCTGTTCGACGGTGATGCCGGTGCCCTTGCCGATTGCTCTGCCGTCTCTCATTCTGAAGGCCCTTCATGCGTGTCGGCATATACCGGCGGCTTCAAGGTCTGCGAGGTCAACGGCAATGCCGGTTTCCGCACCGCCTCGGCCGACATTCCCGACGCGCTGTTCCGCAATCTCGCCCGCGTCCTATGACCAACCCGTGCGTCCAGAGATGGTCGGGAGTATCCCTGTTCTGCAATCTTGCCCACACCCTCTGGCAATGGTAAGCAGTGCAGCAGGGTGTTTTTGCAAACACTCAGTGATCAGATAGTTACGAAAATGCAGTGCTCTTTTCGGGATGTAGTGAGGGGGCGGAAAGATCATGCTTGATTTGCATTGTTCTGAATGTCAATGTTTTGCAAAACAGGG
>DWYD01000103.1 GCA_019118865.1 Candidatus Coprenecus merdipullorum | reverse complement strand
GGATATCGTACTCAGGTCTGACAAACGGAAGGACACATTTGTCCCCTTGCCGAAAAGATGGATTGTTGAGCGCACTTTCTCATGGCTTGAGAACTTCAGGAGGCTGACCATTGACTATGAATACAGGGCTGCCACGCACGAAGCCATGATGCATATCGCCGCCATAAAATTATTTTTGAATAAAATTTAAACAGCTTCTAAATGGTTATCCGCAAAAGTGCCCCTGTGAAAGTCAAGGCGACCTCATATTTCCACCGAATTTACTTCGGCGTGCGCAGAGGAGAAAACCACCTTGAAGATCAGGTTGTTATGAGACATGCTGCACATTTGCCCTCTTTTAAAGCTAGCAAATGTGCAACTACTTTTGCAGACCACTGATTTTCAGGTGGTTGAAAAACGGGATGCACCACGATATAAATTCGTTGAAAAAATAATTAAAGGATACCTGTCAATGCAATGAAGCGTAAGGGGTAAGTTTGCGGATAATCATTTTATTTTTTATGATTTTATGGAGTCCGAGAGTGACTTTCTTGCACAGTTGAATTATTGCAGGAGGCTTTCGTCAATGTGGAGAGTGACTGTTCCGGCTTCCGGATCAAGGTCTATGAGGAGGTCGTCGTGGAAGGGGACGAGGGCGCCGGAGCCGGAGAGCTCGAGGCAGATGTTGCCGGAGAAGTCCAGGATGTCCGCTATGGTGCCGGCGGTGCTGCCTTCCTGGTCGAGGAGGCTGAATCCGATGAGGTCCTCGAGTGTTAGGCCGTCTTCGGTGATGGTATGTGCATCAGTGTCTGAAAGTTCCGGATAACCGGCAGGATCGATGCAGATTTCCTTGCCGGCGGCCTCCTCCGCGTCGGCGAGGGTGTCGATGTCCTCCAGGCGGATGACGGCCTTGCGCGGACCCTTGGGCTGGAGTGAAGTGATATAAAAAGGAACCGGCAGGCCGTCGTAGAACAGCCATACCGGTTCATCTCTCTTGAGTAAGTCCGCGATGCCCTCCTGGAAGGCGGCCATCACCTCTCCCTCTGTGCCGTAGGACTTGATGATCCTTCCGACGGGCAGCAATGTGTCTTCCGCGGGCTGCATCTGACTACTCTGCTGCGGGAGCGGCCTCTGCGGTCTCAGCTGCCTCTGCTGCTGCGGCTGCCTCAGCCTCGGCTTTTGCCTTGGCTTCTGCCTCTGCCTTTGCTGCGGCCTCTTCGGCTTTGCGCTTGCTGATGGCCTCAGCTCTCTCCTGATTTACCTTAGCCTCGGCGTTGAGGAGCTCGCGGCGGGTCTCATTGTCAGTCTTCTTGAGATTCTGCTTCTTGGACTCTACCTTGGCGTCTCTCTCGGCTTTCCATGCGTTCCATCTCTGGTCGGCTACTTCCTGGGAGATAGCGCCCTTTGCAACACCGCCGTTGAGATGCTTCCTCAGGAGGATACCCTCGTAGGAGAGGATACGGCGGCAGGTGTCAGAAGGCTGAGCACCGGTGCCGAGCCAGTAGAGGGCTCTCTCGTGGTCGATCTTGATGGTTGCGGGGTTGGTGTTGGGGTTGTAGATGCCGAGCTGCTCGATGTAACGTCCGTCACGGGGTGAGCGGATGTCGGTTACTACAATGTGGAAGAAAGCGTGGTTCTTCTTGCCGTGGCGTGCCAAACGGATTTTAACTGCCATTGTACTTACAGGTTATTAGTGAATTAATAATTTAAAACCTCCTTATCTTCTCGAGAAAAGGCCCGCAAATATAGGTATTTTTCCTGAACTGTCAAGCATTTTTTACTTCGAGCGGAGGAAACGCAGGGCACGGGTCATATAGCGGGGCAGCTGCCTGTGAGGGTCGCGGTGCTCTAGGTGGAGGTAGATGCCCCACTTCTTGAGAATAGGGACCTTGAAGGTCTCCACGAACTCTATCAGCGTGCCGTCGGGGTCCTCCACGTAGGTGAAATGGCCGTCGGCCTCGCCCATCTTGAAGTCGCGGCCGCCGTCGCACACAAAGCTATGCCCTAAGGACTCGGCGCACTCGCGGATGGCCTCCATGTTGCGGATGTCGAAGCAGAGATGGATGAATCCGGGGTCACCCCAGTAGCGGCCCTCGTATATCTTCCTGGGAGCTGGCACGTCGAAACCTTCCGGTATGCGCTGCACCAGTTCGATATGGGAGGTGCCCATCACCTCGCTCAGAGGACCCTCAATGGGCTTGCTGCGGGAGAGGAGAACGCGGCGCAGGGGATACTGGCTGCCGGGAACCCCCTCCAGGTCAGCCTGTACACCGGTCACATCGTACTCTACCTTATCGTAGTCCATCAGGGTGGAATAGAATTTCACGGAGCGGTCCATGTCGGTGACTCCGAGCACTGCTCCGTTGCCGCCGCCGAGGTTCTTGTCCTCGTCGAGGAAGACGTAGGTGTCGGACTCGACCTCGAAGAGATTGTTCCAGGGGTCGTAGAGGAAGAAATGCTCTCCGCCGGCCGGGTTCTTGGTCACGGGGGTGACGATACGGGCGCCGGAGGCCTTGCTCAGCTGTCCGTATGCTGCCTTGACGTCGCGGGACTTGATCTTGCAGGCGTAGATGCCGAGGTCTCCGAGGGCGGGCTCGAAGGCCACGTAGTTCAGCTCCCTGCCGCGGGGCTCCCATACCTCGAAGCCGGCGCCTCCGCGGAGATTGTACACCAGAATCGCGTAGCGGGGCTGCGGCTTGCCGCCGGTGTAGGGCAGCATCCGCTCTG
>DWYD01000102.1 GCA_019118865.1 Candidatus Coprenecus merdipullorum | reverse complement strand
GGTAATATCCTTGCCCCATCCCGCCATGGACACTCTCGGAAGCACCGACGGCACAGGAACCTATACGCTGAATTTGGAATCCTCCGGAGATTTTCAGTCTTCGGACATCTCGGTGACGGTAGGAGTCCGGAAGAACAAGTTCTACGAACGGCTGGCCGGAAACGACCGAAGATTGATTCTGATTATATTCTCGATATGCGCCGCCTCAGCGTTGATAACTCTCGCCTACCGCTACAAAAAGACACTGAAACAACAAAAGCAGCATATCGCAGACCAGGCCGGAGCGATACCCACAATCAAATCGGAACCGGAGAAACACCACGAAACAACGGACCTCATGAGATTCCAGAACATGACGTACGAGACTATGCATAAGCTGGCAGACCTGTACGACATACACCAGAGCAATCCGCAGCATTTCATGGACAAGTCCGTCACAGTTGCCCGGGACTATCTCACTAAGACCAATTCATACGGCAACGCCGAATCCCTCCTGAACTCAGTGTACCCGGGATTCATTGACGAACTGCGGGCAGAATTCCCCAAACTTAAAAAGGAGGACTTCCATCTGATAACGCTCACCTGCATAGACTATCCCAGCAGCATCGTCTGCTCCATCCTCAACATAAGCGAGACCAACCTCAGCACCAAAAAATACCGGCTGGCCCGAAAAATGAACCTCGACACCAGCCTCACCAAATACCTCAACGCACGCCTGTCCTCCTATCGGAAACTGCCGGAAGAGGACAAATAAATTTTCACACCTGCTCCGTCAAGCAACTGAATTTCAAAACAGTACAAATCTGTGTGACTCACAGCAGCATCCCTCACAGCCCATCATATTTACTGTTTTTCAATCATTTACACCTTCTACACCACTTCACTTGATGTGAATTTTTTATCCTTGTTCACAGCGGCACGGCATATTAGATTTGTACCGGAAACAACAAACATCCTACAGACATGAAAAAATCAATCTTCGCATCACTGCTGCTTACTGCCGCCTCCCTGTTATTTCTGCCGTCCTGCAGAGACAACACAGGGAACATCGTGCTCGACCGGTCCATCCTGGATTCCGCAAAACCTCTGACAGCCGAGTCCATGAACTTCGACTTTCCGATAACAACAGTAAATCTCTACGTCGTAAACGACTCCATAGCAGTCGTACACAACTCTGAGCAGGACGAAAGGAAATTGGTGGAAATATACAATCTCAACAGCGGAGCCCTTATATGGGACCGCTTCACAAAAGGAAACGGACCGGAGGAAATCCTGATGGGACGCTCGGATATGTTCAACGACACTCTGATGCTCGAGGATTTCATGAGAGACCGCATCGTGCTCCTGCCCATAGGCAAAATCACCACAGGCGAAGATTTTAAGCCGGAATTCCAAGACTATTCGGTCCTGTCCACCCGCATCAGGCCATTCGGGGGAAAGCTGCTGGCTGTCAATCCTTACTGCTTCAACGACAAACAGTCCGGTATCCACAACGAGGGGAACAGATTTATTCTCACGGACAGCTCTTTCAACTATAAGGAGACAAGCAGCTATCAATATGAGACGTTCAATGTCACAAATGGAAATTTCATAATATCATACGATAACGACAGAATTATCTATTATTCTGCAACAGAACCACTTATAGAGGTATACGACACAGACCTCAATCTTCTGAGAACCGTCACCGGACCGGAACTGTCCAACAGGCCGGAGCTGTCACTCATAGGCAATATGGTCATGTACTCCAACGGTATACCCTACGCATACAGGTCTGCTTCATGCTGTAACCGCCGCCACGTGTATCTCACCTACATAGGAGAACTGGCCACGGCAGACCGGAACTATGATGACTTCGACACCTACATCCTCAAGTTCGACTGGGACGGCAACTTTATTGAGTCATACTCCATCGGTCATTCTGTCACCAGCATGTCCCTGAGCGGGGACGGCAAGTCACTCTACGTCTTCGGACGGGAACATGACGGAACAGATGTCCTGTACCGATATCCTCTCTAAACTACAATCGATCGAAATTATGCTGCCGCAAATTGTCACATTTCTTAGATATGACCGTCTTCTAGAATAAAGCGATAATAGTTTTACGAATCTACTAAAAAACGAAACTTATGAGATTGCGCAATTTTATTTCGGTTATTCTGGTGGCTGCAGTTGCTGTATCCTGCCATCATTCAGAAGAAGGCTCTACTTTAGAAATACCGTTGAAACCGGCTGAAGGCATAATTAGGATGAGCACCCTGTATGAAGGATACAGGACTGTGGTCCCTGAAGGTATGCTTATATCCGGAATAGCCGATGTGGCTGTTGCGGACAGCATTCTCGTGGTTCTGGGAGAGACCGATTCGGGTCTGGTAAGCATCTACGGTCTGGAAGGGGACTACCGCAGGTCTTTCCTGACGAGAGGCCGCGGGCCCGGGGAGATGACGGATATTATGGCCATGGCGTGCGATATGTCCGCAGGGACAGTGGACGTGCTGGGCAATTTCGGTATGGACGTATACTCTTTCGACATACAGACCGGCCGGCTGAAAAACTCTTTTTCAATCGGTGAAAGCGAGATAAGGTATGCCAGGGACCTGCTGCCGGCAGGCGATGGCCGCTACCTGTTCTACAAAGACCTTTCGTACATCGACGGACCTGAGTATGAGGTGTATCTCTACAATCCTTCCACCGGCGAGGTTGAAGGCCGCTGGCTGCCCCTGGACAAGGACTTTGCGGAAGTGGCAAGCTTCTCGCAGGCCAACAATCTGTTTGAATACGGCGGTCGCCGTTTCTTCTATTCTGCATTCTCTGACGGAATCTACGAATTTACCGGAGACACCTTAGTGCAGTATGTACGTTTTGCAGACAACGGTTACAATTTCACTCCGGAAATGAAGAAACGTCCGTGGCCACAGGATCTCATGGCGTTTGTAGAGGCTTGTCAGAAAAGCGGCAGAATATGGGGCCATGTGGACCTGTTCATGATAGGAGACAGAACTATGTCTGTTTATAACTACGGGAAGGACGGCAGGTATGCAGCTGTCATGGATCTGGAGAAGGGGACAAGTGTCTCTTACAGTATGCTGGAGGATGATATGGTCTGGGGCATCGGCAGCGACAGCTTTTACTCCCCATACTATCTGCGTTATACTGACGGGGAATACGCCGTATATCTGGTAGAGCCGTTCGATATCATAGAGAAGATTGAGGACTCTCCGGCGTCCGATGACCCGACGATAGAGTCCAACAGACAGGCGCTGGCAAAACTGCCATACGAGTCGAACCAGATAATACTGATGATGAAAATCTAGTCAAAGTTTGTCCACCTCTTCCGGAGATAGACCGGTAGTCCGTGCAATCAGTTCCAAGGGGAGGCCCTGCGCTTTCATATTCCTCGCGATGTCGCAAATGGCCTCAGTCCTGCCTTCCACCCGACCTTCTGCTCTGCCTTCGGCCAACCCTCTCTCCCGGCCTTCGGCCCGTCCTTGAGCCACACCCTCATCCAACCCCTCTTCGCGGGCAGTGTTGAGAACGTCCCACTGAATGCGGCGGTTCTCGATGTGACGCTCGTAGGCCCTGCGCTCCTCCTTCGAAAGGCACGATATCTGAAGCTGCCTGCGGGCAAGACGGAGACCCTCCACCTGGGTATTCTCGTCGATCTTTCCAGACTTGAGGAACCTGATCCACTCATCTAAAGGAGTCACTGCGTGCTGGTTGAACTCGTTTACCCTAAGTATGTAGTACTCCGGGAAAAGATCTCCCGCATCATGCTTCGTGAACTTCTCCTGCTGCTTTACGGAGAGTCGCAGGGTGTCTCCCGTGTGCACCCCCTTGAATACCGACTTCCCGTGATAGATGTAGTCGCTGCCCTGACCGATGTCGAAGTAGACGATGCTGATGGAGTACACCTTCCGCACCTGGGAATACTCATCGCCCTCGTAGATGTACTCAGTGATGGCCTTGGACGTCCCGTAGAGCATCCTCTGGAAATAGTAAATCTCGGCGTTGTTCTGTATCTCGATAATGATCAGCTCACCTTTGGAATTCTCGGCGAGCACGTCCACCCGGTTGAACTTGTCGTCAGGGGTCTCCTTGTTGCCCTCGCTTTCGAGCATGCGCTTGATTACGACCTTCTCTCCGAGCAGCTCGCTCAGAAAACTCTCCAAGACAGCGAAATTGGCCTTCTGCCGCAGCAGCCGCTTCATGGCCCAGTCAAAGCGGATTACTTCATCTCCATAATAAACCATATCTTCCTCCTTTTTCTGCAAATTTAAGTATAAATCCGATTTTCCCCGCGCCGGCAGAGTAAAAAATCCGCACCGTCACCCGCTGACCCGCCAAAATTTCGGGGAAATAGGGTATTTTGCCATTTAGAATTTCGGGGAAATAGGGTATTTTCTGCTTTAAGATTTTGGGGAAACGGAGAATTTGTCTATTTTTGCATAGGCAAACATCTGTATTTATGACAAATAGGATATTTAAAAGGAAAATATACGACAAGCTTCTTCAATGGAAACAGGAAGCAGACGGAACAAGCGCCGCCTTAATCCAAGGGGCCAGGCGTATCGGCAAGTCTACAATCGTCGAGGAATTCGCAAGGAACGAATACACCTCCTACCTGCTGATTGACTTCAACAGGGCCTCCGCCGCTGTAAAAGCCCTGTTCGATGACCTGACGGACCTGGATTTCATTTTCCTCCAGCTGCAGACCATATACCGTGTCGTCCTGGAAAGACGCAGGTCAGTCATCATCTTCGATGAGGTGCAGAAATGCCCCAAAGCCCGCGAGGCGATCAAATACCTCGTTCAGGACGGCAGATATGACTACATCGAGACCGGCTCCCTCATCAGTATCAGGAAAAATACAAAAAACATCACCATCCCGAGCGAGGAGGAACGCATGGACATGTATCCTATGGACTTCGAGGAATTCAGGTGGGCCATGGGCGATACCGCGTCAGTCCCCCTTATCCGGACCTTCTTTGAAAAGCGGATGCCGCTGGGTGCCGCACACAGATCCATGCAGAGAGACCTGCGGCTGTATATGCTGGTGGGAGGTATGCCGCAGGCTGTCAATGAATATCTGGAGACAAACAATCTCGCAAAGGTTGACGCCGCAAAGAGACGTATCATCCAGCTCTATTCCGAGGACTTCCTCAAAATAGACGCCACAGGCAGGCTGAGCAGACTGTTCATGTCCATTCCCGCCCAGCTGAGCAGGAAAACCTCCCGGTACTACATGAGCGCAGTCGTAGGCAGTGTGGACAACGACAAAGAAGAGGAAATGCTCGTCAGTCTCGAAGACAGCAAGGCTGTTCTGGTATCTTACCATTCCGATGACCCTAACGTGGGCCTGTCGCTGACAAAAGACACCTCCAGATATAAACTGTTCGCCGCGGACACCGGCCTGTTCGTCACGATGGCTTTTTGGGACAAAGGCTTTGCGGAGAACATCATCTATCAGAAGCTGCTGTCCGACAAGCTGGAGGCCAATCTCGGATATCTTTACGAGAACCTTGTGGCGCAGATGCTTACCGCGGCAGGCAATCAGCTGTTCTACTATACTTTCGAGAAAGACGACAAGCACTTATATGAAATAGACTTCATGCTGACGAGAGGCAGCAAGATATGCCCTGTCGAAGTAAAGTCCTCAAGCTACATGACCCACGCCTCCCTCGACGCCTTCAGGAAGAAATACCAGGCCCGGATACAGAACAGCTATGTACTCTATACCAAGGACCTGCAGAAAGGCGAGAGCGGGCTGCTGTATCTGCCGGTGTACATGACGCCGGTGCTATAAAAAAACACAACCCCGCAAGGAGTTGTGTCCCGAGTGGAGCATACCGGAGTCGAACCGGTTACCTCGACACTGCCAGTGTCGCGCTCTAGCCAAATGAGCTAATGCCCCTCCACTATTATGAAAAAGTGCCGCAAAGATACGGTAATTTTTCTATTTACAAAATTATTTTTCTACAGCCAGCCGAAAATCATGATGACGGCTATCACCAGCGGGGCCACGTAGCGCACCAGATAGAAGATGGCGTTGTACAGCCGCTTGTTGGGCAGGGTGCCGCCGTTGGAAAGCTCGTCCACAAAATCCTTCCGGCCGAGTTTCCAGCCGACGAATATCACAATGAAGAGTCCGCACAGGGGCATCAGCAGGTTGGCCGATATCATGTCGAAGAAGTCGAAGAAGGTCTTGCCGAGGATGTGCACGTCGGAGAGCACGCCGCCGGAGAGGGCGCACAGGGTGCAGAGCACCAGGCAGACGGCGCTGGAGAGCAGCACGGCCATGCGGCGCTTCATCCTGCAGGCCTCTATCAGATAGGTTACGGACACCTCTAATAGGGAGATGGACGAGGTGATGGCCGCGATGAAGAGCACGAAGAAGAAGAGTATCGCGATGACTCCGCCGGCAGCTATCTGGTCGAAGATATCGGGCAGCACCACGAAGAGCAGGCCGGGACCCTCGCTGGGGGAGATGCCGAAAGCGAAGACGGCGGGCATGATGGCCAGTCCGGCTAAGATGGCGAAGAAGGTGTCGGAGATGGCGGTCAGCGAGGAGAGCTTGACGATCTTCTCCTGTTTCTTGACATACGAGCCGTAGGTCAGAATCGTCGCGCAGCCGATACTCAGGGAGAAGAAGGCCTGGCCGAGGGCGTTGAGGAAGGTGCTTCCGGTGACCTTGGAGAAATCGGGCTTGAAGAGGAACTCCAGACCGGCTCCGGCTCCGGGCAGGGTCACAGAGCGGATGGCGATGATGATGATGGTCAGGAAGAGCAGCGGCATCATGACCTTGGTATAGCGCTCGATGCCGTCCTTGATGCCGGCCAGCAGCACCAGGGCTGTCAGAGCTAAGAAAATATAGGTGTAGAGTATCGTCCTCCAGGGAGTGGATACGGCCGCGGCGAAGAAGCCTTCCGACGAGCCCTGCTCGGGCAGGGTGAACGACACGGCATGCACGAGGTAGTCTATCGTCCAGCCTCCCACCACGCAGTAGAAGGATATCAGAGCTACGGAGGCCAGTACGCCGAGCACGCCGACCAGTCCCCAGTGTCCCTTGGGTGACAGCACCTTGAAGGCCTTCACGGCATTGACTTGACTGCGGCGTCCGACCACGAACTCCGACATCATGATGGGCAGGCACAGCAGGAATACCAGCACGAGGTAGATGATGATGAATGCCGCGCCGCCGTTGGTACCCATCAGGTAGGGGAAGCGCCAGAGGTTGCCCAGTCCAATAGCAGAGCCGGCCATGGCCACGAGCACGCCGAAGGAGGATTTGAAGTTGTCTCTCATTTTCTGGTAAGTATTAGGAATGAATAATAAAATCCGGTCTTTTCATCTAAATAACGCTCGGAACGGCTCTCCACCTCCCACAGCTCAGGGTCCACATCCGGGAAAAATACCTCCGCATCCCCGATGACCGTCTCCACCTCAGTGATATACAGGCGGCCGGCAAGGGGCATGGCGGCACGGTAGAGCTGTCCGCCTCCTATGACGAACACTTCCTCCGAAGCGCCCGCAGCATCCGCACCGGCAGCGGCGACGGCAGCCTCCAAGGACGGCAGGAACTCCGCCCCGCAGTCAGGAGCCGCACTGTGCGAGCGGCTTACCACGATGTTGCGCCGTCCGGGAAGGGGACGCTCTCCGAGCGAGAGCCAGGTATTGTAGCCCATGATGACGGGATGGCCGGTGGTCACCCGCTTGAAGTACTTCAGGTCGCCGGAGATGTGCCAGGGCATCCGGTTGCCCTTTCCGATGGCGCCGTTGGCGGCTTTCGCTACAATTAATGATATCATAGGCCAAATTTACGCAAAATCCATGAAATATCTGCCGCGGGAAAAGGGAAATTGTGCTACTTTTGTAAGGTTATGATACTGATAATCGACGACGACGACGCCATAAGAGCATCCCTGACCTTCCTTCTGAAGCGCTCGGGCCTGACCGCCAAGGCCGTCCCCGGTCCGAAGGAGGCCCTGGACGAGGTGCGGCTGCAGGAGCCTGAGCTGATCCTGATGGACATGAACTACTCCCTGTCCACTACCGGAGAGGAGGGGCTGGAGCTGCTGCGCAAGATCAAGATATTCGCCCCGGCGGCCCCCGTCATCCTCATGACGGCCTGGGGCAGCATCAGCCTCGCTGTTGAGGGCATGCGCCTCGGGGCCTTCGACTTCATCACCAAGCCCTGGGACAATATGGCCCTGATGGACCGCATCCGCACCGCCCTGCATCTGAACTCCGAGCGGCAGGAGGAAGAGGGCATCACCGGCAGGGGCTTCGACAAGATCATAGGCAACAGCCCCCAGATCAAGGAGGTGCTGGACGCAGTGACCCGCGTGGCCCCCACCGGCGCCTCGGTGCTCATCACCGGCGAGAGCGGCACGGGCAAGGAGCTCATCGCGGAGGCCATCCACCTCAACTCTCCCCGCAGTGACGGCCCCTTCGTCAAGGTCAATCTCGGAGGCCTGAGCTCCAGCCTCTTCGACAGCGAGATGTTCGGGCACAAGAAGGGCGCCTTCACCGACGCCTGGACCGACCGCAAGGGCCGGTTCGAACTGGCCGACAAGGGCACCATCTTCCTCGACGAGATAGGCGAGCTGGAGCCCGTCTGCCAGGTCAAGCTCCTGCGCGTGCTCCAGGACCGCACCTACGAGCCGCTGGGCGAGAGCATCCCCCGCCGCACCGACGTCCGTGTGGTCTCGGCCACCAACCGCGACCTGCAGGAGATGGTCCGCCAGGGCCTCTTCCGCGAGGACCTGTTCTACAGGCTCAACCTCATCCCCATACACCTGCCTCCGCTGAGGGAGAGGAGGGAGGACATCCCCCTTTTAGTGCAGTATTTTACCCGCAATGCCGGCAGCCGCGCCGCATTCTCCCCGGAGGCGATGGAATACCTCAGCCGCCTCCCCTATCCGGGCAATATCCGCGAGCTCAAGAACATCGTCGAGCGTGCCCTCATCCTCGGCGGCAGCGGGACCATCTCCCGCGATGACGTGGTCCGCTGCACCGGCGCCCCCGATGAGCACGGCGCTGCCTCCGGAACAGCCGCCAAGGACTCCGACACCCCGGCCCAGACCCTCGAGGAGATGGAGAGGGACCGCATCCTCCGCACCCTGAGCGACTGCAACGGCAATGTCTCCCGCGCCGCCGCAGCCCTGGGCCTCACCCGGGCCTCCCTCTACCGCCGCATCGAAAAATTCAAAATCAACCTTTAGGACCATGGGATCAAGAGGATACTTCCGGCTCATAGCGGTGCTGCTCGTCGTGGTGGTGGCGGCCTCCATAGGATTTGCCCTCATGATGGCGGACGAGGTGACGGGCAGCTGGATATATGTCGCGGCGCAGGTACTGCTGATAGCTGCCGTTGTCCTCTTAGTGATATTGTACCAAAAGACCATAAAGCCGCTGAACACCCTCTCCGGAGGTATCGACCTGATCAAGGAGCAGGACTTCTCCACCCGCCTGAGACCCGTGGGGCAGAAGGACGCCGACCGCATCATAGAGCTGTTCAACCGCATGAGCGACCGCCTGCACAACGAGGAGCTGCGGATTCAGGAACAGAACCACTTCCTCGACCAGCTCATCGCCGCCTCCCCTGCCGGGGTGCTGATCATGGACATCGGCCACCGCATCGACTCGTCCAACCCGGCATTGGACCGGATGCTCGGTATCCGGAGCATTGAGCCTTACCGCGGACAGCTCCTGCAGGACAGCCCCCTGCCCCTGCTCAGACTGCTCGCCGGACTGCAGCCGGACGAGGGCCGCATCCTCCAGACCGACCCCCTGCACATCTACCGCTGTACCCTCTCGTCCTTCATGGACCGGGGCTTCCCCCACCCTTTCTACATGGTCGAGCCCCTGACCGAAGAACTGTACGAGGCCGAAAAGAGGGGCTACAAGAAAGTCATCCGCGTCATCTCCCACGAGGTCAACAACACCATGGCCGGCATCACCTCAGCCCTCTACGCCATACAGCAGACCTCCACGGACTCCGGGGACGGGGACACCGCCGCGATGCTGTCGATACTGCTCTCGCGGATAGACCGGATGAGCCGCTTCATCACCGACTACGCCTCGATGGCCAGGATTCCCGACCCGGTATGCAGGCCGGTGGACGCCTGCGCCTTCCTGCGCCGCGTGCTGCCCTTCCTGGAGAGCCTCAGAGGCCAGAAACAGATAGCGTTCGTAACCGGGATAGATGAAAATGCCGGAGAAGTGCCGATAGACCAGGTGCTGATGGAGCAGGTGCTGACCAACATCGTCAAGAACGCGGTGGAGGCCTTCCCGGACGGTTCGCCCGACGCCCGCATCACCGTCACCGCCCGCCCCGGCTACTGGTGCGTGTCCGACAACGGAGCCCCCATCCCCGAGGAGACCGCCCGCCACCTCTTCACCCCCTTCTTCTCCACCAAGCCGGACGGCAAGGGCATAGGCCTGATAGTCATCCACGAGATCCTCACCCGCTCCGGCATCCGTTTCAGCCTGGGTACCGGGGAGGACGGCGTCACACGTTTCGAAATGTTCTTTAAAACTGCTCAATAACAAGCCTTTCAAGACTCCGGACGATATGCGCAAGGCCGCCTACCGCTTCAACTAAACTACGCCATCAGTGGTAAACTGCTGCGTCAGACGGTCACTACACATTTTAGTTACGCATCAATTCCCTGATTAGCAATTCTTTATCGTTAGGACAAAATGTTAGAAGGACGTAAATTGCCCAAAATCCGGCTGTTTTACGTCCTTGAGGTGTACCAAAAAAGTTGGACACCAAAGTAAGAGAGATGAAAGTAAGAGAGAGTCACCGAGTGAAGGAGCTAGTGCTCCTGAAGGAGTGCCACGAAAGTGGTCTGAGCTACCGTGAGACGGGCCTGCT
>DWYD01000101.1 GCA_019118865.1 Candidatus Coprenecus merdipullorum | reverse complement strand
GTTGAGCAGGGACACGATGTCCTTGTTGATGACCGAAAGTTTCGGAAAGATATCGCGGGGGAACCTGTCGCTCTTCATGATGGAGGATATCATCCTCTGCTTGTCGACCACGTTCTCGCGCACCAGCATGGTGTTCTCCTGCAGCTGGTTGATATCCAGGAGGAACTCCTCGTTGACATCCTTGCCGGCACTGACCTTCTTGCTGTAGGTGTCTATCTCCTTGGACATGAGCTCGATCATGTCGGCGTCGAGGTCGATTCGGTGCTCCACGATGCCGATCAGGACGTGATAGCCCGTGGGATAGAGCCGGCTGTTGACCTGTATCCTGCGCTGTATGTCCGAAAAGCTGCGCAACTGTACGTTCCTGATGGACACGATGATACCCTCGCAGAGAATGAACGAGACGGCCTCCATCGAGTACTCGTCGGGGCCAGGAATCAGGAAGTTGGTGTTGACGGAGGTAGTGGTCTCGGTCTCGGAGTAGCGGGATGACGACTCGATTTCCTCGGCCTGGGCCCTGGAGGACAGGGAAGTATCGAGGAAGGCCTCGACCGCGCGTTTCTCGTCTCCGTCCGGGGAGAAAAGGTCAATCCAGATTACATCGTCCATTCCCAGTTCATCCAGAAATACTACGGACTGGGAGATGGATATCTTGCCTTTGTCTTTATAGAATATCTGTATCATGCTTCTTTCGGAGTTTGATGATGGTTAAATTGATGGGTAATACTCTCCCGCTGGAGAGCGCCGGACTCACCAATAACATCGGACTCTGAACTCGAAAGGCTTGAATTTCAACTCTATAAACTTAATTCGTTAATACTCGGCCGCAAATATACAAATTACCCGCCAAAATCGGCAATTTTTCTAATGACGCCTGATTTTCAGGAATACGTATCCTCTGAAAAGTACGCGCCTACGGTGCTATCCCTCCCACCGTGAGTATCAGCTCGTTACTTCGTAACTCGGTGATACTCAGGGCGGGCCCCTCCCTCTAACAGGCCGAGGGTGGCATGCTTTTCAGAGGATACGTATTCCTGTAAATCTGAAAACGCTATATTATACAGACAGGTGCTCGATGAGAATTTTCGATCCGATGGCGATGAGGATGAGGCCGCCGAGGATTTCGGACTTCCTGCCGATACCGGCTCCGAAGCGACGGCCGCCGAGCAGACCGGCGAGTGAGGCCAGTGCCGTACAGGCCAGCACCATAGCCGTAGTGATGCCTATCTTGAGGAATGACAGCTTGATCATTGCCAGGGATATGCCGACTGCCACGGCATCGATGCTGGTAGCCACGGACAGGAGCACGAGCTGTCTGGTATTCAGCAGCGAGGTGCCGGACACTTCCTCCTCTTTCTTGGAGCAGCCCTCGATTATCATCTTTACCCCGATGTAGCCCAGCAGGACGAATGCCACCCAGTAGTCCACCTTCGAGATGTAGTCGCTCACGCTGTAGCCTAAAAGCCAGCCTGCAAAAGTAAGTCCGGCCTGAAACACCGCGAAGCAGAAAATAATCCGCAGAATCTGCCTGACACACAGACTGCCGCGGGTACATATCCCGCCGGTAAGCGAGACGGCGAAGGTATCGAAGCACAGACCTGCCGCGAGGAGAAAAAGTTCGATATAGCTCATAACAAAGGCGTACGGTTCTTGATGGACATTCCGAGCGTCAGCGAATCGGCATTCTCGAGGTCATCCCCGAAGCCTACCCCGCGGGCGATAGCCGTCACACGCACCCCGGTACGCGCCAGCAGCCGGTTGATATAGAACGAGGTGGTCTCACCGGCCATCCCCTTGCCTATCGCGATGATCACCTCCCTGACCTCCGGCGAGGACGCCCTCTCCACCAGCGAGTCCAGCGGCAAGTCATCCGGTCCGATACCGTCCATGGGCGATATCACCCCTCCCAGCACATGGTAGACCCCGTTGTACTCCCCCGTCTCCTCGATACTCATCACATCCTGAATATTCTCCACCACGAGGATGGTCGAGCGGTCCCGCCGGGAATCCGCGCATATCGGACATATCTCCTCCTCCGAGAGCATATTGCATATCCGGCAGTAACGGGCCTCGGTACGGAGCCGTATCAGGGCATTGCCCATCCGGAGAGTCTCCTCCTCTGGCCGCCGCAGCAGGAAGAGGGCCATCCTCATAGCCGTCACCTTCCCGATTCCGGGCACGGAGCTGAGAGCGTCCACCGCCTCCTGTAATAAAGGTATCATCATAACTTCAAGTCGTCACTCTATCATTTTGGAAAAATAACGTTCCAGGCCGTCTCCCGCCCCTGGAGCAGTAAGCACCTGGCACACACCGCACTCCGCCGCGACCTCCCCAAGAATATCCTCATAGGAGCAGGCCACCGACCCGACCACCGCCAAAGGCAGGTCAGGACGACCGTAGCGCAACACATTGCGCTCCAGGAAGAGACGGAACCCACTTGCCACCAGCCCGCGGACATAGGGACAATCCTTCCGCCGTCCCAGGAAAAGGGAGAACGAAGCCAGGTACCGCGAGGGCATCTCCCCTCCGTAGACCCGGCTGACCACCGCCGGATAGTCTAGCCCCGGGAACTCCTCCCGCAGAGCAGTTTCCAATTCCTGAGGCAGCAGTCCCTTGATGTAGTCCGCCAGCAGCATTTTCCCTAGCCAGGCCCCGCTGCCCTCGTCCCCGAGGATGAAACCTCCTGCCGGAATGTTCCTGACAATCCGTCCTCCGAGGTACAGCCCGCTGTTGGAGCCTGTCCCCAGGATTGCCGCGACTCCGTCCTTATCGCCGAGCAGGGCAATGGCGGCTGCCTCCAGATCAGAACCGGCCGTCACCTCACATCCCGGGAGTACGGTCTGGAGAGCTACCCGGACCTTCCCGGCCGCTGCCTCCGAGACCACGCCGGCACCGTAAAAATAGACCAGGACATTCTCCATAGAAGAATTGCAGCAGGCAGCAGAAGTCCTCTCCACGACATCCTTAAGAGCCGCGCTGAAGACCCCTCGCATAGCCTCAACCCCCTGGAGTACAGGATTGACCCCCGGAGACACCAGCCTCCGGACGGGCTCACCCCGCCTCAGGATCCTCCAGTCGATGGAAGTCGAACCGCTGTCCGCCGTTATTATCATTGCCGCCGAGTCATTATATTTGCGCGGCAAAAATAGTCAAAAAAAGCATGAATGAAACTGAAGTGATACGGCTGCTGCGGGAATATGCGGCGCAATACAATGACTGGAAATATTTTACCGGCGACCCGATAATCTTTCCCAGGCACTTTGCCGGTCTGATGGCGGAGGGCAGGGCAACCTTACAGGACGTGGAGGTGGCGGCGGCTGTGGCTGCCCATCTGGCCTGGGGCCGCAGGGAGATGATAGTCAGGGACTGCCGCAGGGCAATGGACGAGATGGGATGGCAGCCTTACGAATATGTCATGGCGGGAGAATACCGCAGCGACAGCACCTCCCTGCACCGTACGGTCAGATGGTCGGAGTTCGCGGGAATCTGCGGCAGGCTCAAGGAGTTCTATCAGCATAACGACAGTCTGGAAACTCTCACCCCGGGACAGATGCGCGTCCTCGTCTACGGGCAGAAGGACGACCCTTCGGCGGCCAACAAGAAAATTCACATGCTGCGGCGGTGGATGGTCCGGGACGACGGGAAGGTGGACCTGGGACTATGGAAAGGCATAGACAAGCGGGAACTGATCATTCCGCTGGACGTACATGTGCACCGGAGTGCGACAAATCTGGGCATAACGGCACGGCGCAGCGCGGACATCCGGACTGCCCAAGAGATTACCCGTTTCCTGCTGAAAGTATTCCCGGAGGACCCTGTATTGGGAGATTTTGCTCTGTTTGCCGTGGCAGCATCGGGGGATTGTTGAAAACTTTTTCGCAATTTATGCCAGATTTTAGATGATTTTTCATTATTTTTGTAAGCAGTTGTGTTATGAAGTATGCCTAAGTTATTCATCATTTCAGGTTGCAACGGTGCGGGTAAGACGACAGCTTCCTACACCATTCTTCCGAATATGCTGAACTGCGGCAACTTCGTAAACGCGGACGAGATTGCGAGGGGGCTTTCCCCGTTCAACCCGGAGAAGGCCGCCATACAGGCGGGAAGGATAATGCTGGCAAGGGTGGATGAGCTGATGAACGAAGGGCAGGATTTTGCTATAGAGACAACGCTGGCGACACGGAGCTATGTCAATCTCATCCGCAAGGCCCAGAGCCAGGGCTACGTAGTGACCCTGCTGTATTTCTGGCTCAACATGCCGTCACTGGCTGTAGAGAGGGTTAAGCTGAGGGTCGAGTCAGGCGGACACAACGTAAGCGAGGAAAGTATCCGGCGCCGGTACGATATGGGTATCAAGAACCTGTTCCACCTGTACATTCCGGTCTGCGAATACTGGATGATCATAGACAACTCCAACTCACCTGTGATCATCTGCGAGGGAGGAAAGAACATAACGACGAAAATACATAATAAAACCTTGTTCAACCAATTGATCAATTATGAGCGAACTAGAATCACGGGAGCTTAGAGACAACATCCTTGACGGGCTCAACGCCACGTTCCAGAAGCTGGTCAAAGAGAAGAAAAGAACCAACTCCGAGCTGGCTTTCGTCCAGAACGGCAAGCTGGTCAAGGTCAAAGCTACCAATATCTAATTATCTCAAAACTCTGCTACACATTTAAAGATCTAAAAGGGGCTTGCGTATAACACTGAGCCCCTTTTATTTGACTTAAAAGAATGAATACAGCCAACATAGACACGAACTTTTACAGGCTATTCGGAACAGATCCGTCCGATGCCCGCAGACTGCTGTCCGCAGCCCTGTCCAAAGGCGGAGACTACGCCGACATCTTCTGCGAGCACACCGTGAGCAACGAGCTGTCACTGAGGGATGGAGAGGTCAACTCCGCCCGCTCCAACATCGATTTCGGCATCGGTATCCGTGTCCTGAGCGGAGACCGCACCGGTTACGCCTTCTCGGAGAGCACCCGCATGGAGGACCTGATGAGGGCCGCCTCCACAGCCGCCGAGATAGCCCGGGACTCATCCTCGAAGGTGAGCCTGCCGGAAGACTGCACGCCGGTGGATTACGCCAATCACTATCCCCTGCTTTCGGCCTCTTCCGACTGGGAGCGGCACACGGTAGAAGAGAAAAAGGAATACCTCCTGATGCTCCGTGACCTGATACAGCAGGCTTCGGAGAGGGTCATCAACATAACCGGCCGTATCGGGGACCAGCAGACCCGCATCCTCTTCTTCAACTCCTTAGGGCAATGTTTTACGGACATGCGCCCCATGGCCCTTATGTCAGCCACCGTAGTCATGCAGGAAGGCAGCCGGATGGAGAACTTCTACGCATCCAAGAGTTACCGAAAGGGCTTCGACTTCCTGTCTCAGGAACTCGTACAGGCCCTGGCCGACGATGTCGTGAAAGGCTGCAACCGTCTCTTCGAGGCCTCCCGCCCTCCTTGCGGGGAGATGCCCGTAGTCATGGGGGCCGGCGGCTCCGGCATACTGCTGCACGAGGCCATAGGCCACTCCTTCGAGGCCGACTTCAACCGCAAGGGAACATCGATCTTCTCCGACCGCATGGGCAAGCTCATCTGCAACCCCGACATCAACATCGTGGACGACGGCACCCTGCCCTACTTCCGCGGCTCGGTCAACGTGGACGACGAGGGCGTTCCGGGCCAGAAGACCTACATGGTCCGCAACGGAGTACTCAACTCCTATCTCCACGACCGCATCAGCGCCCGGCACTACGGGGTCGCCCCCACCGGCAACGGCCGCCGCGAGTCCTTCCGCTACATGCCCATCCCGAGGATGCGCTCCACCTACATGGAGAACGGTCCGGCCACAGAGGAGGACCTGATCCGCTCGGTGAAGAAGGGCATCTACGTGGACAATTTCGCCAACGGTCAGGTACAGATAGGCGCCGGAGACTTCACATTCTACGTCAAGTCCGGATACATGATAGAAGACGGACACCTGACCCGCCCCATCAAGGACACCAACATCATCGGCAACGGTCCGGAGGCTCTTGCGGCCATCACCGGCGTGGCCGGCAACCTCATAGTGGACGACAGCACCTGGACCTGCGGCAAAGGGCAGTACTGCCCCGTATCCTGCGGTATGCCGTCAGTCCTGGTCAGCAAACTTAATGTAGGAGGCATCAATGAATAAAGATATAGCACAGAAAGCCCTGGAGACAGCCCTCGCCTGCGGTGCGTCCGGCTGCCGCGTGACCCTGTCGGAGAGCACGCAGACCTCCGTCTCATACCTCAACGGGGAGATAGAGAAACTGCAGGAATCCACCTCCGCCGCCCTCGGCATCGCCCTTTTCACTGAAAGCCGCTACGGAGCCTTCTCCACCAACCGCTTCGATGAAAGCGAGCTGCGGCCCTTCATCCGCAGATGCATCGACTCATGCCGGCTGCTCGCCCCGGACGACTGCCGCACCCTTCCCGACCCCTCGCTGTACTACCGCGGAGGCAGGCCGGACCTGGAACAGTGCGACCCGCATTTTTCCGATATTTCCTTCAAGGCCAAGACCGATATCCTCGAGGCCACTGACGCCGAGGTGGACAAGAGTGACTCCCGCCTCATCTCCACCGCCTGCGACTGGGACGACTGCCTCCGCTCTGACTACATCATTGACTCCCAGGGGCTGGAAGCCGAATCATCCAGTACATTCTACTCCGTAGTATGCGAATGTACCGTCCGCGGCCACGGAGAGGCCAGGCCCCAGAACAACTGGATGGAAGGCTCCCTCTTCTTCGACCGCCTGCGCTCCGGATGCGGCAGGACCGCCTACGAACGTACCGTGCCGATGATAGAGGCCCGCAAGCTCAATTCCGGGAAATACAATATTGTCCTGGAAAATACCGTCTCTGCGAAAGCCGTCTCGGCCATCATCTCCGCCCTCAACGGGTCCTCACTCCAGCAGCGGAACTCCTTCCTGATAGACTCGCTCGGCAAGCGGCTCTTCCCGGAGAACCTGCTCATTACGGACAATCCCCTCGTCCCCGGACGCACCGGTTCCGGCTATTTCGACAGCGAGGGCGCGGCCACCTGCGAACGGGACATCATCCGCGACGGAGTGGTGCGGACCTACTTCCTGAACACATATTTTGCCAATAAACTCGGTATGCCACGAACCGCAGAGGACGCCTACGCCGTATGCTTTCCCCGCAACTCCGGCCTCGGACTGGAGGAGATACTGCGGCAGACCGGCAGCGGAGTGCTTATAACCGGCTTCAACGGCGGCAACAGCAATCCCGTCACCGGTGACTTCTCCTACGGTATCGAGGGATGGTACTTCGAGAACGGGCAGCGGCTGTACCCCGTCAAGGAAATGAACCTGAGCGGGGACTTCCTCTCGCTCTGGGCACGCAACACACTCATAGGCAACGACCCCATCGGATTCATGCAGTGGCAGATACCCACACTGGCATTCGAAGGGGCTGATATCAGTGGACTATAATGAAACAACCTGGACTACTAATATCCTTCATCCCGGTCATCCTGCTGATGACTCTGATTGTTATCGGAGTGACCGTCTTCGGGGCCGACATCACCGGAGGCGCCTCCCAAGTGGCTCTGCTGCTGGCCGCGCTGACGGTCATCGGGATTTCTTTATTCCATCTCAAGATGCCCTGGTCCCGGCTGGAGGAGGGCATCATCGACAACCTCGGCAAGACCGGACCGGCCATCTTCATCCTCCTGATGATAGGGGCCCTGACCTCCACATGGATGCTGTCAGGAGTGGTTCCGACCCTGATTTACTACGGCATGAAGCTCATCAGCCCGAAGATATTCCTGCTGGTGGTATTCCTGCTTACGGCCATAGTGTCAGTGCTCTCGGGCAGCTCTTGGACCACCATCGGCACCATAGGCGTGGCGATGATGAGTGCAGGCACCATGCTGGGCATCTCCGAGGGCTGGCTGGCCGGAGCCATCATCTCCGGAGCCTACTTCGGGGACAAGCGCTCGCCCATGTCCGACACCACCAACCTCGCCTCGTCCGTAGCGGGAGTAGACATATACAGGAACATCAACTATCTGCTGTACACCAACATGCCGTCATTCATCATCTCCGGCATAGTGTTCACCGTCGTAGGCTTCACCTACAACCCGGCCTCCGAGCTGGATCTCAGCGCCCAGTATGCCAGCCTCTCGTCAGCGTTCGTCATCAGCCCCTGGCTGCTGCTCATCCCCTGCCTGACCATTTTCATGATATACAAGAAGATTCCCCCGTTCATCACCCTCTTCGTTTCTGCCCTTCTCTCCGGCATCATAGCCTTCTTCGTACAGCCGGATCTCATCGCGCAGATATGCGGAGACGGAAGGGGATTCAGGGAATTCTTCTACTTCCTCTACCAGTCCCTGGCCGCAGAAGTGACCGTATCCACAGGCGACCCGATGCTGGATACCCTGGCCTGCACCTCCGGCATGTACGGCATGCTCGGCACGATATGGCTGATACTCTGCGTGATAGTCTTCGGAGGAGTGATGGAGGCATCCGGCATGATAGAGGCCATCACAGCCCGCATCATCTCCCGCCTGAAAAGTGCCGTACAGCTCGTCTCGGCCACTGTCGCCTCCGGTATCTTCTGCAACATCGTACTCTCCGACCAGTACATGTCCATCATCGTTCCGGGAAAAATGTTCGCCGAGGCCTACCGCAAGCGCGGCTACGCTCCCGAGCTGCTCAGCCGAAGCCTCGAGGACTCGGCCACTGTCACCTCGGTACTGGTGCCCTGGAATACCTGCGGAGTGGTGCAGTCCACTGTCCTCGGCGTGGCCACCCTCTCCTACCTCCCCTACTGCATCTTCAACCTGCTCTCGCCCCTGATGTCCGTCTTCGTGGCGGCCATCGGCTGGAAGATCCGCAGACTCGGCGGCAACAATGACAATCAATCAAACAACAATAATATTAAATACAATGAAAATCAGTGACAAGAAAGTAGTAGCACTCACCTACACCCTCACCGTGGACGGCCAGGTGGCCGACCAGACCACAGAAGACCGTCCCCTCGACTTCATCTTCGGCATGGGATATCTCCTGCCCAAGTTCGAGGAGAATATCGCCGGCAAGGAGCCCGGTGACAGCTTCGAGTTCACTCTCACTCCCTCTGAAGGCTACGGCGAGCACAATCCCGAGCTGGTGGTCGAGCTTCCCAAGCACATCTTCGAAGTGGACGGCAAGATCCAGGAA
>DWYD01000100.1 GCA_019118865.1 Candidatus Coprenecus merdipullorum | reverse complement strand
ATTCCCGTCAGGGACCAAGGCCAATGTCACCGTAGCATAGCCCAGCATCGACACCCTCAGCGAGTCCCCGGCAGCCGGCATTCCGCTCACCTGCAGCCCGAACCGTCCTTGTCCGTCCGTCAGCGCGTACTCCGAACCCTCCTGTCCTGCCGGCACATACAGCACTACTGCGCCGGTCAGTGGCGTGCCTTTCCCGGCTTCCACCACCACGCCGCGCATCTGCGGATTCTGCCGTTCAACCGCACCTGCAACGAACAAGACACAACCTACCAATGCTGTACAAACCACTTTATATATCCATTTTCTCATAATCATAAGCAATCCTTAAAATCGCAGGCAAAAATACGACAGGGGAACAGAGAACTAAGCAAACTATATGTTAACAATCCTTAACATACATAAACCTCCGACAACACAGTCAATGCAAGTTCTTTCACAATCCGCTGCTGAATAACGCCACGATGGGGTCGAGGAACCTCATTATGAGCCTGCGGTCCTTTGTTATTATCTCGGCGGTGCCGTCCATCTTCTGTATCAGGCGCAGCTCCCTGCCGTAGGTCGTCACCATGCCGTCCGGGAAGACTATCTCCGCCGTGTACTGCGGCTCATACCTTCGCCGGGCTCACGGGATTTCCAGGCCGCGCGCGGACCGTATGCCCAGTACGTTGTATCCCGTCCTACCAAGTCATTAAATGACGGGTCCACATATCCTCTGACCATCATATCTATCTGCGGGACTATATCGTCCCGTCCGGCACTGTCTTCCACACAGGCAACGACAACCCCCGGTACGGTAAAAAGGATGTAATCCGACTGGGGAGCGTACCTCGATGCGTAATATTCAGCACGCCTGTTCCATTTCCGATATTCTTCCAGAACCTCCCCAGACACACCCGGAACCTGCACCGGATACTCCTAATCCAGCGGAAACGTGAACTGCTTGCCCTCTATATCGCAATACACCATCCTGCCGTTACACTCCACCTCCGAACCGGTGTCTGTCATATAACTGACAGGAGAACAAGAAAACACGAACATCACCGGCATCAAGGCCGGCAGCATTTTCAACAGATTGATTTTTAACAGTCTCATTTTATTATCTCTTGAAATTCATACTTCAATGTCTGCTTGGTTATTGCCGGGTCTATAGGATTGCCTTCCGTATCCTTCCAATAGACAGGACCGCTGAACGTAGCCTCCACGTACAGCGGAGGATTCTCAATAGCCCTTTTCAATGTCCGGTAGTATGTCTTCAAGTCTGTTTCCATGTAATTCTCATCGGGAATGCCTATCTCACGGACTACATTCCTCAGCCCGATAAGGCTGTAGCGGTACTCGCACGGGACATCATACACCTCGACTATCAGTCCCGGCAGTCCCGAGAACTTCCAGGGCCCGTCCGACACCGGTATCTCAGGTGCGAACCACGCCACATAGTCCCGCCCTCTGAAACTGCACTCCGCCCTGCGAACCCTGTAGCCGGCAAATTCCTTCCACTCATCCTGCAGTATCCATTTAAAATCCGGAGTCTGCTCAGTAACTATAAAAGGAGATAATAAAATATTATCCGTCGTTATAACCTGACTGCTACGCCGGTCCTTGTATATCATGAAAACCGCATCCGAAAAACGGTCGTTCTTCATCCTCGTTCCGGTCAGCTTCAGAAAAGCCTCCGCCAGAGAGTCCTGCAGGAATGTCTCGTACCCGTAATAGCGGGAAGCACCAGCTCCGATCTGAAGCAGCATGGTGTCCCTTCTGATATGAAGGGAGTCTCCGGATATCAGCCGCCCGTCCTCCGACATCCGGGAACTGGTATCCCTTAGAAAGCAGTACTCATACACACATTCTATACTCGCAGTGTCCTTTTGTAAAGTACGGGCATAAAGTCCGGTAGCCAGGAACAACAGGCAAAAAATTATTACTCGACTACGCATTTTATCTGTTTTCATTTATTTTCAGGGTTTCAAGCACACTTGAGGAAATTCGGTCAAAGTCGTTGTGAACAGACTGCATGGACAGCCATGACCGAAGACGCACAGTGGCTTGGTATCGAGCCTGACGGAGGAGCTGCCGGAGAAATCACAGCCAGAATCTCGGCCCTGGCCAACTCCGACACCGCTTCACGTACCGCCACGGTCAGAATACTCTGCGGCACATCCGAGACATCCCTCACCATCAGGCAGGAAGGTCTTGATACAAATACCCCGGATGACGGTCCGGACATGCCGGCCGGCCGGCTCATAAAGACGCTCTTCATCACCGACGGCACTGACGACAACTATGAATATCTGTTCTCTTACGATGAGAACGGCAGGCTGACAAGAGTCGAAATGACCGAAGAGTTCGTCTCCGGCAGCGACAATATTTCTCTTGACTTCCTGTATGACATCGATTACTCAGACGAAAAGATTGTAATTTCCGGACAGGAAGAAGACTATACCGTCTCTTTTGAGGCTGTTCTCGATGACCAGGGCAGGGCCGTATCTGCCGTTTACACCGATATTGGAGAAAACGGATACGGCGAGGTGGAAGAAATCAGGACTGAAATCAGTTTCAGCTACGACAAAGAGGGGCAGCTTACCTCCGAGACCGGCAAGGAAGACGGATATGATGAATACATCAACGAATATATCTGGTCTGGCGGCAATCTCATCAACACGCAGAGCGACTACAGCCGCTACGAATTCACCTACTCGGATTACCCAGACAACTCCAACATAGACATTAACTGGATACTCTGCGATGCCTATGGTTCGGGGGCCGGTCCGCTCGGAGTCATAGGAGTCCTGGGGAAGCGCAGCGCCAACTTCGTATGGCCTGATTTCTGGGATTACAATATGCCCGACTCCTATATCGGTGTCGATTATCCACTTGACTCCAGGCTTATCGGAGAAGAGACTGTAAGAGAATACACCGGATACAGTTCCGGAGAACCGGATGTGAATTACAGCTTCGACCCGGAAGGATACCTCACATCCATAATCAAAACCGTTCCCCAGTACAGGACTACGTACAGACAGGTATACCGGTACGAACTTGAAGACCCGAATTTACTGCCTGACGAAGACGGATACTATCACTACGGTGTCATACTCGTACCTGTCGGCGACCCGGAGACAGTATCCACCGAGACTATTGAGCCCCGGATCACAGATGTGGAAATAGGATACTGACATAGAGACTTAAACTACGAAAAGCCAGCCCCGTTGTGCGCATTGCTGTACGGGGCTGTTTTTTTGTTCATTATCTGCGTCTCCTGACCGCAACGGCTATTCCGGCCGCTGCCGCAACGACAGCCGCAATCCCGAGAGCCAGCCACGGCACCGGACGGTCCTTTTTATCTGCCGCGGCATCCACTTCGGCGAAATAGTCCTCTCCGAGATACTTCCCCTCAGCTATGAGCTCCAAGGCACGGTCCAGGACGAAATCCTCCTTCGCGGTGAAATATTCCTCGTAGGTGGCGGGCACCGGATAGTCGGGCATCAGCCCCCTGCCGGCGGGAGTCCTGGGCGTGACGGTCGTGTCGAAGACCTCGCGGACTAAAGGGATGTGGAGGACAATCTTGGAGTTGGGCAGACGCACCTCGTTGTATTTCAAGGCTGTCATGAAATGATAGCAGGTCTGGGTCTCGCGGCCTACGGTCACGGCACGGCGGTTGCGCACCAGGACGGACGGGAAGAGGGAAGCTGCGGAGCAGGAAGTCTCGTCGGTGAGGATGTAGAGACGGCCCCGGTAATTGACGGTCGAGTCAGGATACAGCACCCGGCTGTTCCCGGAGGGGGCGAAATAGCCTTCCTTGCCCTCGACCGGCTCATAGTCGGGAAAGACGATCTGGTCCGGAGTGTAGTTGAGCGAGTGCCTGAGCGGGCCTCTGGTCTTGACCCAGGAATAGCCACCGAGGTCGCGGGTAGGAGCGTTGATGAACATCGACAGCAGCTCGTTGGTGAAGAAGACATCCCCTCCCGGGTTGTTCCTGAGGTCCATTACCATGTAAGGCACATCGAGGTGAGCGGCTATCGAGTCGCGGACGGCATCCCTGTCCACCTTGGAGATATCGAATGAGCTCAGGCCGAAATACACGGTGGAGTCGTTGAGCATCCGGAAACTGTATGGACAATCCTTGTACCGTAGGAGGTGGCTGTAGTGAGCCATCTCCAGGGAAGGCTGCGGCCAGAACCCCGTAGCCCTGCGCGGGGACACCCACCTGTCGCGGTACACCTCACCGTCCGCAAATTCTATTACCGCCTCCTTCTTGCCGCTGCTGCTGTACACCTCCCTCTCATCATAGTACCAGTTCCAGCGCTGGCTCATCCTGTAGTCCCTGAGACTCTCGCTGCGGCCGTCGTAACCGCCCACCGTGAACGTCCTGACCTCCTCTATGATATCCTCGGCCGGCCTGCCGTCTATGGCCGCAATCCTGCGGCCGACATACTTCTCCAGCCCCTTGCCGTCCATCACACGGGTTACTATGAGGCTGTCACCCATCACGCCGGGGAATATATTGGCGACATTCAGTTCCCTCGTATCCAGATCTGTCATGACCCCGATGTGGCTGTCATGTACCAATGCGAACGTACGTTTCAAAATAAGCCAGAAGTCAGTATAGGAAAGATCCCTCGCCAGGTCCCGGTGAACAGTCAGCGAGTCGAACCGGGCTATCTCCTGCGGAGTGACCACATCGTAAAGCGACGGATATTCGTTATAGATCACGTCCATCAGTGCCCGGAAATCTTCCTGAGCCTGTTCTGCCGTCAGGCTGTCGGGAATAACCAGCGCCTCCGGCTCGATGAAGGTAGTCTCAAGCCCGAACGGGGTCATGGGATCCTTTCCGACAGTATTTTTACCGCTTATGGAAAAACTGATATGAGGCTCATCTACAGACGGCTCGTACCAGGCCACATAACCTAACGTATCTCCCCTGTGTATCTGCTGCCCGTCCTTGAGCACCATGTCCCCGTTCAGACCCGAGAACCATAGCTTGTCCCCGTCAGCAGTGCGTATTCCGAGAGTCATGCTCACGCATCTGTCCGGGACACCGTACCCTCCCTCAGCCACCACGCTGGATATCTGCTCATTCCATGTCCGGTCCTCATCCGTGTGATATGTCTGCATACCTGTCCCCCACTTCACCGCCACCCCGGGACGATGAATCACACCGTCCACCGGAGCCACCACCGGAGTCCCCTCCGGCGCACCGATAATCAGATTCCCGAAATTGAGATTGCCGTCTATATACTGCTGCGGCCGGAAGAGGATATTGTCCCCTGTCTTTGCCCCGGCTATGGGCCAGAGATAGAATTGCGGCTGAGCTTGAGTCCGGGCCTGAGCTGCATTCTGAGCCTGCCCCTGACGGGACGATTCTAGTGCTGCTTTCTGAGCCTGCTCCTGACGGGAC
>DWYD01000012.1 GCA_019118865.1 Candidatus Coprenecus merdipullorum | reverse complement strand
GGATATCCCGAATACAGGTATGTGAAGAACTCCCTTTCCCCGTCCCCAGTATACCATGACTGAAATTCCCTGCTCTTCATCAGCGCAATCATCTCATCCGGCGACATTCCGATAGCATAAAGACCGCCTATGATGGATCCTATGGATGTTCCGCAGACATAGTCAATCGGTATCTCATGCTCCTCCAAAGCCTTGATGACGCCTATATGCGAGAGGCCCTTGGCTCCGCCTCCGCTGAGAACCAGTCCGACAGACTGAGCCCTCAACGGCATCACCGTTGCGGAAACTGTTAATAAAATAAGAAAGATTGATATTTTTCTAATCAGCATTATTATCTTTGTAAAATCACTCAAAGATAAGCAACATCGTTATGAAATCAAAAATTTTTGTCCTGATACTCCTCGTATCGTTCGCAGCCGCCTCCTGCGGCAACCGTAGTCAGAAAACTTCAGGAGACTCAACTTCCCCCGAAGCCACAACAGAAAAAACAGAAAAAACAAGTTCTATGGACACCACACTCGCTTTTGACCCTTCCCTGCTGCCGGAAGAACCGGTATTCGAAATCCACACCACAGAAGGGACCATCACCGTTATGCTCTATGCCGACACCCCCCTGCACAGAGACAACTTCATCAAGCTCGCATCCGGACACTTCTACGACAACGTGCTTTTCCACCGTGTCATCTACAACTTCATGATCCAGACAGGAGATCCTCTTACAAAGGATTCTGCAAATGAAGCCGAGTACGGTACCGGCGGTCCAGGCTACACGATACCCGCCGAGATTGTCGCCACACATACTCATAAGAAAGGAGCTCTGGCCGCAGCCCGCCTTGGGGACACCGCCAATCCCAGAAAAGAGTCATCAGGCTCACAGTTCTACATAGTGCACAATCCCGAAACATGCGTCCACCTGGACGGAGAATACACCGTCTTCGGAGAGACACTTGACGGATTTGATGTCATAGACCGCATAGCTTCACTCAGGACAGATGCATACGACAGACCGCTGAAGGAGGCCCGCATTATATCCATCACACCCGTCATCTGAGACCATGGACGTAAGAGAAGCACTGATCCGCAACCGGAGCCGCCGCCGTTTTCATCAGGAGGCAGCGGTACCTGAGGCGGATCTCAGAATCATCGCCGACGCAGCCCGTCTGTCACCGTCAGGGCGCAATATACAAGCTTTGAAATTCTTCATTTCCAAAGACAGGGACCTTAACTCCCGTATCTTTCCTACCCTGGCCTGGGCTGGATATCTCACAGACTGGCCGGGGCCTGAAGAAGGAGAAAGACCGGCGGCTTATATTATACAGATGCTTGATACCTCTATTGCCGCCAATATCCTGTGCGATGACGGCATTACCGCGCAGAGCATGCTGCTGCAGGCTGTGGAACTGGGTTACGGGGGATGCATCATAGCCGCGGTGAACAGAAATGAGCTTCACCGCATCCTGGAACTTCCGGAACATCTCAGAATTCTAAATGTGATCGCTCTAGGAAAGCCAAAAGAAACCGTCGTGATAGAAGACATGCAGGACGGTCAGTTCAAGTACTGGCGTACCGGAGATGGCATACACCATGTACCCAAACGCTCTCTGGACGAGATTATTGTCATCAGATAAAAATGAATGCGCCTCAAATCATCACGACTTGAGGCGCACCGCTTAACTTAACCTAAAACTTAACCTATGAAAAAACTATCGATTAAATTACTTGCAAATCCTGTGCCAAACCTTAGTTATTACCTCCGACAAAATCCAAATTTTCTATACTGAAACTGAACGGTACCGAAGCCAGAGACCACGAAGAACCTCCGTCCGCAGTATAAAATATGGCACCGGTGGCCCCTGACTGGGACTTGACGGAAAAAGCGCCATGGATTCCGTCACGCAAAAATGCTACGGCTGACACATCCCCGCCAGGATAAGAGCCTTCAGCGGGCAGTATGTCCGTGTGTGTGCGGAAACCGTCTGCCGTACTGAGCAGATGGCCTCCTGTCCCGGAGGCCCACAGCCGGCCGCTGTCCATCGCCTCTAGAGACAGAATGTCCATATCAGCAACCATAATCTGGCTCCATGTACCGCCGCAATCAGAGGAAAAAAGGACTCCCATAGTTCCGGTACCCGCCATAAACAGTTCTGTCTCTGAAACTGCGCAGATAGATTCAGGGATCACGTTCTGACCGGCGACAGCGGAGACATTCAGCACGTTCCATGTAGTACCTCCGTCCGGAGAGTACTCTACCACGGCATTGCCGTCCATCCCGATACCGCTGCACCATATATTCCTCCCGTCAAGAGTCGTGACAGAAGTATAACCCCGTACTGCATCCGAGTTCCTGCACTCACTCCATGTATTTCCGGCATTGACCGTTTTCAGGACTACACTGGTGTCAGCAGTGACAGCCCAGGCTGTATCCCCGTCAAGGGAAATGACAGCAGCCATGGAGGCGGATGAGAGAGAGGAGAGAGAGAGGCCCTGATTGACCCAGGTGGCACCTCCGTCATCAGTACGAAGTATCACCGCGCTGCCCGAAACAGTATCCGCGTCTCCCACTATCCAGCATTTACGGTCGCTTACAGCACATACATCCGTCAGCCTGGCCGCAGGCACTGTTCCAGGTGCTCCCTGGCGTACCCATGAGACCCCGGCATCAGATGTATAAAGGATTGTCCCGTAACCGCTGTCCTCTGATCCTGCCGCCCAGCCTGCGGTAATAATATCCATAACCGCATCACAACGGGCAGTTCCACCGCTGGGAATATCCACCAGACTCATAATGCTGTAATAGCCGTTCAAGACAAAACGCACACCCTGAGTTCCGTCCGGCAGGCCCTCGTAGAAATAGCCTCCGGAAAAATCTGTAAATACCGCCGAGTCCCCGTAGAGCACGGACACACCTCCCAGACCGGATCCGTCCGGACCCGTCACCATCCCTTCCAGATTACCTGAACCGGCAGAAGGTTTCCTACAACCGGAGAGCGCAACCACGAGCAGCAGTGAAAGGAACAATATTGTGTGCAGTTTATTATTTGTTTTCATTTTGGGGACGCTGGTATTTATAGCGGAAAAGAATGGCAAACAATATGGCTACTATGAGAGCATAAGCGGCGAACAGCCACCAGGCGTGGCTCCAGCCGGCGACAACCGCATGCCAGTCTATGATCCCGTCGACTCCCGGCACACGGTGCGAGTTGACCAGGGCGTTGACCACAGCCTGGGCTCCGATGGTGCCGGCAGCCGCTCCGATGCCGTTGGTCATCAGCATGAAGAGCCCCTGGGCACTGGAACGTATCGACTTGTCGGTGGTCTCGTTGACGAAGAGCGAGCCGGAGATATTGAAGAAGTCGAAGGCCACTCCGTAGACTATCATCGACAGGATGATGAGCCACACCCCGCTGCCGGGATTGCCCACGGCGAAGAATCCGAAACGGAGCACCCAGGCCAGCATCGCTATGAGCATCACGTTCTTGATGCCGTATCTCTTCAGGAAGAAAGGTATCAGCAGGATACACAGGGTCTCGGAAATCTGGGAGAGGGATATCAGCATGTTGGAGTGCTCCACTCCGAATGTACCCTGGTACTCGGCCAGATTGCCGAAGTCGGCCAGGAAAGGATTGGCGAAGCCGTTGGTAATCTGCAGCGCCACTCCCAGGAGCATCGAGAAGATGAAGAAAACAGCCATCTTCCTCTGCTTGAAAAGGGTAAAGGCCCTCAGTCCCATGGCGTCCACCAGGGACTTCTTCTCAGACGAACGGTTCACAGGACACTCTGGCAGGGTCAGGGTATAGAGAGCGAGCAGGATACTGAGCGCCCCCGATACCACATACTGCATCGAGGTCTCCTGCATGGCAGCACCGCGGAAATGTACCAGATCCACGAACCACATCGAGCAGATGAAGCCCACTGTACCCCATACCCTGATCGGCGGGAAATCCTTGACCGGATCTTTCCCGGCCTTCTCGAGGATGGTGTATGCCACCGAGTTGGAGATAGCGATGGTAGGCATGAAGAAGGCTATGCTCACGGCATACAGCCCGAAGAGGGTGCCGTACTGCACCGCCTCGCCGGCAGAGACGCCGTAGATACCCGCGCCTATCATAGCTGCTCCTGCCACCAGATGGCAGATACCCAGCAGTCTCTGCGCCGGAATCCATTTGTCGGCGATAATACCCATGACAGCGGGCATGAAAATCGACACGATGCCCTGGATGGCGTAGAACATGCCGATTTTCTCCCCGAACCCCACACCGGCCAGATATCTTCCCTGGCTGGTCAGATAAGCTCCCCAGACCGCAAACTCTAAGAAACTCAGTAATATCAGTCTCAGTTTATATCCTTTCATACTCTGCTATTTCTCAATACTCAGACCGTGAAGCACAGCTGTATACCCGTCATTGGAATCCGTCATAACCACCCGGACCTGAGTCACCGGTCCGCACGGCTCGAAACTAAGGGTACCGTGATACAGTTCACCGGCATTGACAGTCTGTCCGTCTGCCGTGACATACTCCACGTATGCGTCAGTCACATAGAACATCCCCGAAGAAGGTGCTCCGCTGGTGACAGTAATGCGGCTGCATTCCACTGGAGCCGTCATGGTGTAGGTCAGTACATCTCCCTCCTGCAGCACCCGCTGCGAGTATCCGACTCCGCCGCGGCGGGCCAGGGCCTTGAGATTGTTCTCAGACAGAGGAAAATTGCTCTCCACGGTCATCTCCGGCTCAATATAGTGATACAGGTCTATATTGGAGGCTCCCACTGCTATGCTGCTGAGCCCGTCCCCGAAAAATGTCGCAAATCGGAATGCCTCGGGATTATCTGTGACAATAGCTCCGCGGCATACCGGTGAGGAAGCGACGGGAGCACTGCCGTCCATCGTATAGCGGACTACCGCCGAAGGATGGGGAGGCCGCACCTGAAGTTCCTGACCGTCGAATGTCACCTCGGGCGGTGCCACCCTGAAGGCGATGCCCATATTGTACAGACGGGAGAAATGCTCCGCGTAGAGCCGCTGCTCGAAGTCCCCGAAGTTCCGGGCGTCCTTGCTGCTCCAGCCCACCTCGGCGAGAGCGCACAGACGGGGGAAGAGCTGGTATTCCATCAGCCTCGGCGGCCAAGCCAGCAGCTCAGCCCACAGACCTGCCTGTACTCCCACGATCAGGGCACTGTCAGCGGGAGCTCCCACCAGGATCTCATCCGGTTCCAGCGAGTAGGTCTTCGACAGGGGCACGATACCGGCCCAGCTGTGGCCTCTCTCGGCAGGAGACTGCTTCATGTCGAGGTAGCAGTACTCGCCTATCTGGACGACAGTCCTGTATCCTTTGTCTACAGACATACGTCCGCTCTTCACGCTCCTCCAGGCATATACCATGGAAGAACTGTCATAACGGGCATCGGAGATGACTATCTCGTCCCATCCGGCCATCTTCTTGCCGAGCTTGTGGATGATGTCCTCGACCTCGTACACGAACCAGCTGTGAAGTTCCTGGGGGCCGTCCAGACCATACTTCTTAATCAGAGCCTGACAGTGAGGACAGTTGTTCCAGGAGGTATGATCCACCTCATCGCCTCCGATGTGGATGTACTCCGAGGGGAAAAGCGCCGCTATCTCCTTGAATATGTTGGTAAGAATCTTATAGTTCTCCATCCTGGCCACACAGAGGACATTGTCAGTCTCTCCGTTGGCGCTGATATAGGGCACGTCCACAGGGCAGGCCATCTCCGGAAAGACGCCCACCAAGGAGCGGCTGTGTCCGGGCAGGTCTATCTCCGGGATGATCTCGATATGGCGCTCGGCAGCGTATTTCACGACCTCGCGTATCTCCTTCTGGGTATAATATCCGCCGTAGCGGTCATGACCCTGACCGTAAGCGGCCGGGCTCACCTCATCATCGCCCCTCCATGCGCCCTTCTCTGTCAGCTGCGGATACTTGCGGATCTCGATCCTCCAGCCGTTGTCATCAGCCAGATGCCAGTGGAAGCGGTTGAGCTTATGGTAGGCCATCCAGTCTATGAGACGGAGCACATGGTCCACATCGTAGAATGTCCTGGACACATCCAGCATCGTACCGCGGTACCCGTACCGGGGAGCATCTTCCACGACCACGGCGTCCAGTTCATAGCGGGTCAGCTCCATGTCTGTCTGACCGTACACTGCCGGAGGCATCATCTGCAGGAGTGTCTGCACGCCATAAAAGATACCGGCGGCGTCAGATGCCTCGATGACGACCTGTGAGCTGCTGACGGACAAGCGGTAAGCCTCAGCGGCCATGCCGTCCACTATCTTCAGGGATATTCCGTTGTACACCGGAACGTCCCTTAGGTCAATATCAAATGCAAATACATTCTCCAAATGCCTCAGGAGATAGGCCTGCTCGGACTCTATAGCGTCCGAAGCACTGATTGAAAGCCCCTTCTCCATCACAAAGACACCTTCTGCAGGGGTTACTTTCAGAGGCTGAGGAACAAGATTGCTGTAGGTCCGGGCCAGCAGGACCGGGGCTGCGGCTATAGCCAGCATGGCGAGGAATATTTTCTTCATAAGTCGACGGGAGTTACATGATTTCAAATATGTCTGCATGTCCCTCTATGCTGACTCTCACGGTGCGTCCGTCAAGCTCAAGAGCACAGTAGGGATTATCGGTAACAGTCTCGGAGAGGACAGCTCCGTCAGCGGCATACTGCCGGATGAGGAGGGTGCCGTGAGGGTCCATCAGAAGCGTGCGGCTGTCGCGGCGGTCTTCCCCGGAAGGAATCTCAAAGGACAGGACGCCGTCAAGGGCATAGAAGGAACGGGGATTGCGGTCAAACGCATAAACGGCCTTGGCCATATCCGGAGCTTCCACCCCGAAACCGAGGGACTCCGTCCTCTGAGGATTGACACTGAAGGTACGGACAGCGCACCAGTTGGTCTTGTCCGACTCGAGCTTGCGCAGACGGACGTAGCGGGCATCGATGCCGCGTCCCTCCCAGTTGATGATGTACTGGTGGTCAATGGTGTCTATTACAGGATACCAGAGATTGCCGTCCTTGGAGGCCTCGAGTGTGGCCATGTCGAAATAGTCCACGTCATCCACCGAGTTGCGGCCCTGCAGGATATTGATCTCCCGAAGACCGCGGACTATGCCGAGGTCCACTCCTATCCAGTCCCCTGTCCTCTGACCGTAGGCCGAGGTATAGAAGGTGGTAGAGTCATCATCGAACATCAGCTTGCCGCTGACAGTTCCGGAGTTGGGATAAGATCCTATGGCCGTATAGGAGAAGGGGCCGCGGCCGGCTATACGGCGGTAGAAGCCGTCGAGCATGTCGTCCATGGCATTCTCGTAGAAGGGCTGGAGCTTGAGGGTACCTGACTTGTGGGCCTCGTACGCATCGCGTTCCTCCTCACTCATGAGATTGTCCACATAGGCGCTCCAGAAAGCAGCATTGTCTCCCCCGCGGTATACATTGATAAGTTCAAGGGCCTTGCGTCCCCTGGTGCCCAACTTCCCGAACTCCTCCAGCCAGGGATACAGCTCGCGCATAAGAGCGTCATTGTCACATTTGAGGGACATCTCCTCATAGACCCGCTCTATCTTTCCGAACTCCTCCAGAAGAGCGTCGTACTGAGCCTCTGTCCAGTCTCCTTCCACACGGAAGGTCTCTGTCTCCCAGGATTCCTCACGGCGGTAGCCCGACTCGGTGTCGCAGGAGTGAATGGCAAATGTACGGTAGGCGCTGTACGCATCATCGCCTGCCAGCCAGGCAAGTCCTCTTTCCCAGTTGGCCTTGGGGTCATAGTCCTTGATATTCCAAGTATAGTCAGCTACACCGTAGAGGGCCAGCTTGGAGGCCTCCGCATGCTCCATGGGATTGCTTACAAATCCGCACACATCATTGGATGTCAACCCATTATCTAAGCCGTAGACCGGTCCCTGCATCACGATGTGACGGCAGTAGTCAGTCACGGGGAAGTTCCACCAGTAGAGGGCGGGGCGCTGAATCCTCTCTCCCACCCACTTCAGGGTCGAGGGAGTCATGTCGCTGCATACGGCGTCTCCCGTCCAGAACACTCTCACCGAAGAATCGAGTTCCCGGCCGTAGACCGCCAGACTGCCTCGCTCGGTGGGATTGGCCCAGGAGCGGTTGTAGTCGGTGGGGCAGATAATCAGCGGAGCCACGTCGCCCTTGGCCGCAACGAACTCGGCTGTCAGACGGTTGAGCAGCTCCACCTGCTTCATGGGATTGGTGCCCTCTCCGGAAATGTCGTCGAAGAAGATGGCGAAGGCCCGGACACCTAAGTCGTACATCATCTCGAACTTGGCGACTAAATTACCGTAGTCCTCCTCGTTCCACTTTATGTCCTGACCGGGATGCACAGCCCACACGAAGTCCACGCGGTTGCGCTCACAGGCCCTGACCAGCTCGGCTATGTTGCGGGCCTCGTCCTCTGGATAGGGCTTGCGCCAGTTAGGTGAGCTGTGATAGGGGTCGTCCTTGGGACCATATATATAGGTATTCATCTTGAAGCGGCCGTACACATCAATCAGGGACAGACGGGCCTGATGGGACCAGGGGGTACCGTAGAAGCCCTCCACCACTCCGCGGGCGGGCAGATCGGGCCAGTCGTTGATCTCAAGACCGCAGGGCAGGTTCCTCTCGCCTGTAAGCTCCACTATCTGACGGAGAGTCTGGAGGCCGTAGAAGGCTCCGCGCTCATCGTATCCTAAGATAGAGACACCGTCCTCGGAGACAGTGAGCAGATAGGCTCCGGAGAGAGGCTTCACTCCGGCCTTCATGGCCTTCTTGGGGTGGAAGTCCACAGTCAGGCGGACATCTTTCTTATCTCCCTTGTTCAGGAAGTTCACGTCACTGCCGAACAGTCCGTGCTTGTCCACGACATATACACCGCCCGATATATCCAGCACAGGGCCCTCCGGAGCTATCTCCACCACATGCGGGACAGGGTTGATCTGACGGTACAGGGCCGTCTGTCTTACAGAGTCACTGCCCCACACGGGAGCGGCCAGGATTGCTGCTGCCACGACGAGTGACAGTCTTCGGAATTTTGTCATATAGTTCGATTTTGTATTTATTTTCTACTTTTTCACTTCTACATACTCATATTCGAGAGCCGGGCTGACCACTACGGCATCCACTGCCTCCGGAATATCTGCACCGCCGCGCAGCACCTTGAAGCTTACACGGAACAGCAGGCCGTCTCCGGATACGAGAGACTTCTCGCCCAAGTTGACAAAGGTCGGATAGACCGCCTTCGTACCGTCAGTGTGCAGACGGTCGCGGGTGAGGTTCTCCATCTGCTGCAGGCCGGGAGCCTCCACTCCTGCAAATTCCAATGCCGATGCATCGTAGGGAAGGGCCAGGCTCAGGGCATTGACCGTCTTGAGCGAATCTCCGTAGAATGACAGGGTCAGGGTATCGCCGGCCTTGAGAGGCTTGCCCTGCACCTCCACACGCAGACCGCCGCAGAGAGTGTCGCCGGCGCTCTTATGGTACTCGCGCATCCAGTACTCGGTGTTGATTCCGCCGTCGAGACGCACTGCCACTGCTGAGATGTCGTAGGCATCTATGAGGCCGTTGCCGTCTATATCACCGTCCGACACATAGTCGAAATCGCTGTCAGAGCTGCGCAGACCGGTGTAGTTCATGTAGGAGGTCAGGTCGTTCTCGTCCACCTTGCCGTCCTTATTGATGTCGCCGGGGATGACAGTCTCCGTTCCGGGCACCTTGAAGACGTAGATCTCGCGGCCCGAGCCGTAGTTGTTCACCGCATCGGATACAGCTATACGGATGTAGCGGGCTCTCGGGCCTCCGTCGAAGGTGAATACCTTGGTCTGGCCGTCACGCTCCCACTCGAAGGCTCCGGCGGGAGTCCAGTCCTTGCCGTTCACGCTGTAGAAGACCTCACCCTTGAGCAGGACACCGTTGCCGGCATCCAGGCGGGGCAGGTACTCGAAGCGGTCGATATTGTTGATGCCCTGGAGGTCGAGGGTAAGCTCGAAGGGCAGGGCCTTGGCCTGATACTTCGTATGCCAGGTGTCGCCGCTCTCGGCCCAGTCGAAGAGCCTCCATACCTCGAAGCCCTCCTGAGAGGGGAAGGAGCAGGACCCTACGATACCGCGGATGGCCCATTCCAGAGGATTGCCCTCGGTGGTGCAGCTGTAGTCGGTCCAGTCCGAGGCCCCGGTCAGGTTGACTGCCCTCAGACGGAAGCTGTAGTCCGTCTCGGGCTGCAGGTCTGCGAATGTCAGGTAAGTGTTCCGGATGCCGGTATGCAGCAGACCGTCGAACTCTATCTCATAGTAGTCGGCCTGCTCCTGAGGCTCCCACGCGAGGGTGGCGGCGTAAGGTTCCACCGTACTCTTGTCGGCTAAGATTACAGGCGCCGCCAGCTCTCCGCTGCAGATGCGGCTGTCGTCGGCCGGTGCATACTCATAGCCGTCGATGGTGAGCACTACATCGTTCTGAGTGATGTCGCAGGCGGGGATGGAGACGGTCAGCACAGGATTTTTCCTTAGGTCCATCTTCTCGAACTCACTGCCGGGGGTGGCGAAGCGGTTGAGCTGAGGAGCCGCGTCATAGCTGTACTCCGCATTGACCTTCTTTCCGCCTACCTTCACGGTAACTTTCCTGGGCTCGGCCGTAATATTAACCCTCACCTGAGTGCTCTGATCCTTGACGAAGCCGTCGAAGCTGCCCTCGGCCGGATGAATGGTGAGAATGTACCTGCCGCCGGACAGAGAGGCGTCGATCCTGGTGGTGACGCTCTCTCCCGCGAGATAGCTCATCGTCCTGCCGTCATCGTCATACACATGGGTATGGTACTCGCCCTCTGCGGGCCAGCACTCGAAGATACGCTCGGAGGGATCTATCTGCGAGGGATTGTTGTTGGGACGTACCATCGGAATGACAGCGCCCTGACGCACAAATACGGGTAGCTTCCACAGCGGTGCGGGGAAATTCTCCATGATGCGTCCTCCCTCATAGACAGCTCCGGTAAAATAATCCACCCACCTTCCCTCAGGGAGGTAGATGCCGTCGCGGATGTCATTGCCGAGAGTATCGGCCTGGGTATCCTGATAGACTGGCGCTACGAGGAAATCGGGACCGAAGAGGTACTGGTAGCGGGTCGCGGGGGTATAGGTATAGTCATTGGGATAATCTATGAACATGGCCCTCATCAGGGGTTTGCCGTTCACTGCTTCGCGGGACCAGGTGTAAGCGTAGGGCAGCAGCTCGGACTTGAGCTTGAGGTACATACGGTTGATGGAGGTCGCGGGTTCACCGAGGGCATGGGGATATTTCTCGTTGGAGCCCCAGCCGTCCATGTTGAGCTGCATGATGGAGAAGGTCTTCCACTGGAAGTCGCGGGTATTGATCACCGCATCGGCTCCGCCGAAGATACCGTCCATGTCGGAGCAGATGTTGGGCTGACCGGCCAGACCCGAGCCGATGTAGGTCGGGATGTGGAAGCGGATGTACTCCCAGTCTCCGCCTGTCTGGTCCCCGGACCACACTCCCGCATAGCGCTGGGTACCGGCCCAGCCGTCGAGGGTGATGATGAAGGGGCGGGCGTCATCGCCGTAGTAGGGCATGATGCCGGCCACGTCGGCTATACCGTTGAGACCGAAGGAGTAGCCCCAGCCGACCCAGGCCACGTCAGTCTTGAGCACGCGGACTCCGGCGTCCCGGACCTCCTTGACGATATCCCTCTGCAGCAGGGCCTCGATACCCTCCTTGGGATGCAGGTCGGACTGGGTCCAGAGGCCTATCTCGACGCCCTTCGAGCGGGCATAATCACCGAACGATTTCAGGTTCAGGATATTGCTGTCGAGCGTGGAAGTCTGGCCGTAGCCGGCGCCGTAACCGTCGTTGGGCAGGATCCATCCTAAGGGCATGTCGTGAGCCTCGTAGCGGTCAACCACGGCGCGGGCCGAGAACTGGTAGTTGTCCTTCTCGCCGTTGAGCGACTCCCTGATGCCGCCGTTGTCCTTCTGGCTTTCCTTATACCGCTTGCCGTCCTCGAAAGGCACGGTGCGGGGACCGTCGGCCTCCACCCACCAGTCGCGGTTGTAGGCATTGAGATGGCCCTCATAGAAGGCAAACTTGGGCAGCAGCACCGGATTGCCGGTAAGCTGATAATAGGTGTCCAGCAGAGCTACAGGATCTCCGGCTACCATTACGAATACATCCATGTAATCCGTGTCGTGGGTAAGGGTCACGGTACCTTTCTCAGCGGCTCCGAAATCGTATGCTCCTGGAGCAAATGTATGCCACATGATGCCGTATCCGCCGGTCGACCAGTAATAAGGTGCGGGCGAAGCCACTCCTCCGTCAGTCCAGCTGTTCTCATTTACAATGTTGATGACACGTCCCTTGTGCGAGAAGCGTCCGTTCTGCACGCCTCCGCCGTAGAAATACTCATCGGGGGACTCAGCCAGCGTAAGGACGGTGCGGGTCTTGCCTCCGCGGCTCTCGAAAATCACGGGAGCAGTCTGACGCAGAACTTCCTTACCGCTGCGCAGGTCGGCAACGGTCATCATCGCGGTCTCCTTGTCGAAAGAGACACGGATAACTCCTGTTGACAGATGCCAAGCGTCCGCATCCTCCTCGATAGTGTAGGAGACCCCTCTGCGGGGATTGCGGACAAGAATCTCGGCAGGCGGCTCTGCCTTTGGATCACGGACAATGCCTCCGTTGTCATCCCGGAAAAGACGGAAGATATCCGGAGCATAAAAGTCCACTGTCATACGGTGACCGTCACCGAGGATAATCTCGGCAGCCGTAGGATTGAGGCGCCTTGCCTCTTCTGCTGATTCCGCTGAAAGGCAGTATCCAGTAGCTGCCGCGAGAATCAGGGCCATGATAATTTTCCCTCTTAATTTCATATGTCGACTTAGAATCTAAAAATTTCCTAAAATACTTACAAATATAATATTTTTTCAGACACCGCCGGACCTCTTTTCCCACGAACTTTCTATTGAACTGAGAGGATTAACTTATTATACCGTTTTATGTTGCAATTCTGAATTATTTTATGCTTATTTGCTTAAAATTTGAAATAAACACTAACCTTCATTTTTATGGACAACAACATCCTGAAGTACAACATCAATCCCCTGGTCAGCGCCATCGGGAAGACTCCCGACCAGTTCACCAAGGAGGACATAATCAATTTCATCACCGCCAACGACATCCGCGTCGTCAACTTCCGCTACATCGCGGGCGACGGCAGGCTCAAGACCCTCAACTTCCCGGTCAGCAGCCTCCAGTACCTCGACCTGATCCTCTCGTTCGGAGAGAGAGTCGACGGCTCCAGCCTCTTCTCCTACATCGAGGCCGGATCGAGCGACCTCTACGTCATTCCACGTTTCTCAACGGCTTACCTCGACCCCTTCGCTGAGATTCCCACCCTAGGACTGCTCTGTTCCTATTTCACCAAGGACGGACTGCCCCTGGAGAGCTCTCCCGAGTACACCCTCCGCAAGGCCCACGAGGAGTTCAAGAAGACCACAGGCTACACCTTCGAGGCCATGGGCGAGCTGGAGTTCTACGTCATCTATGACGACGACTGCTGCTTCCCCTCGGAGAACCAGCGCGGATACCATGAGTCCACTCCTTTCACCAAGGTCGAGGCATTCCGCACCGAGGCCATGAAGCTCATCTCCCAGGTCGGCCGCAACATCAAGTACGCCCACTCCGAGGTCGGCAACTTCACCCTCGACGGCAAGATATACGAGCAGAACGAGATCGAGTTCCTCGTATCGCCCGTAGAGTCCGCCGCTGACCAGCTCGTGATGGCCAAGTGGATTCTCCGCACACTGGCATGGCAGTACGGCTTCGACATCACCTTCGCTCCGAAGATCACCGAGGGCAAGGCCGGCAGCGGTCTGCATTTCCACACCCGCATGATGAACGGCGAGCACTCCGTGATGCTCAAGGACGGCCGCCTCTCCGACGAGGCCCGCAAGGCCATCGCAGGCTACATGACCTGCGCCTCCTCGCTGACCGCCTTCGGCAACGCCAACCCTACCTCCTACTTCCGCCTCGTGCCTCACCAGGAGGCTCCCACCAGCATCTGCTGGGGCGACCGCAACCGTTCCGTACTCGTGCGCGTACCCCTCGGATGGACCGGCAAGAGCGACATGTCCGCCATCGCCAACGGACTGCCCCAGAATCCCGACATCGTGATGCCCGACAAGCAGACCGTGGAGCTCCGCTCAGGTGACGGCTCGGCCGACATCCATCTGATGCTTGCCGGTCTGGTGACCGCCGCGCGTATCGGCTTCGAGTTGCCCGACGCCCTCGAGATAGCCAGGAAGACCTACGTGGACGTCAACATCCACGACGACAAGAACGCCGCCATCCTCAACTCCCTCGCCCAGCTGCCCACCTCATGCGCAGAATCAGCCGACGAGCTGGAGAAGAACCGCGCCCTCTACGAGGCCAAAGGAGTCTTCTCTCCGAGCATGATCGACGGCCGTATCGCGATGCTCCGCGCCTACAACGACGCCAATATCCGCGAGGAGACCGCCCGCGACAAGGGCCTGATGATGGAGCTTGTCCGCAAATACTATCACTGCGGATAGGGACCGGAGCGTGCTCCCCAAAACACAAAAACCTAAACTTAATCTATGATCAAACTATGGTATCACGTAGCGGGACTTCTGTACGGGCGGTGGGCCCGCAGGCCCTGAATTACCCGCACTCCGTATCGGGACAGACCTGACAACATGACTATTACCGTCCCTTATAGCCGCCTTAAACTGCTGCGAAGGATTCTCCGGATCATACTGAGGCACGGGCAACGACGGATAGTAAACCATCGGATCGAAATTGGGGTCCAGGAATATCATATCGTCGAACCAGGGCTGTCCCCCTACGACAGGCCGAGGTACGAGCATCTCCATCGTCGAACCCTGCAGGAAGCCGCTTCCACCTCCGAGTATTCCCATTATTATCGCCACTACGGAATAGACGGCCGGATTCTGTTCCCGAATATCCCGCAGGAACTGAGGCATACTGCCTTCATTAATCATGCGGCTGAGTATCAGCCTCCGGTCCCTTGCCAGTATTCCGCTGACTTCCAGAGGACGGCTGGCCGCCCATTTCAGATTGTCCCCGACGACATCCAGCGGCAGATATCTCGGATGAAAGGCCGACGCCGGCATCTGCTCCGGAGCCCCGACCAGATCCGTCAGCGCATCCTGACGCAGATATTCGCCCCGTAGCCTGCCGTACCACTCCTGTCGCAGCTCGAAAAGGAAACCTGCCCTCTCACGCAGAAGTTCCGGAGTCATCGGCTCCTGCACTTCAGATACCGATGCGCAATCGGTCTTCAACCCAGCAGCCATCAATACCGAGTCCCTTCGGACCGTATCAAGCATCCCGGCCTCCACAGCTATGTTCATCAGCGCACGTAGATCCTCCTCATATTCGGTCACCCGCATTAATACCAATGTCAGCGTATCAGAAACCGATGCGGCAGTATCCTGGGCAAACAATCCTGTCCCATACGCAGACATACTTCCCATCTTTACGCACATACCCGCACTACACACCGTATGCTGTGCCACTACCACTATGAGCATCAAATATTTCACATACTGCCTCATACTCACAGTCACCTTACAAATACTAAGCCACCTAGGAAAACACACTGAGCCGTTTAGTATATCCAGACACATATTGCAGCTGCTCCCGGATTTCATCATCATTTGCAGCGCTCCTTATGTACAATTAAAGAATAATAAGAGAAAAGGCCGCGCGATTCACATCGTACGGCCTTTTTCCTTATTAACCTAAACTTAACCTATGAAAAAACTATCGACCGATTTTCTATCAAAAAGCATGCCAATATGACGTCCGATATCGTTCATATCACCACTATACATTTTAGTCGTATTGCATTTTTCTGATTCTCAAGATGTTCTATTTTGTAAAATGTTAGGTGGTCCGATTTTCCTCTAAATACTGCGTTTTGGGGTGCTTGAGGTGTACCAAAAAAGTTGGACAAGTTAGTATTTTATCAATTACTAGGTAATTGATTGGTTTATAATATGTTATGTGTTTGCGGCGACTTTGGGGCCGCATTTATGCTTCTTCACATACTCCCGCAGGTACTCCTGGGGAGTGAGGCCGCCCAGCTTGAGCAGTATCCTCTTCGTGTT
>DWYD01000011.1 GCA_019118865.1 Candidatus Coprenecus merdipullorum | reverse complement strand
GCGGCGGCACGTGCGCTCTTCTTGTCGAGGACAGCCTCGGCGTCCCCGTCTACACCTCGACCCTGCCGGCCGACGGCATGGAGTACTCCTACGACCTCTCCGGTATCGGCGAGGGGATGTTCCGCCTGGTTATTGAAGGACCCGGCGGGGAATATGAAGGATATTTCAATTTACTTTAAAATTTAGCTATGAAATTCCGAAGTCTATTAAATGTTTGGATTTTATGGCCATGGCATCCCGCAAGAGCCGTTTTATCCGCAGCACGAGAATAATTTCTTGTGCTGCACAACATCACGTAAGAACAAAATCCCAAAATTTAATTCTTAAAATGGCCAAAAATGAAAAGAAGTACATTAATAATAACAATGATTCTCTCCGCATTTAATCTCTTTCTGGTTATTGCATTCCTAAATCCAGCCATATCATTCGCAGAAGAGGTTGGGGAGACAGAAAATCCAACCGTAAAATGCTCTCATGGAGGACAAGGTGCTGAAGCATGTTCTGTAGGCCTAGGAGGCGGAGCTGGAGGACTCAATTTAAATGGCAGCTGCTCTGTACAATGCAGTGACGGCTACTATGCCTGCTGCGATTTGGGAAATTGCAGATGCATTCCTGTAACTGTTACAGGCGAAGTTGACGATGACAATGACAAACCTGCAAACTAACTCTATGAAACATAGCAAAACAGATATAGCTGTCCTGCTGTTAATGCTCGGCATTACAGTTGCGACAGTTATATCTGTCATTGTATTAAAAAACCGGGCAACGGAAAATGTATCTGCCGCAGGATATGAAGATGCTGTCTCCTTAAATAGCATCGTTCTTTCCTCTCTATACACAATGAATTCATTCCAAATGTCGTATCTTCAGAATTTTGTTATTGACAACAAACATGGGGAAAGACAGATTTTCAGTAAAGTTATTAAACAACCATCACTGGTACTGTTTATATCTGAAGACTTTTGCCCAATCTGCATTGAAACTATCATGAAAGAATACTACCTTTCTGCAAGCGACACTCCACTTTTTGTAATATTCAACAATATTTCAAAAAGAGAACTCAGATTCAGAAGCGATGTATTCAACGATGCAACATGCCTTTCAATGCCTGCTGAAAATCTCTTTTACGAAAACTTACAGACATCTCAATTATTACTCTACCTGTCTGAAGATATGTATATTGAAGGAGTCTTAGCTCCTTTCAGCGGAATGAACGAAGACGCATACAAATCATTTTTTACAAAAAAAATCTAAATAAAATAAATTGTTGCTTATCTTTACAACATATTAATTATACTACTATGAACAGACACCATTCATTTCACCTGGCAGCCACGATACTGTGCGTCCTGCTACTTGCAGGATGTGGATCTTCAGACGGCAATAAACAGAACAACGTATACAACATCGATATTTCCGATGAGGCCGCGGAAAGGATATTGATTTCAGACTTCAGCTATTTTAAACCCGAAGCCACAGACGAATCTTTTCTCTACAATATTGAAGACATCCTGCCGTTTAAAGACGGATACATCTTACTGGGAAGGGAGACTGCCTTGTACTTTCTCAAGGACGGCAGCTATGCCGGAAAGCCGGGCGACAAAGGTAGAGGACCCGGAGAATACCTTGCCCTATCTTCATGCTATGTGTTCAAAGACACCGTCCATATCTATTCCCGGGATTCGAGAGGCATCTTTCAATACACCGAGGATAATGGAGAATTTACATACGTTGGGAAAATAGATACTCCAGACACCCTGGCCGTACGCAGTCTCATCAGGACAGAACTGTATCCCGATTACTACTATGGGGCCAATATCTATCACGGTATCGGCGGAGTAACACCCTGTGTAAGCGTATTCGACAGACAGTTTCACAGACTTGCATCATCGACTGCCTGCGTGAAGGACGGAGGAATGAGCTGGAATTTTCCTATCCTGCTGTCAGAAGACGGGCTGTTTTACATAGAGTACCTCACGTACACCCTTACAGAGCTCAAGAACGGCACCATAGACGAGAGCCGCCGCTTTGATTTCGGACGGAACTCATACCCTGACAAATACGTCAATTACACCAGTTCCACAGAAGTCCATAAATTCTTACAGACTCAGGACGGCTGGGAAAAGTCCTACCTGGCCCCCCCTGTAAGAAAACAAGGGGGCTGCCTGTACATCGGCCTGTCAGCAGGAAGAATAGCAAAATATGATCTGGAGACGGGTAAATCTGAAGTCGTCCGGTTCATGAGCAACGACACGGACTATTTCCCCTATTCCATATTTACTTTGGATGGAGATACTCTTCTACTGGCTTCCAGCATGCCCGACAATACAGATGAGAATCCCCCTATATACAGAATTCCTATTAAGGATATATTCTAAACATTTCAGATTTGTCTATACAGATTTTTTAGTTTATCTTTGAAAGGTTTTTAACTTATATCTGACCTTATGAATAGATTCCGGACATACTTCCTGGCCTGCGCCGTATGCCTGAGCTGTCTGTCAGTTCCAGCGCTGAGCGCCCAGCAGGACACTCTGAAAAGTACTGCCGGTCAGGATTCCGTCAAGCACTGGGAGTTCACACTGGAGGATGTGATAGTGCTGGCGCAGAGCAAGTCCCTGCCGGCTCTCGTGGCCAAATACTCGTTTATCAGCAGTTACTGGCAGTTCCGCTCCTACAAGGCGCAGTTCCTGCCGTCGCTCAACCTGGGAGCCCAGCTCGGACAGTACAACCGCTCCATCGTGGCCCTGCAGGACGCCGAGACCGGCGAGACTCACTATGTCCAGAACGACAACATGAACAACTCCCTGAGTCTGTCCATCGACCAGAACATACCCTTCACCGGAGGTACAATATCCCTGAACACCTATCTCAACCGTTTCGACCAGTTCTCCCCTTACGGAGACCTGACCTACAACTCCAACCCTGTCAACATCACCTACTACCAGCCCATCTTCCAGTACAACAGGCTGAAATGGGAGAAGAAGACCGAACCCAAACGCTACGAGATGTCCAAGCGGACCTACCTCGAGGACATGGAGAGCATAGCCGTCTCCGCCACCACCTATTTCTTCAACGTACTCCGCACCCAGAAAAGCCTGGAGATGGCCCGCAGCCGTTTCGAAAGCACCCAGCAGCTCTATGCCATCGCCCAGGAGAGATTCAACATCGGCACTTACACCAAGGACGAGCTGCTGCAGATGGAGCTGCAGGTACTCAACGCCGATATCGCGGTAGCCAGTGCGGAAGTTGAGCTCCGGCAGGCCATGCTAAGCCTCAGGTCCTACCTGGGCATGGACGACGCCACGGAGATAACTCTGGTCACCCCGTCCCATTTTTCCGACATAGTCATAAACGAGGAGGACGCCGTCACCCGCAGCCTCCAGAACACATCGTTCAGCCTCGACAACGAGATAAGCCTCATAGAAGCTGAGGCCGCGATAGCCCAGGCCAAGGCCGACAGAGGATTCAGCGCGGTGCTGACAGCCCAGTTCGGCCTTACCCAGACAGGAGACGACATAGCCACGTCCTACCGCAATCCCATCGACCAGGAAATCGTAGGACTGAGCCTCAGCGTGCCCATCGTGGACTGGGGCCTCGGAAAAGGCCGGGTACAGATGGCCAAGACCCAGCAGGAGATAATCCTGACCCAGATAGAGCAGGAAATCATCGAGCGCCGCCAGGACATCTATATCCGTGTGGTTCAGTTCAATGCCCAGGCCAAGCAGTGCGATGCCTCCCGCAAGGCAGACGAGATCGCCGCCGAACGGTTTGAACTGGCCCTGCAGCGCTTCCGCAACGGCACCATCAGCATCCTGGACATCAACACCGCCCAGAACGAGAGGGACGAGGCCACCTCCCAGTACATCAACGAGCTGGCCAACTACTGGAGCTATTACTACAATCTGCGCAAGGACACCCTCTACGACTACATATACGGGAAGGACCTGGACGCCGAGTTTGACAAGATAATCGACAACTGATAATACCGGATACACACAATGAAGAAACTTTTCATACTGCCGCTCATCGCGCTGACAGCCGCCTGCGGCCAGAACAAGGAAGTGGAGGAGGATACCCTCACCCGCCTTTCGCAGGCCGTGGAGGCCAACTACGTGGATACGATGACTCTCCGCCTGACCGACTTCAGGCGTCAGACCATAAGCAACGGCAAACTGGTGGCCGCCCGCAAGAGCGCCCTGCGCTTCAACACCTCCGGCACCATATCGGAAGTACGTTTCACCAACGGACAGAGTGTCCGCAAGGGCGAGCTGATAGCCTGCCTGGACCCCGAGACGGCGGCGATAGCCCTCTCCCAGGCCGAGAACGCCATGCGCAAGGCTGAGATAGACCTCAACGACGTGCTCATCGGCTTCGGTTACGGAGATGCCGACACCTCCGACGTTCCCGCCGCCACGATGGCCATAGCCAGGACCCGTTCGGGCTACGCTGACGCGGAGCAGAATTACCGCAGGGCCCTGTACGACTACGAGGGCACTAAGATTACGGCTCCCTTCGACGGTAAGATAGCCAGTATCAAGGGCCGTGTCTACGAGGGCGTTCCATCGGAGAGCTTCTGCTATGTGATAGACGACAGCCGCTTCGACGTCAGCTTCCCCCTGCTTGAGTCGGAGATACCGTCGGTAAGGACCGGCATGGAAGTCAAGATATCCCCCTTCAACAATCCGGAGAAGACCTACGCCGGACGCATTACGGCCGTGAATCCCATGGTGGATGAAAAGGGCCAGATAGAGATTACCGCCTCCGTCAGCAACTCAGACGGAGACATGATGGACGGAATGAACGTCAGGGTCCTGGTAGAGGAGCTCATACCGCAGCAGCAGGTAGTGCCCAAAAGCGCTGTCGTCATGCGTGACAACCAGGAAGTGCTCTTCGTCTACCAGCCCGCGGACAGCACCGCCCGCTGGGTCTATGTCGACATCCTCATGTCCAACAGCGACAGCCATGTAGTAAGGGTCAACCAGGAGCGTAACGCCGAGCTCAGCCTCGGGGACATCATCATCACCTCAGGCAACCTCAACCTCGCCCACGAATCTAAAGTAATCGCAAGACAATGATCAGGAAACTGATAAAACGCCCTGTCGCCGTATCGATGGTCCTCTTCGCCGTGGCCGTCCTGGGAGCAGTGTCCATCAAGCTGATCCCGGTCTCGCTCATGCCCGATGTGGACATCCCGCAGATCACCGTGCAGGTCAAGGTGGAGGGCAGCTCGGCCAGGGAGATAGACCAGTACCTGCAGAGCCTGCGGCGCGAGCTGATGCAGATACCCTCCCTGACAGACATCAGGTCTCAGTCGGAGAGCGGCGTGGGCATCATCCGCCTGTCGTTCGAGTATGGCACCGACATCGACTTCACCTTCGTGGATGTCAACGAGAGGATCGACCGGTCCCTGTCATCCCTGCCGGAAGGTACGGAAAGACCGAAGGCCATCAAGTCCAGCGCGACCGACATCCCCGCCTTCTTCGTCAACATGACGGTCGATGACAGCTCCCGCGTCATGGAGATGAGCCGCCTGG
>DWYD01000099.1 GCA_019118865.1 Candidatus Coprenecus merdipullorum | reverse complement strand
CCCGAGCCCGACACTCCCGCTATCCCCACGACCTTCCCCAGCGGCACGTCCACATCGATATTTTTCAGATTGTGCACCCTCGCCCCGCGCACCTCTACCCTGTCCGGTCTATCAATATTTTCTTTCATTGTCAATTTGAATTTATCCTACAAATTTATCAACTTTTTCCATAAATTCGCGGTATGAAAAGACAACTCTTCTGTACTCTGGCAATGACAGCGATGACTGTTATCGGAGCGGCTGCGGCGGAGACCGACAGCCTCTCGAAATGGGTCAATCCCATGATTGGAACTAACGGAATGGGACATACGTTCCCGGGGGCCTGCTATCCTTTCGGGATAGTGCAGCTCAGCCCGGACACGGACACCGTGCCGCACAACATCGACGGACGGTATCAGCCCGAGGCCTACCGCTACTGCGCCGGCTACCAGTACGGCGACAGCACGATAGTGGGCTTCAGCCACACGCATTTCAGCGGGACTGGACACTCGGACCTCGGGGACGTGCTGCTGATGCCCACCACCGGCGAGCTGAAACTGCGGCCCGGCACGGCGGCCGACCCTGACGCAGGCTACCGCTCCAGGTACTCGCACGAGCGGGAGACGGCCCGGCCCGGATACTACGAGGCCTTCCTGGACGACTACGGCATACGGGCACAGCTGACGGCCACCCCGAGGACAGGCGTACACCGCTACACCTACCCCGAGGGCGCCTCGGAGCAGCGGGTCATCCTCGACCTCATCCACGGCATCTACAACTACGACGGCAAGGTGCTCTGGGCACAGATCCGCGTAGAGAACGACACCCTGCTGACCGGCTACCGCATCACCAACGGCTGGGCGCGGACCAACTACACCTACTTCGCGATATCGTTTTCAAGGCCAATACGCGAGTACGGCTACAAGGAATTCGGGAAAGTGCTCTACAACGGGTTCTACCGCAAGTTCGACCTGGAGCACAATTTCCCGGAAATCGGAGGCAGGAAGATAGCGGCCTGGTTCGAGTTCGACCCCTCGGAGGGCCGGGAGCTGGAGGTGAAGGTCGCCCTGTCGGGGGTGAGCACCGCCGGAGCGGTCAGGAATCTGGAGGCGGAGGCGGCAGGAAAGGATTTTGAGACCGTGGCGGCCGAGGCCGGGGCAGCCTGGGACAATGCCCTCTCGGTCATCGAGGCCGAGGGCAATGAGGACCAGCTGTCCATGCTCTACACCTCCCTCTACCACACGATGATCAACCCTTCGGTCTACTGCGACGTAGACGGGCTCTACCGGGGAGTGGACGGCAACATCCACCGCGCGGAGGGCTTTACGAACTACACCATATTCTCCACATGGGACACCTTCCGGGCCCTGCACCCGCTCTACAACATCATCCAGCGCCAGCGCAGCCATGACATCATCGAGTCCATGATCGCCCACTCCGAGCAGAGCGTCCACGGAGCCCTGCCGGTATGGAGCCACAACGCCAACGAGAACTGGTGCATGATCGGCTACCACAGCGTATCCGTCCTCGCCGACGCCATCGCCGCCGGCATCCCTGTCGATACGGCCCGGGCGCTGAAAGCCATGGTGCGCAGCTCCTCCATACCCTACTACGAGGGCACCGGCGAGATGATGCGCCTCGGCTACGTGCCCATGGAGGCCTCCGGCAGCTCAGCCTCGGTGACCCTCGAATATGCCTACGACGACTGGACCGTCTACAAGACCGCTGCCGATGCGGGCCAGACCGACATCGCGGAGCAGTACCTGAAACGCTCCGGCAACTGGCGCAACGTCTTCGACCCCGGGACCCGCCACGCCCGTCCCCGCCACGAGGACGGCACCTTCAAGACTGACTTCGACCTGCTCAGCACCCACGGCCAGGGCTTCATCGAGGGCAACTCCCTCAACTACTCCTTCTACGTACCCCACGACGTACCCGGCCTGATAGAGGCCATGGGCGGAGCAGAGCAGTTCGAGGCCAACCTCGACACCCTGCTCACCATGCATCTGCCCGACGAGTTCTTCGCCGGCACCGAAGACGTCACCCGCGAAGGCATCCTCGGCGGCTATGTCCACGGCAACGAGCCCAGCCACCACATTCCCTTCCTCTACGCCTGGACCTCCAGCCCCTGGAAGACCCAGTACTGGCAGCGCGAGATCATGAACCGGATGTACCGCAACAACATCGACGGCCTCTGCGGCAACGACGACTGCGGCCAGATGTCCGCGTGGTACATCTTCTCCGCCATGGGCTTCTACCCCGTCTGCCCCGGCAGCGGCGAGTACATCCTCGGCGCCCCCTACCTCCCTTACATGAAGATCAACTTGGAAAACGGCCGGACCCTCGAGATAAAAGCCCAGAAAGTCTCCGACCGCAACCGCTACGTCCACTCCGTAAGCCTCAACGGCACAAGGTTAAAGCCCGGAGAGGACGGCGTGATGAAACTCACCATAGACCAGATCCTCGAAGGCGGCACCCTCGAGTTCGAGATGAGCGCTCGGCACTGATTTTTATATTGGCAATATAAAAATTTAACCATTTTTATATATCAGCAATATAAATTTGCTATATTTGCGGTAGCAAAATATCCGCACATGGCAATAACAATCGATACATTCCGGATACTGATAAGCGAGGGACAGGAACTTCTCAGAGACATTGACCTGTATGACAGGCAGTTCGAATTTGAGGGCAGCGGCCGATACGTCCTTACAGGCGTGCGGCAGGCCGGCAAGTCCTACATGCTGTTCAAACGGGCAAGGCAGCTGATGTCCGAAGGCCGTCTCCCGGAAGAATTCATCTACATCGATTTCGACGACGAGCGTCTCATAGGAATGGATGCCGGCGACTTCGACACGATACTCCAGGCATACAGAAGCACCGGCGGGCAAAAGCCGATACTGATGTTCGACGAGATACAGAACATAGAGGGCTGGGAGCATTTCGCCCGGAGACTTGCCAACCGGAAATATCAGGTGTACATCACAGGAAGCAACGCTAAAATGCTCAGCCGGGACATACACACGACCCTCGGGGGCAGATACACGGAAGGGACGGTATATCCCTACTCCTTTTCAGAGTATCTTGAGTCACAGGGCATTGTGCTTAGCCAGGGATGGGAATACAGTTCGGAGAGATTCAAGGTCATGGAAATGCTCTCCCGGTATCTCCTGTGGGGAGGATTCCCTGAGCTCATGCTTTTCAAGAACAAGAGACGGTGGCTGAACGACCTGTATGAGAAAATCCTGTTGAACGACATAGTCGTCAGAGGCAGGATCCGCAATGAGACCGCTCTGCGGATGGTGTTCAAAAGACTCGCCGAGAGCATCGGAAAACCCATAGCCTACAACCGGATAGCCAACCTGATAAAAAGCACCGGAATCAACACTACCCCGGCATCGGTCATCCAGTATGTCGAAGCCGCCAAAGACGCATACATCCTCCTGCCCATTGAGAACTACGCTACCAAATCTACGGAAAGGGAGACCGTCAAGAAGCATTACTTCATTGACAACGGCCTCCTGAGCATTTTCCTCAGCAACACTGCCGCCCCCCTGTTCGAAAACCTCTGCGCCGTCCACCTGAGCAGGACCTACGGCGACAAACTGTACTTCTACCACAAGAATACCGAAGTCGATTTCTACATACCGGAAGCCGGATACGCCGTACAGGCCTGCGTCACGCTCAGCGACCCCGACACAAAGGAGAGGGAGGTCAATGCGCTTGTCCGGCTGGACCGGGCCGAGAGCCTTTCGAGGATGGTGATCGTCACCCGCGATGAAGAAGGCTCCATCCCACTCCCCGACGGCAGGGCCATAGAAATACTTCCCGTCTGGAAATGGCTGCTGCAGAGCCGGGATCTATAGCTCCATCTTCGCCAGATACATGATGCCGTCGCGGTCCCTCACGGCGGCATATATTGTATTCTCCGCCTCTGAATACACTATTTTGTCTATTCTGTAATCCGTATGTATCAGCTCTACAGGATTGCCCTCCCAGTCGAATACCGCTATCTTGGTAAATGTCTGGCGATCTCCGCCATTCCAGTAAGGATTGAGTTCTCCGTCGTATGCTGAATAGATTCTGTCATCCACTGCATACAGATCATAAAAGCCTAATACGGTACGGCTGTTATAGTCATAACCTCCGTAATACACATCGATATCCGGCTCATAATAATATCTCACTGCCAGCGGCCTGATTTCATTCTCGACTTCGTAAATCTCCATAATAGCTCCATGAAACGTTCCTATCACCAACTTTGTTTTATCCGATGAAGTCGAGTATAATGCAGTATTGTACATATAAAAACGCTCATATATGTCCTCTACCGGCCAGAAGTCATACAAGCCCAAAGTATCACAGACAGAATCCAGCAGCTCGAACCTACTCACTCTATGACGGTCCGGACTGGCAAAACCGACATTATTTACATACAGCCTATTATCGCCGCACTCCACCATCATCGCCGTCCACAACGGCTCATCATAAAGTTCCTCGGTGTAACTGAACACCCCGTTCAGCAGAGAGTCCACATCATAACGGAGTATGCTGCCCTTCATATCATCATAGTACGTAAGTATGCCGTCCTTGAAATACGTATTGCGGATGCCACCTATGGTTTCCCCAGGACCGCGGCCGTCATTAATGCCCGACCACACACGCCTGCCGGTATTCTTGTCATATATCCACAGATTGTGACCTGTCTGCGGGTCCGCAACAGGTACCAGAAGATAAGACTTGTACTCCCAGAGATCGTACACCAGATTCACGAACATCTCTTCGGACAATATCGTCCACTTATCCTCACGCTCCACGGGAAACTCCGGCGCCGTATATTTGTCGCCTGTACATGAACTTATAACAAAGTACACTGCGGCTGTCAGTACAGCCACAGTGTAACTTACATGATTTGATGTTTTCCGATTCATGCTGCTTTAATTTGCCGGCTGGGGTGTCTTGTCGTCCGGATTCTTTATAGGAGTCATCGTGCCGGAGCAGGAACAATGGGTTAACTTGCCAGGACCTTGGTACTCCTTTGCCCATACCAGGTTGTTGCACTCTGGGCATCTTGCTTGACAATATGGTTCTGTTGTTCCGCACGATCCCCAGTGCTCGATATCTGCCAACGCCTCTACGTTCGCTTCGAAAAGTCCGAGACCGGACTCAGAATCAGTCTGAGACATCACGCTGATGCCCATGACAAGAGAAAGAGTGAGGGCCACCGCCCCTCCGAGAATGAGAATAACTGTCTTCTTCATTGCATACTTGTTTAAAAAATTAATAATTCCGCTTATCTGTTTTGCGCAAAACATTCATTCCACAATACTTTCAAGTGACTTTTCAAAAGCCGTCCTAAGGTCTTCGCTCATTGAAGGATTGCCCACATACACTATCCTCCCTCCGCTGTCTGTCAAAAATGTGTGAAACCGCACATCCTCCGGGATGAAACTGTTGGATTTCCTGAAACGTCCGTCGAAATCTATATACACCGGATACGGGAATCTGTGTATATCCAGCAGCCGCCTAACGACTTCGTAATCTTCAGGCTTCGGAGAGAATATGGTCATCACTTCAAATGTACCATCCTCTGAACTCTTGCGGTAGAGCCATTCTATGCTGGTCAGATGTGCTATTTCGCAGTCACTGCACGATGCAGAATCATAGTAGAATATCAACTTAGGCTGATCAGACTTGTCTTTGTAGAAAAAGACACCTGAGGTATCGACTCCCTGGATACCGGCAGGTACTGTAACCGTCTCTGACATGAATACTTTAAGATCCTCCCGTAACTGAGCGGTTTCACTTGAAGCGCAAGAACATACCGCAGCACTTATAATCAAAGCAGCAAATATGCGGACGGACAGTTTCATAGCAGTTTTTGTTTTCAAATATACTGCATTGTTTTCAAATAGGCAAATTTTCTTTTACTTTGCAGGTAGAATTTATGAAAATACCTACCACAAAGATTATACGGATTATCCTTCTCATGGCACTGGCAACAGCTGCCTTGGCTGTAACGATTCCGGTATTCCTGACCGACCGCTTCACTATCAGAGGCGGCTCCATGCTTCCTACCCTGCATGACGGACAGCACGTCTTCGTGAACAAACTACTGATGGGTGCCCGCATCTATACCAAATACGACTTCTCCGACCCGGTGATGGAGTCTTTCCGGATGCCCGGACTCAAGAATGTCCGGCCGGGAGACATCGTCATATTCAACTACCCCTACCCTGACTCTACCGGCAAAATTCACTTCCGTATTAACTACGTCTACGCAAAGAGATGCATAGGAAGGTCTGGCGACACTGTGGGCATCCGCAACGGATACTACTACAACTCCTCGCTGCCGGCAACAGTTATCGGAGCTGAGCGGTATCAGAGATGGCTTTCCCGCAGACCTGACTCAGTACTCAAAGCCGATACCGTACTGAGGTTCGAAGCAGCCGTCTTGCCGGACGGAACCGTCTGGACTATCAAAGATTACGGGCCGCTGTACATACCGGGTGCAGGAGACACCATAAGGCTTACCGAAAACAATATCTTCCTGTACGGCAGACTCATCGAGTATGAAACAGGAGACATGCCCGATGCAGACTCCGTTTCATGCCATACCTTCCGCAGCAACTATTGCTTCCTCGCCGGGGACAACGTCCTCAACTCCATGGACAGCCGGTACATCGGGATGATTCCGGAAGATTATATAGTGGGCATTGTCTGCGGCATTTGAGTTCTACAGAATTTTCCGTATCTTGCTGCCCCTTTATGGATGCACAAGAAAGATGACAGAACTACAGAGTCTCCTGAAGAGACAGCTGGCCGGATGGCCGGAAGCGGCACGGAGATACCGTGACCTGCGCGAGGTACAGACCAAGGAAATAACCATCGGCGGTATGCCGGTCAGGGTGCAGTACAATCCCGCCCGGGCAGTCTCCACACTGGCCCGCACCGACGCGGCCTCCATCGCGGCCCGGCCCTGCTTCCTGTGCCGGGGGAACCGTCCGCAACAGCAGGAGGCCCTGCCCTTCGAGGGCTGCGACGGCCGACGCTACGAGGTACTTGTCAATCCCTTCCCTATTTTCCCCGAACACTACACCGTCCCGGCCGTGGAGCACACGCCCCAGCGCATAGCCGGCCGCTTCCCCGACATGCTG
>DWYD01000010.1 GCA_019118865.1 Candidatus Coprenecus merdipullorum | reverse complement strand
AGCCGTCGAGGATCATAAGTAATACTTTCTTGTCCATAATCCTGATTCCTTTTCTTAATACTTTCTATCTGTTTTCGGGCGCAAAAGTATGAAAAAATCGGAAATACACGGATAATCATTTTTGGTTAAATTTGCGCAGACAAAACTTACTGGATATGAAAACACTTGCCTGTATGATGCTGTGCTGCGGCCTGATGTCCTGGCCGCTCTGCGGACAACCCCGCTACAAGGACGCCTCGCTTCCGGTGGAGGAGCGCGTTGAGGACCTGCTGGAACGCATGACCCTGGAGGAGAAGATACTCCAGCTCAATCAGTATACGCTGGGAGCCAGCGACAACGCGAACAATATCGAGGAGGTGACGGCCCGGATTCCGGCCGGCATCGGCTCCCTGATCTACTACGAGGAGAACCCTGAACTGCGCAACGGAATGCAGCGGCGGGCGATGGAGCAGACCCGTCTCGGTATCCCGATACTCTTCGGGTACGACGTGATCCATGGTTTCCGCACGGTCTACCCGATATCGCTGGCCCAGGCCTGCTCCTGGAACACGGAATTGGTCCGGGAGGCCTGTGACATGGCTGCCGCCGAGGCCCGCCGCTCGGGTGTGGACTGGACCTTCTCGCCCATGATAGACGTGGCCCGGGACGGCCGCTGGGGCCGGATATCCGAGGGCTACGGCGAGGATCCCTATACCAACGCGGCTTTCTGCGCGGCCTCCGTCGAGGGCTATCAGGGCTCCGACCTGAGCAGCAGTACCCAGGTGGCGGCCTGCCTGAAACACTATGTCGGCTACGGTGCCTCCGAGGCCGGCCGGGACTATGTCTACACCGAGATATCCCGCCAGACTCTCTGGGACACCTACCTGCCGCCGTACGAGGCCGGGGTCCGGGCCGGAGCGGCTACGGTGATGAGCTCGTTCAACGACATCAGCGGCACTCCGGCGACCTGCAACGCCTACACCCTGAGCGAGGTCCTGAAGGGACAATGGGGTTTCGGAGGACTCGTGGTCTCGGACTGGGCGGCGGTGCCTCAGCTGATACCGCAGGGAGCTGCCGCTGACCGCAAGGATGCGGCCCGGCTTGCCGTGAATGCCGGTCTGGACATGGACATGGTGGGACATTGCTATGACAATTATCTGGATTCGCTCGTCCGCGAGGGAGCGGTCTCCGAAGAGCGGATAGACGATGCCGTGCGGCGCGTTCTGACCCTCAAGTTCCGTCTGGGACTCTTCGAGCGGCCTTATACCGAAGAGGTTCCGGCTGGGCAGCGCCTGCTTCTGCCGCAGAGCCGGGAGCTGGCGGAGCGTCTGGCCGAGGAGAGCATTGTCCTGCTGAAAAATGAGGGAGGGCTCCTTCCCCTTCAGGGACAGCGCACGATAGCGGCGCTCGGGCCGATAGTGGATGCGCCGGGAGAACTTCTGGGCAGCTGGAGCGGGCACGGACGGGGAGAGGAGGTGTATCCGGTGCGGGACGCCCTGACAGAGGAATTCGGGGGAATGTCGCAGGTGCTCTTCCACGCGGGCTGCCCCTTCGACGGGGATGACCGGAGCGGCTTCGCCTCCGCCCTTGAGACGGCCCGGGAGGCGGATGTGGTGGTGCTCTTCATGGGCGAGCGGCGCGGATGGAGCGGGGAGAACGGATCGCGCTCCTCCATTGAACTGCCGGAGATTCAGGAGGAATTTATCGTGGAAATGCGGAAGGCCGGGAAGCCGATGGTGCTGGTGCTGTCGAGTGGACGGCCCTTGGCGCTGCAGCGGGTGGAGCCTCTTTGCGATGCCATCGTGGAGATGTGGCAGCCGGGTGTGCCGGGAGGACGTCCTGTGGCCGGGGTATTGTCCGGAAGGGTCAACCCTTCGGGTAAGCTGAGCGTCACTTTCCCCCGTACCACCGGGCAGATACCGGTGTACTACAACCGTCGTCAGAGCTCGCGTCCCCGGCAGGGACTGTATCAGGACATCCAGTCCACGCCCCTGTATGAGTTCGGACACGGCCTGAGCTATACGGCTTTCGAATATGGGGACCTGAAACTTTCCCGCGAGTCGGTAACCGGTGGAGAGACCCTGACCGCCGAGATATCCGTGACCAATACCGGTGAGCGGGACGGAGCCGAGACCGTGCACTGGTTCATTTCCGACCCCGCATGCCGGATTACCCGTCCGCTCCGCGAGCTGAAGCATTTCGAGAAGCAGGTGATACCGGCTGGAGAGACCCGCGTTTTCCGCTTCGTAATCGACCCGGCGCGGGACCTGAGCTTCGTCGACAGTGACGGCAACCGCTTCCTGGAGCCAGGGGATTACTACATCATGGTCAAGGACCGGAAGGTGCGTCTGCAGGTTTATTGAAACTTCCGCAGAATCAGTCTGTAATGGGCTTCCGGCTCATCCGGAAGGAAGGTGGATATCAGCCAGCCGTCCAGGTAGTCGAGGATGCCGCTCATGCCTTCCTCTGAACTGTCGGAACTGCTCCAGTAGACAGTTCTGGTGTCCAGGTCGGCCAGAAAATACGGGTATTCCCCTTTCCTCATAGCCTGCCCGAGGATGTAGCGGTCCGTGACAGTGAATATCTTGTACAGATAGGAGCTGCTGCACAGAATTTCGATATAGCGTTCGTCATTGTCTCCAAGGCTGCTTATATCATTGTGAGTGAGTGCATCCGGGCCGAAATCCACGCGGTAGTGGCGGAGGATCTCTCCTGTGCCGTCGTCTATCAGGTAGATGTCCGGGTCGATGGGGTGACAGTGCAGATATCCGTCCTGAGTCCTGATCAGGGACCCGTCCCCGAATGCGTAGACGTAGACGGCGCGCGGGCTGTGGCTGTAACGGAGCAGTTCCCTGCGGCCGTCATGGCGGAACATGGTGTCGGTCACGGCGATTTCTATCTGAGTGGAATCCCATTGGGATACATTGACCAGCACCTCGCCGTTTTCGAGAAACTCCATGTTGTCTATGTCGTACGGCATCGGATAGGTGTCGATGTATTCGAGGCTGCTGCTGTAGTGGAGCATGTTGTCCATGCCGGCGTCATTGATCCATAGACTTCCGTCCGGTGCCACCGCAAAGTCCGTGAGAACAAAATACTCCCCCGGTCCGCGTCCCGGCCCGCCTATTTTCTTTATCAGCTTTCCGTCGCTGTCGAAAGCCAGCATCTGGAATGTGCGGATTCCGGGATTGTCCAGAACGTAGATCCGGCCTTCGGTTTTGCCTTCGCCTTTGCCTTTGCCTTCGCCTGTATTCCGTGCCGGATCGTCGCTACCCGTGACATCGCCTGCAAACTTGATTCTCACCGGATTGGCCGGTATGGTCAGGTCGCCGTCCGCCATGAGCCCGATGACCATGGTCTCTGTCGCGAGACTGTCCAGCATGGCATCCGTCAGCGCCCCTCCGTCCTCATATCTGTACAGGTCGATTACCTCAATGCCGCCCCGGCTATTTTGTCCGGTGCATCCGCCGAGCAGTGCCATTGCGGCGATGAGCAGTGCGGCGGCAGTTCCAAGAGTATAGTTGTTCTTTTTCATAGGTGGTGGTTTTTGCAATATGCAAAAGTAATGATTTTGCGACAGTGAATGTCACTGCTCAATTCAATATTCCCGCGTAAAAGTTTCGGTTTTGTTTCCGCAACGGCAGCAAATCCCGGGATTCGGTGCCGTTGCGGAGGCCCTGTTTCGCTGCATCCCTCGTCACAGCGCCTGTGAACGGCATTGCCCTTTCGTCCCCTTTCCACAACGGCACTGAATCCCATGATTCACTGCCGTTGCGGCATTCCTCCTCTTTCGTTTTCCTGGTTGTGGCCCTTTCCCCGCGTCACTCCTTCCGAAGGAGTCACACTTTCCCGCCATTTCCCTACTCCTTCCGAAGGAGTCATGCCTTGGCCAATCCTTCCGTCGGTATAGGCTGAGCGTCAAAAATATTGACAATTTTCAAAAAATTAGACACTTGTCGTATGAATTTTATACAATTAAATGTTTTTGAGAATTGGTTAAGTATTTATGATACAGCGACATACTTGATAAGGCATAATTTTTGCAACGAATAATAGCAGTAACCTATTTAGTGACAAGACAATATGAAATCCTTTCTCCGATTCGTATCCCGGAACAGGCTCTATACGGTAATAGAGGTGGCGGGCATGGCCATTGCCCTGGCATTCATTATCTTCATAGGCACGTACGTGACTCAGGAGCGCAGCTACGACACGTTTGTCGGTGACGATGTCTATGTCGGCTCGGATGCGGAGCTCTTCAGTCTCAGCGGTACCGTCAAGGGGGCTGTGGAGGGCCGCTATCCGGATATCGAGGCTGTCTGCCGGACGGTCGGCACCATGTCCGTCGACGGGTGGGACCTGAGTGTGTCGGTCGGGGACAGGACCATGGTGCAGAATGCCCTATGCGTGGACTCCAATTTCTTGTCGCTCATCCCTCTTCCTATGGCGGCAGGTGACCGGAAAGGGGCTCTGGAGGCTGTGGGCTCGGTCATCGTCTCGCAGTCTTTTGCGAATACATATTTCCTTGAGGGCAATGCGGTGGGCAACGGTATCGACATAACGGCCGGGGACGGGAAGACTACGCTGACCATAACGGGAGTATTCGAGGATATGGAGCGGACCGTGTTGCCCGAGTGCGACATGATTTACCGCCTGGATATGCTGGAGAGGTTCCTGCCTCATCTGACGCGCAACGGCTACGGCTCTACGGTGACCTTCTACAAGGTGCGCGAAGGTGCTGACGTGAACTGGCTGGGCCGGGAAATCCTCGGCATCCTGAACGAAAGCGACGAGATGTACATCTCAGGCGTCTGCACGGAGTACAATCTCGTGCCGTTCAAGAAGATACACTACGGGGCAGGAGCCACCTCCCGCGCCTTTTTCGAGAATATCGTCAACCGGGACATGCTGCGGCTGGTCACTGCCGCCGGAGTGCTGCTGCTGGTATTTGCCCTGCTCAACTACATCTCGCTGACCACCGCCCAGGTGGGATTCAGGGTCAAGGAGATGGCGACGCGCAGGCTGATAGGTTCTTCCCGCGGTGGTGTCATCCTCCGCTACATCGGGGAGTCCTTTGTCGTGACGGCCGTATCGTTCGTCCTCGGATTTGTCCTGGCTGAGGCCGCCGCCCCTATGTTCAGTGCCCTTATCGGGAAAAATTACAATCCGCTGTCGTCCCTGACCTGGGGCACCGCCGCTCTATGGACTGGAGTCATCGTGCTGCTGTCTGTCATTGCCGGTATCATCCCGGCCCTGATGGTTTCCCGCTACAGGCCGATCGACATAGTCAGGGGCGAGTTTACACGGACCGGCAGGATGGTGCTCGGAAGGATTTTCCTCGTTGTCCAGAATACAGCAGCCATCGGGGCCGTCGCAATAGCCATTGCCATGTTCCTGCAGCTGCGCCACATGGTGGAGAGGCCCATGGGCTATACCCGGGATTCCCTGGTGGATGTGACCGTCTCCAACACTCAGGATCCGGACGATTTTCTCAAGGACCGGCTCAAATCCCTGCCGTGCGTGGCGGATGCCGGATGGGTGCAGGGCTGTCCGGCCGGAAGCCGGAGGGCTTACTGGGGAGTGCAGATTGACGGGAATCGCTACAACATAGTGATGTATGGCGGCGATACTACCGCGCTGCGTCTTTTAGGAGTGAAGGTTCTCAGTCAGAATTCAGACCCTCTGCCGAATACCAGCTATTTTACCCGCAGGGCCGCCGCTGCTTTAGGATATGGTCTGGACATGACGCAGTTCGAGTTTGACAACGGGGCAATCAGGGTATGCGGCATCATCGACGACCTCTTGCTGGGCAATGCCAATTCCGCCGGTAATGACCTGCTGATCTGGACGGTGCAGCCTGCTCAGTCTGAATACATCGGGAATCTCATGTCCTTAGTGGTCAAGGTCAACGGCGACCCGGCCGAGGCGGTGCGTGCAATACAGGAGCTGTACGCTGAGGAGAAGCCGGAACTGGATGTCACGGTGAGGACCTACGAGGACATCTACCGCAGGGCCTATGCTTCGGAGGACCGCAGCCTCAGGCTCACCAGCCTTTTCGCCCTGCTGACCATCGTCCTGACGGTCATGGCCATGGTCGCCATGAGCACATACTACGCCCGTCAGAGGGCCAAGAGCACCGCAATCCGCAAGATTATGGGCTGTCCCCGGCTGGAAATCTACACCCATACCCTCGCCAGCTTCCTGTCGGCCTCGCTGATTGCCGCGGTCATTGCCACTCCTCTGATTTACACCTACACCGGACGCTGGCTGCAGACCTACTCCTACCGCATCGACAACCATTGGTGGATATACCTGCTGGCCCTGCTCATCGTGGGGGTGATCGCAGCGCTTTCCATCTCATACCGGGCCGTGCAGCTGATGAACACCAATCCGGCGCTGGCTTTGAGAAAGGACTGAGCGGATGCGCCGCATATACTGCTGCGCCTCGGCAGAGCAAATAAATTTGCTCTGCGCTCGGCTTCTGCGTATATTTGCCTCTGATAACAGAATAGAGTATATGACAAGAAAGAAAAGACCCTCTTCCCGTCCGCGTGGAAAGCACGGGAAGAATCAGACGCCTGACCAGAAAGCAATGCAGAAGGAGCTGAATCTCAAGAGGAAGGAGCGTTCGGGCGGCAAGAAGAAATCCAAAGGAAAGAAGGAGCATTTCAACAAGGAGGAGCTGACCGGTACGGTGAGCATGACCCGCGAGGGCTACGGTTTCGTGGAGGTGCCGGACAGGGACAATGATGTGTTCGTGCCTCAGCATAAGATGCGCGGGGCTCTCAACGGCGATATAGTCAAGGTGCTGACGACCAAGGCCAAGGGTGTAGGTGCTGACGGTAAGCCCAAGCGTATCGAGGGCGAGATAATCACAGTGCTCGAGCGCTCATCCAAGCCTCATATCGGGGTTCTGCAGATATCCCGCGGCGAGGCCTGGCTGATTATGGAGAGCCGCAATATGCCCTACGATATCAGCATACCTCTCAAGGAGATAGACCGCTGGTTCGGCAAAGGCGGGATACTCGACGGCATCAATAGTAAGGCCGAATCCGGAGCAGAGCCCGAAAACGGAGAGTCCAACGACCGGAAAGTCCCTCAGCGGACCTGGAAGCCCGGCGACGTGTCGGGTCTGAAGGCCGCCGTCATCGTGACCGACTGGCCGAGGAAGGCTCCGGCTCCGACAGGCCGCATCATAGACGTGCTGGGCGAGCCGGGTGCCAACGACACCGAGATGCACGCCATCCTGGCCGAGTGCGGTCTGCCCTACCGCTTCGAGCCCGAGGTGGAGGCCGCAGCCGAGGCCGTGCCGGACAAGATAACCCCCAGGGACATTGCCGAGCGCAGGGACTTCCGCAAGGTGACCACGTTCACTATTGACCCTGCCGACGCAAAGGACTTCGATGACGCCCTCTCGTACCGCGAGCTCGAGGACGGCAACATAGAGGTCGGAGTGCATATCGCTGACGTGACCCACTATGTGACCCCCGGCTCCATCATTGACAAGTGTGCCTACGAGCGCGGCACCTCGGTCTACTTGGTGGACCGCACAGTGCCCATGCTCCCCGAGAAGCTCTCGAACAACCTGTGCTCCCTGAGACCGGGCGAGGAAAAGCTCTGCTTCTCAGCAGTATTTGACATCACACCTACAGGAGTGGTCAAGAAGAGCTGGTTCGGCCGCACCGTCATCAAGTCCGACTACCGTTTCAACTACGACGAGGCCCAGGCCGTCATCGAGACCGGCAACGGCCCGCTCGCCAAGGAGATCACCGCCCTGCACAAGATAGCCTCAGTCCTGAGGAAGAAACGCTTCGCCGCCGGTGCCATTGCCTTCGAGCGTCCCGAGATGAAGGTCGAGGTCGACGAGACAGGCAAGCCGGTAAGGGTCTACGAGAAGATATCCAAGGAGGCCAACTGGCTCATCGAGGAGTTCATGCTGCTGGCCAACCGCTCCGTGGCCGAGTACGTGGGCAAGGTGCCCAAGAGCAAGAATGCTAAGACCTTCGTCTACCGCGTCCACGAGGATCCCAACGAGGAGAAGCTCGGAGTGCTCCGCAAGTTCGTCCGCCTCTTCGGATACGACTTCCAGATGGAACCCGGGGCTAAGGAGGACGGTCAGAAAGAAGAACCGAAACAGTTCCCTCAGGGAGTCAAGGTCAAGGAAATCAAGGGCAAGAACGTGGCCCAGCGCATCAACAACCTCCTGGGCACCGTCAAGGGCCGTCCCGAGGAGGAGGCCGTAGTGATGATGGCCCTGCGCTCCATGGCCCGGGCTCACTATACCAC
>DWYD01000009.1 GCA_019118865.1 Candidatus Coprenecus merdipullorum | reverse complement strand
CACGTGACCTTCTTCTTCTCCGGCGGACGCGAGGAGCCTTTCGAGGGCGAGTCCCGCATCCTCATCAATTCCCCCAAAGTGGCCACCTACGACCTCAAGCCCGAGATGTCCGCCCCCGAAGTAGCAGAGGCCCTGGTCGCAGAACTGAACAAAGGCGTACACGACATGGTCATCCTCAACTTCGCCAACGGTGACATGGTAGGCCACACCGGAGTCTACGAGGCCATCCGCAAGGCCGTCAAGACCGTGGACGAGTGCGTGGCCAAGGTAGTCGAGGCCGCCCGCGCAGGCGGCTACAGCGTGCTCATCACCGCCGATCACGGCAACGCCGACCACGCAGTCAACGAGGACGGTACCCCCAACACTGCCCACTCCCTCAACGTAGTGCCCTTCATCGCCGTGGACGACGACGTCAAGAGCCTCCGCGACGGCCGCCTAGCCGACATCGCCCCCACCATGCTCAAGCTCATGGGCATCCCCGCCCCTGCCGACATGACCGGCGAGCCCCTCTTCTAAAGCACATATTTCATCGCGATACATCACAGCCGGAGCCGTCCCCCATTGGATTGCCCGGCTGTTGGTTTTATCAGCAGTCAGTTTGCGGGAAAAGCGCAAGTTGCTAAGTACCTGATAATCATTGATGACCTGCGCTGAAAAGGTGCCCTGTCGGCTTTTGAAACGCTGACGCGCCACCTTTCATCAAGCGTAAATGCTTGATTATTACATAAATAACACATCTATTCCGTGCCCCAAAAAGTAAATCTGAAAATTGCCAGGAAGAGATATTGCGGCAAACTGATAGGTAGGAGCCGCATGAGTCTGCGGCCACGGCCCTGGAATTGACTTCTCCGATAGTTACTAGATAAGTAGGAACGGCATGGGCCTGCAATGTTGCCCAGAAAGACACATCTATTTTACCAATAGCGTAAATTTTTAATAACTAGCCTATTGCGATTGCGAAAAATTTGTGCAATATTTGCGCTATGAAAAAAAGTTACTGGCACATCTGTACGGACGGGCTGGCGCGGGAGATTATCTTCAAGGATGTGAAAGACTACATCTTCGGGATGAACGGAGTGCCGGCGCTGTCCCTTTCTTATGACATCACTGTCCTGGCTTTCTGCCTGATGAGCAATCATGTCCATTTTGTCGTTCACGGAGTTGAGAAAGGCTGCAGGGCTTTTATCACGGCATACAAGAAGCGTCTGTCACTAATTGCCGATGTCGGTATGGCTGACATCTGTGTCAAGCAGATAGATACGGACGATTATCTTCTCAGGGTCATCGGGTATGTGTTGCGCAACCCGGTCGGGGCCGGTCTCGGAGAGATGCCTCAGTTCTACCGCTGGAGCTCCGCGTCGCTTTACTTCAATAAAGACAGAGTGGTTGACGGTATTACAGTAGAGGATGTGGGCACTAAAAAGATGCGTGGGATACTCCGTTCGCATTATCGGCTTCCTTCAGACTATATCGTTACGGCAGACGGCATGGTGGATCCGTCATGTTACGTGGATTACCGGGCAGTGGAGAGCCTCTTCGGTCATGTCGGCCGTATGCTGTATTTTCTTTCTCGCAACGATGATATGGAGATGGAGCTTACTGAAAACCATCTCTCCAAGTCCAGCTACTCCGATGAAGAACTGGCTGTCTCAGTGCGTGTAATCTGCCGCGAGAAGTTCGGCTGTGACTCACCCGACGGTCTTAGCGTGGAGGCCCGATACTCCCTCGTCTCCATCTTGCGCAAGCGTTACGGCCTGGGCCCGAAACAGCTGGCGCGTCTGACCGGCACGGATCCCCAGCTCCTCAGAGGCATCCTGCTGAAGAAATAGTAGGGCACCCGGATGTCCATGTAGCCTTGCCGGACATTATCAGATTCATTCGCTGAAAAAGTGATTGGAGAAGCGGCAAGATTGAGGACGCTCTGGCCGGAAAACCGCTCAGGGTCTCGTTCATCTGAAACCGTAATTGGAGACGTGGCAAGGAATGATATGAACATTGCTCTGATAGTCAGTGACTTGGTGGTGCGAAAAGGTGCCCTGTTGCCGTTTCAAAAGCCGACAGGGCACCTTCTTAAGAAACTAACTAAAAGACAGTCAGGGATATACTGACTTGCAACCTTGCCCCGCTACAATCAATACTGCCGTCCCGCCGGAGTGGTTGCGGACGGATATTGTATGGAAATTGAAAAAAAACTCTATATTTGCAGCCGCAACGGTTCCTCCCCGGAGGATTAAAAGGGAACCGGGTGAGAGTCCCGGACAGTTCCCGCTGCTGTGAGTTCCTATGATGTTCCGGCACTTTTGCCACTGAGACTGCGGAAGATTGACCGTCTCCGCACCTCGGGAAGGCGTCCGGAGCGGAACGAGTCAGAAGACCTGCCTTGCACACGGATCAGCGGCCTACGGGTGTTTAGGCTCCGGACTCTAAGAGGTCTTCGCGGCGTTTCTGCCCTTCAAGCTGCTGTCCATAATTTAGGAAAATGAAATATGGCAGTAGAAATCAGATATAGGACAATGGCTCTGGCACTTGCGGCAATACTCGCAGGCAGCTGCTCTTTTGTCGTCTCCGCCCAGGACCGCGACTCTACCGCCGTATCGGAGGAGAAGAACTGGGCCTCCGACACCACCCTCAGCATCGACGAGGTGATGGTGGTCGCCACCCGCACCTCCCAGGAGGTCGTCCCGGTGCAGATGCTCTCAGGCGAGAAACTCAGAAGCCTCGGCACCCACTCTATCGCCGATGCTATAAGGTATTTCTCCGGGGTGCAGATCAAGGACTTCGGCGGCATCGGCGGCCTCAAGAGCATCAATGTCCGCAGCCTCGGCAGCCAGCACGTGGGAGTGTTCTACGACGGGGTGGAGCTCGGCAACGCCCAGAACGGCATAGTGGACCTCGGCCGCTTCTCCCTCGACAACATGGAGTCGGTCTCCCTCTACAACGGCCAGAAGAGCGCCACCCTCCAGTCCGCCAAGGACTACGCCTCCGCCAACGCGGTCTACCTCCGGACCAAGAAGCCCCGCTTCACCGACGGCAAGCGCAACAACTGGAACTTCGGACTCAAGGGCGGCTCGTTCATGACCGTCAACCCGTCAGTGCTCTGGGAACATAAGATATCGGACCGCCTGTCCCTCTCGGCCAGCACCGAATTCCTCTATACCACAGGCCAGTACAAGTTCACCTACGCCAAGCAGGACGGCTACGACACCACCGGTGTCCGTCAGAACGGAGACGTGCGGATGACCCGCGCCGAGGTGGCCCTCTTCGGGGACATCGAGGGCGGATACTGGCGGGCCAAGGTCTATTTCTACGACTCGGAGCGGGGCTATCCCGGAGCCGTGGTCCGCGGCAAGTTCGTACATCAGGACCGCCAGTGGGACGACAACTTCTTCGCCCAGGGCTCCTTCAAGAAGGACTTCGCCCCCTGGTACTCCCTGCAGGTCAGCGGCAAGTACGCCTACGACTACCTCCACTACCTCGCCGACCCCCGCCTCGACGTGACGGCCATGTACGTGGACAACCGCTACCGCCAGCAGGAGGCCTATCTCTCCGCCGCGCACCGCTTCAAACCCTTCAAATGGTGGACATTGTCCCTCGCCACCGACTTCCAGTGGAACAGCCTCGATGCCGACCTGCGGGACTTCGTCTACCCCCTGCGCTACGCCGGATACGGAGCCGCCGCCACCGCCTTCGAGTTCGGAGGACTGAAACTCTCCGCCTGCCTCATCTACACCTATATCCACGATGTGCTGAGAGCATCGGACGCAGAGATGGACGACCGGCACCAGCTATCCCCCGCCGTCATTGCCTCGTGGAAGCCCTTCCGGGACATTGACCTGGAGCTGAGGGCATTCTACAAGAAGAACTACCGCATGCCCACCTTCAACGACCTCTACTATACCTTCACCGGAGCATCCTGGCTGGAGCCGGAGGAGACCACCCAGTACGACTTCGGAGCCACCTGGCACCTGATCAGAAACAAAGGCTGGTTCCGCGGAATGGACATACAGGCCGACGTGTATTTCAACCAGATAGACAACAAGATCATAGCCATGCCCACCTCCAACCAGTTCCGCTGGACGATGATGAACCTCGGCTACGTGGAGATACTCGGAGTGGACGCGGCGGCCCAGGGCTACTTCCGCTTCGGACCGGTGGACGTTTCCCCCAGAGTCAACTACACCTTCCAGCGGGCCCGCGACCTGACCGACCCGACATCCGAATGGTACGGCGGACAAGTGGCCTACATCCCCCTGCACAGCTGCTCCGTGACCCTTGGCGCGGCCTACAGCAGCTGGTCCTTCAACTACAGCTTCATCTACACCGGCGAGCGCTACGAGTCCTCGGCCAACATCCCCGAGAACTACGCCCAGCCCTGGTACACCCACGACATATCCCTGACCAAGTCCTTCCTCTTCAAGGGGTGGGAGCTGCAGGCCACGGCCCTGGTCAACAACATCCTCAACCAGCAGTACGAGGTAGTCAAGTGCTACCCGATGCCGGGCACCAACTTCATGATTAAAGTCAATTTCATCCTATGAGAATAAATACTGCATATACTCTTTTCGGACTGCTGTCCGTATGTCTGGCCGGCGCGGTCATAACCTCCTGCCGGGGGATTGAGCCCATCACCCCCTCGACGGGCAATGAGGTCACCGGCGGCTCGGAGGCAGGGGAGGTCAAGGGCTTCTTCCTGCTCAACGAGGGCAATATGGGCAGCAACAAGGCCACTCTCGACTATTTCGACTATGCCACAGGGGTCTACACCCGCAACATATTCGCAGAGCGCAATCCGGGAGTGGCCCTCGAGCTCGGGGACGTGGGCAATGACCTCGGCATCTACGGAAGTCGGCTCTACGCCGTCATCAACTGCTCCAACCTCGTGGAGGTCATGGACGTGGAGACGGCCCGGCACATAGCGGAGATACCCCTGCCCAACTGCCGGTACATCGCCTTCGACGGTGGCTACGCCTACGTCAGCTCCTACGCAGGGGCAGTAGAATTCGACCCGGAGTACCGCAGAGGCTACGTCGCCAAGATAGACACTGTGACCATGCAGGTGGTGGACACCTGCGGAGTGGGCTACCAGCCGGAGGAAATGGCGGTGGTGGACGGACGGCTCTACGTGGCCAATTCCGGGGGCTACATGGCTCCGGACTACGACCTCACGGTATCGGTCATCGACCTGGCGACCTTCGAGGTATGCAATGAGATAGAGGTGGCTCCGAACCTGCATCAGGTCAAAATAGGCGGTGACGGGATGCTCTACATCTCCTCCCGGGGGGACTACTACGGGCATCAGTCCTCGACCTGGGTAGTCGATCCCTCGACGGACGAGGTGGTGCGGGAGCTCCAGCTGCTGCAGAACAGTGACATGGCAGTCTACGGCGACTCACTCTATGTCATCTCCCACTCCTGGAGCAATGTCTCCTTAGACTACAGCACAGGCTACGCCGTCTTCGACACCCGGGAGGGCATCACCGTCACCCGCAACTTCGTCACCGACGGCACGGAAGAGGAAATCACCACCCCCTACTGCATCGCCGTCAACCCCTCCAACGGGGATATCTTCCTGACCGACGCCAAGGACCATGTCACCCCCGGCCGCATCCACTGCTACGGGCAGGACGGCGTCCGGAAGTGGTCGGCCACCACAGGTGACATCCCCGGCCACATAGTATTCACCAGCAAACAGTTAAAACCCATAGATGTAATTTAAATTTTAAAATTTTTATAAAAATGAGACACCTTTTTAAAATTTCCCTTGCGGCCGCTGCCGCAGTCATCCTGGCCGCTTCATGCCAGAAAGAGATTCCCGCACCCACAGTATCCCTCAATCAGAGCTATGAGGCAGTAATCGGTGAGGAGTTCACCCTTACACCTGTCTATGAGAACTGCGACAATGCCATCTACACATGGACCCTCAACGAGGAGGTCATCGGAGAAGACGTGACCCTCACTTACACCTTCGAGGAAGCAGGTATATTCCCGGTATCCCTCAGCGTGGAGACCGAGGGCGGCATAGCCACCGCATCCACACAGATATCCGTAAGTTACAAGTATGCAGTCCTGACATTCGAGGGCGAGTACTGGGATGCACTCGTGGATGATCCGCAGTATGGCGGACCGCTGCTCTACGGAGAGTATGACGAAGCCAACTACACATATCTCGGAACAGATTACGCATGGTGCGATGAGGACAACACACTGCTTGCATCCGAACTTTGCGAGAATTACGGTGCTAAAGTGTACTGGAACGGAGGTCACGCCATATCCAACTATGTAGGGCAGGAAGCCACCGGTGATTACACGCTGCAGCTGGCGATACCCTTGGAGAGCGGCCATGACGGCTCTAAGAACTTCTGCGTCCACAACGGCTACAAGAGCGGCAGTTCCATTGCCACCGGATACTTCTACTTCAAGGACGGTGTCGGCAGGACTATCGAAAGCATGTACGTCACAAACACCTCCTACTACCTCGGTTCATTCGACGTCCTCGGAACTGAGGAAGACTGGACCAAAATCACAGCCACCGGCTACGATGCAGAGGGAGAAGTAACAGGCACCAGCGAATTCTACCTTTCCAAGGACGGCAAGAGCATCAATGAGTGGACGCTGTGGGATCTTACCGGACTCGGTGCGCCTGTAAAAGTAGAGTTCGACATAACCTCATCCATTGTCAATGAGTGGGGTATGGCCATCCCGGGATATTTTGCCTACGACGACGTGACCGTCAGAATGTAACCGGAACCTATTGATGAGAAACAATTTTTCTGCATTCATATTTTTAATAGTTTTTGCTCTTACCGGGTGCAGGGAACAGCGCGATTCCCTGCCTCCGGTAATTGTGCTTCAGCAGCAGCTCTACGAGACGGTCGTCGGAGAGCCGGTAACCGTCACTCCGGAGTACGAGAACTGCGGGGAGGAGACCGTGTATCTCTGGACCTGCGAGGGAGAGACACTTTCCACCGGACCGACCCTCACGTTTGAGAGCGGGGAGCGGGGAGAATACTGGATACTGCTGACGGTCGGCAATTCCGCAGGAGAGGACAGGGCCGAGCTGCGTATCGACGTCTATGAGACCATGCCGCCGGAAGTGTCCCTGCCCGGAGCCTCCCGGGGCTTCTCCGTCCTGCAGGATTCCCTCCTGGTGCTTGCGCCCGAGGTTTCTTCCGCCCTGCCTGTCGCCTATTCCTGGACGGTGGACGGGGAGGAGGTCTCCGCTGATTCGGTCTACACATTCCCTACCGGGGAGACCGGAACGTTCGAAGGAAGGCTCCGCGTCGAGAACCGGGACGGAGCGGACGAGGTGGAATTTACCGTGGAGGTGCTCAGTCCCGGGGAGGCATTTTCCTGGACATTTGACCGGACGGAATACGGGATATGCTCCGGACGGAGCCTGCTGCTGCGGCCGCTGGACATAGAGCATCCTTTCGATGCCGTGTACACCTGGAGTGTGGACGGGGCTGAGGTACAGAGCGGGGAGGCGCCGGAATTCGTATTTGACCTTACAGCGGAAGGTCCCCATGCCGTGAATGTGACCATGCGGAATTCCTATACCACCGCCTCGCAGGACCTTACGGTGACGGTACTGCCAGCCGAAGGGACCTACTTCCGGGCGGCGGACGCCTCCAGCAGCGCGTTCATCTCCCGGGTCTGCGAATACACCCCCGCGCCGGGTCAGTTCATCAACGAGGGCTACACCGCCACCACCATGCAGGAGGCCTGCGACTACGCCTACGGACGTTTGAGCGAAGGTGCGTTCGTCTCGCTCGGGGCCTTCGGAGGCTATATCATCGTCGGTTTCGACCACAGCGTGGAAAGCGGCGGCGAGGGAGCCCTGGACCTGCAGATTACCGGCAACGCCCACAGTTCCTCGTCCGAGCCCGGCATCATCTGGGTCAGCCAGGACGAGAA
>DWYD01000098.1 GCA_019118865.1 Candidatus Coprenecus merdipullorum | reverse complement strand
GCCTTGGGATTACGGGCCACATCCACGAACGACTTGACTTTCAGGTCTGTCCCGAGCAGGAACATCAGCACGATAAGAATCGGCATTACTATCCACACAGTATTCATGGCGCAAATGTAATATTTTTTGCCTATCACCGCATTTTACCAACAAATAGGGATAAACAGCGGAAAATCCGGCGAAAAAATCTCTATTTTTAGCGATTGTGCGGCAAAAGGCATTGCCCTACTTTTGCAGCGCAATGAGAAACATCTATCTTACTATAAGACACTGCGCTCTCATAGGGATCTGCATACTCATGCAGCATATCTCAGCCTCGGCGCAGGAAATGACCGGAATATCCGGCAAAATCATCTCCGCCGAAGACCGGAGCGCAATAGATTTTGCCGACATCTATCTTAAAGAGACGGCGTACGGGTGCATCACGGACGAGAAGGGTTCTTTCCGGCTGGAAGCGCCTCAGGGGACATATACCCTCGCAGTAGCCGCAATAGGATACGAAACATACGAAACGGCAATAACCCTGAGCGGGCGGGACACCACCCTCAGGACCATAGCCCTGAAACCGGCCAGGAACCAGCTGGACGAAGTAGTGGTCATGTCCGAAAGGAAGAGCCACGTCCGGCAGTCGGCATTCAACGCCGTAGACCTGAGTGTCAAAGAGATGCACAACAGCAGCAGGAGCCTCGGCGAGACGCTGTCCCAGCTCCCGGGCCTGAAGCTCAGGGAATCCGGAGGCGTGGGCTCGGACGCACAGCTGACCCTCGACGGCTTCTCCGGGAAGCACGTCAAGGTGTTCATCGACGGAGTACCGCAGGAGGGAGCCGGAACAGCGCTGGACATCAACAACCTGCCCGTGAACTTCGCCGAGCGCATAGAAGTCTACAAGGGAGTGGTGCCGGTAGGGTTCGGCTCCGACGCCCTGGGAGGCGTAATCAACATCGTGACCAAAAAACGGCGGCACGGCTGGAGTCTGGACGCATCCTACAGCTACGGCTCGTTCAACACACACAAGTCTTACGTCAATTTCAGCCACACCCTCCGTAACGGACTCGCCTACGAGATAAACGCCTTTCAGAACTATTCGGACAACAACTACTGGATAGACAACTACATCACTGAGTTCGGAGACGACGGCATATCGGAGAACACCGACCGCAGCAAGATATACCACGTCCGCCGCTTCAACGACCGGTTCCACAACGAAGCCGTAATCGGGAAATTCGGAGTGACCGGTAAATCCTGGGCGGACCGGCTGATGCTCGGATTCAACTACTCGCACTTCTACAAGGAGATACAGACCGGAGTCTACCAATACATCGTATTCGGCCAGAAACACCGCAAGGGGCACTCCCTCGTTCCCTCCATAGAGTATAGCAAACGGAACCTGCTTACCGAGGGGCTTGATGTCATGCTGAACGCCAACTATAACCACAACACCACCATGAACATCGACACCTCCTCCTTCAAGTACAACTGGCTGGGAGACCGCAAATACACCGGAAGCCGGGGCGAGCAGTCCTATCAGGACAACCGCTCCCTGAACACCAATTTCAACGCCACCTTCACCGCCGAATACCGGCTGAAAAAAGCCCACACCTTCACTCTGAATCACGTCTCCAGCACATTCCGCCGCACCACCCGCTCCAAGGTGGACGGCAGCCAGCAGCTGTCGGACTTCAGCATTCCCAAAGTAACCAGGAAGAATATAACCGGCCTGTCGTACAGGCTGATGCCGTCCAGGAAATGGAGTGTCACCGCATTCGGCAAATACTACAACCAGTACAACCGGGGTCCCGTCTCCCAGAGCAGCGACGGAGTAGGCAACTACGTGGAGATGAGCCGCACCACGAATGCATTCGGCTACGGAGCGGCCGGTACATGGTTCATCATCAAGGGACTGCAGGTCAAGCTCTCATACGAGAAGGCCTACCGTCTGCCCACCACCGACGAGCTGTTCGGCGACGAGGACCTGGAAGCCGGCAAGACCGACCTGAAACCCGAGAACAGCAACAATGTGAACCTCAACCTGGGCTACAGCCGCCACTTCGGCGAGCACTTCGTCAATGCGGAGGGCACCCTGATATTCCGCGACACCAAGGACTACATCCAGCGCGGCCTGAGCACCGTCAGCGGCATGAGCTACGGCTTCTACGAGAATCACGGAAGGGTGAGGACACAGGGGTACAACATCTCCGCCCGCTACGGCTGGTCCCGCTGGCTGAGCATCGGAGGCACCTTCAGCAACATCAATGTCCGGGACCATGAACGGTATGTAGCCGGAAACACCCTGCAGGAGAGCGAGACATACGGACAGCGCATGCCCAACCAGCCGTATATGTTCGCCAGCTTCGACGCCACATTCACCTGGCATAATCTGCTGGCCGACGGCAACACCCTGACCATCGCATACGACGGATACTATCAGCACGCATTCCCGCTGTACTGGGAGCATTTCGGAGACCCTGCCTCCAAGAGCGTCGTGCCCGACCAGCTCTCACACAACCTGAGCATCAGCTACTCCCTCCAAGACGGAAGATACAACATATCCCTGGAATGCCGCAACCTGACAAACGAGAAGCTGTACGACAATTTCAGCCTCCAGAAGGCCGGACGCGCCTTCTACGCCAAAGTGCGCGTATTTTTCGGAAGCAGACATTAATATTAATTTAAATTATAACACATGAAGAAAAGAATTTTCTCAAAGGCGCTTTTACTAGCCATCCCCGCAGGCCTCCTGCTGGCAGCAGCATGCGAAAAGACCCCCACCCCTGACCCCGATCCCACTCCGGAGCCCGGGACCGAAGCCATAAGCCGCTACGTCATAGTAGCACAGGCCGGCAGCCAGGACCAGTCCGCCTCCTACCTTATATCATCCGAATCCCTGGACGAAGGTGACGTCACTCCCACCGGCAACGGCTGGGAGACCCAGTCAGCCTCCAACTGGATATACTACGGCGAACGCTATCTCTTCGGATTCCAGTACAATGACGGAAACCAGGGCACCGGCTTCTCCTTCAAGCTGGGAAGCGACGGCCGTGTCATCGAGGACCGCCAGTACACCTTCAACCGCACCACCACCTACGGCACCTGGGGCGACAATGTCATCACTGCCTCGACCAATGCCGGCAACAACGAGCAGGACGAAGAGGGTAACTATGCCTACTATCTTCAGTTCAACTATCTGAGCGTAATAGACGGCAGCAGTACTACCGGAAGCCACATAGCCGAGAACTTCCTGGGCAACGGCGAGAGAGTCAGCTTCGCCGGTTTCGTGGAAGCCAACGGCAAACTGTACACTTCAGTAGTACCTATGGGCATGAGCCATTACGGAGTCAACACCTTCCCCTGGGCCATCCAGGATCCCGGTTACGTGGCCAACGGTGACGGCGGAAGCGGCTCGGGGGCATACACCGCCGGCATGATACCCACGACCCAATATCCGGACAGTGCCTTCGTAGCCATCTACAGCGGTGACAATTTCGACGAGACTCCGGTCATCGCCCGCACCGGGAAAATCGGCTTCGCCAGCGGACGCATGCGCTCGCAGTACTACCAGACCATCTGGGCCGCCGAAAACGGTGACCTCTACGTATTCTCCCCCGGCTACGGACGCACGACCACCACACCGGTGACTAACAATGACGGAAGTCAGTTCGACCGCGTACAGGGCAAACTGCCCTCAGGCGTAGTCCGGATCAAAGCCGGCGAGACGGATTTCGATCCCTCCTACTATGTCAATATCGAAGAACTGGGCAACGGCAACCCGATGTTCCGCTGCTGGCACATCAGCGGGGATTACTTCCTGCTGCAGATGTACAGCGAAGGTGTCGAAAACATGAGCGGCACCAGCGCTCCCCGCAACGAGCTGGCAGTCTTCAAGGGAGAGGAAGGCACCCTGACCGTAGTCACCGGCCTGCCCGACGCCTCCGTCCTCTCCAGCATCGGCACACCGTACAGTGAGAGCGGCATCGCCTATATTCCCATCACCACCACCGACGGCAGTGTTCCGACCATCTACCGCATAGACGCCGCCACCGCCGTCGCCGAACCCGGTCTGACAGTCAGCGGAGCCAACTCCGTATCCGCTTTGGGCAAACTCTCCACATCGGCAGAATGATGAGAAAACTGTTCCGGAACATACACCTCTGGCTGTCGCTCCCTCTCGGGCTCATCATCTCAGTCATCTGCCTGTCCGGTGCCTCGCTCGTGTTCGAGCGGGACATCACCCAGGCGCTCCAAAGAAAGCTGTACAACGTAACTCCGCCTTCGGAGGGAGCAGAACCGCTCGCTCCCTCCAAGCTGGAGGCAGCCGTCCGGACCTGGGCAGCCGACTCGCTCACGCTCAACGCCGTCCGCCTTCAGGAAAGTCCCCGGAAAGCCGCCCTCGCCACATTCCGCGAGACCGGCAAAAGACAGCTTTGCGTAGATCCGTATACGGGTGAGGTAAAAGGCTGGACAAAATCGTACGAATTTTTCAGGACCATGAGGCAGCTGCACCGCTGGCTGCTGGACCCGCCGGCATCCAAAGGGGAAAAATCGGTCGGGAAAGTCATCGTAGGCGTAACCACCCTGACTATGACCCTCATCCTGATAAGCGGCCTGATCATCTGGATACCGAAAAACCGGAAAGCCCTGAAAAACCGCCTCAGCATATCCTGCACCAAGGGCTGGAAGCGATTCCTGTACGACAGTCACGTGAGCATCGGCTTCTACTGCACCCTCCTCCTGCTGCTCATGGCCCTCACAGGGCTCACCTGGTCATTCGGCTGGTACCGCGAAGCCGCCTACTCCCTGACCGGAGACATGGAGCCGCAGGCCGCCAGACGGCTATTCTACTCCCTGCACACCGGCAGCTGGGGAGGCATGGTCACTAAAATCCTCTACTTCCTCGCCGCCCTCCTCGGAGGTCTTCTCCCGTTGAGCGGCTACTGGCTGTGGTGGAAACGCATACGGCGCAAGGCCTCATCCACCGGAAAGGCTGAGTCTCAGTCGCAGAGCACCTCGAAAGTATAGGTCTGTCCAGGCTCGAAGGCAGGGTCGTAGAGCAGCAGGAAGTTCTCGTCCAGGACAATATGGCGGGTCTCGCCTTCGGGCAGGACGGGGTTGCTCAGACGCTGGGGGAAGAAATAGCTGAACGGCAGGTCGAGGACGTGCTCCTCCTTGAAGCCGTCGCCCTGCATCCGGCGGAGGCTGAAATCAGGGGAGGTCTCCACGGTAATCACGCAGCGGCGGGATGCTCCGGTAGCGGCAGCCTCGTCCCGGCTCAGACGCTCAAACTCCGAGGTCACGGTAAAATCGCTCTCGCCCTCTACCTCCTGCATCCGCACATTCCACTTCGGGTCGCCGTAGTAGGCCAGCACGTCGCGGTCATGCCAGAAGCCGAGCCAGAAGAACAGCTCGTTTATCATTTCTTGCTGAGACAGTCCCTCCATATCTACAAAACGCTGCAGAACAGGCATCATGGTCTGGAAATAGTTCGAATCGTAATCGAAGGGGGTCACTGTCAGGGAATCACTGCATTCGGCCATCTGCGCCATCATATCCTGCTGGTTCATGTAGAATGCCTCGGGGACGGAATAACGTCCGGGATTGGTAATCAGATATTTCAGGCCGCCCCAGCCGTTGCGGCCGTACCAGGTGGTCACTACATAGCCCACGAAGGTCGCGGCTTTCTGGCTGTTCATCCAGGCCGCAGCCATACTGTTGCGGGTATTGTTCATATTGCCTATCAGACAGTTGCCGATGGGAAGATACACCATCCGGCTGTCACGGTCCTCCACGAAGCGCTGCTCTCCCGGATAGTCCACATACAGACGGCCGTCGCGGCAGCGGAGGTTGCCCACGGAGCCTGGCATCTCCAGATTGTTCTCCGTAGCGTGCGATGCCGTAACCACCAGGTCCGGTTCATAGCCCTCGTAGTACTCCAGGAACTGCCGCAGCACATCCGGCACATCCTTCCCGAAGCGCTTCTCCACGAACTTCTGAATATGCTCATTGGCCCCGGCCATATCGGTTCTGTACTCTATCTCACTGTAGGTCAGCGAACTCTCCCCAGACTTCTTCTCTCCACGCATCCCGACCTGATGATCATCCACGAAAGCGTAAGCGTCAAACCACTTGGCAGCCTCCAGTTCCTTGATGCTGGCCACTCCGGTACGGATCACCATCGGCTCCTGCGCATCGTCCACCATCCTCTGCGCACCCGCAGCATCATAACCGGTGATTATGCCCCAGAGGAAATCCGCATACGGATCCTCATCCATCCTGCGGCTCATCTGATTGAGGGAGATTACATAGTCCCGGCCGATATTCTCCGGCACGTCCACCACCGCCACATACCTGGGAGCCAGCTCCTTCAGCCGGGCCTCCAGCTCCATCGGACTCTCCTCAAAGCGCAGCACCACAGCATCATGACGCTGCTGCAAGGAAGACACCACGCCCTCCCATGCCTCCGCCTCCCCGGCAAAAGCCGCCGGCGCCAGCACCGCGTAAGAATCCGGTTCAACATCAGAAGTACATCTGCTAACAGCAACTACAAACAGGGCGCACAGAGCCACCCCAAAAGGAAAAAATATTCTTTTCATAGCATCAATGCAAAATTTTCACAAATATAGTTTACTTCAACAAGTAAAAACAGGAAGTGGTGTAAAAATTGCGCAGCCACGGAATGCCGCCCATCAGACGGGGGAGGCGGCGGGGCCTGAGGCCGAACTTGGCCTCGTAGTGCGGGTTGATCAGCCACAGGCGGCGGTCGATCTTCTGCAGGCCGGAGCGGCGCAGCAGGCGCTCAAAGAGCTCTATCGGAGTGGCCGTCCGCTTGATTTCCAGGAACTCGGCGACAGCCGCGGGACTCTCTCCGCCCCGTTCCAGAATCCTGCGGTACATCCCGGCGGGCAGCAGGTGAAAATACGGAAGGCGGGCCAACCGGCGATTGGTGCACATCTGCTGGTGGCCGCCGAAGGGCATCTGCCAGGCAGGGAAGGCAATGAAGGCAAGGCCGATGCCGGGTTTCAGATACACCCGCACACGGCGCATGAACTCCTCCTTGTCCCCGATATGCTCGATGACGTCGTGGCAGAGAATCAGGTCGAAGCAGCCCTCCAGCTCCTTGACGTCGAAAATATCCGAGGCCAGAAAGCGTCCCTGCACCCCTGCCCCGGCGAAAAACTGCTCTGCGGCCCTTATTTTATCCCCGGACAGATCCACTCCGAGCACGGAGCAGCCGGCCTCGGCGAAAGGCAGAAGATTGCCTCCCTCCCCGCAGCCGATCTCCAGGACATTGACCCCCTCACCTATCTTCATATATTGTGACAGATAAGGGATGTAGTACTTCCGGCTCGTAGCGGCCAGCTGGTCGAAATACTGTCGTCTGTCCCGGGCCATGATTTCAGAGATTTAGATAAAACGGACGTAGTCGGCCTTGCGGGGAGCGGCCACAGGTTCCTTGCTGTCCTGAGGATAGCCGAGGACGCAGTGTCCTATACCCTCGTAGTCCCCCTCGATGCCCCATTGTTTCAGGAGATCCTGTCCTTCGGGAGAGCCGAACACCTCCTTGGCGCGGTGTATCCAGCAGCTGCCCAGACCGAGGGCGTGGGCGGCGTTGAGCAGATTGCCCATCACCAGAGCACCGTCGTACATATATGTCGGACGGCTGCGGTCTGCCAGAACCACCAGCACCACCGGCGCACCATAGAACGGATCGGAGGCGGATCCCAGCACGTCTGCATTCATCTTCGAGAGCCGGTCCCTCACAGCGCGGTCCATCACCGCCACTATCACCGGCGACTGCTTGCCCATACCGGTCGGAGCGTAAGTCCCCGCCTCGGCCACCCTGGCCACCAGCTCCCTGGTAGGCATCTTCTCAGGGTTGAAGGCCCTGATGCTCCGCCTGGTTTTCAGGCACTCAAGTACTTCATTCTTTTTCATATCACATTAAATTTTCCGCTGCAAATATAGAAAAAAACATCACGTAGTAAACCGGAAGATACGTGACCCCGTCCTTTGTCACGACCTCGCGGCTGTTGGAAAGCACGTACGCACGCTTAATGTTGTAGTCCTTTACTGACAAGAATTTATTCAGGGCGCTGTGGACAGTGTAGTCCTTTCCTGACTTGACTTCTATCGGTATATTTGACAGATTGTCCGCATCGTCTATCAGGAAATCCACTTCACCGTTCTTTTTGTTGTCATAGTAGAACAGCTCATGACCGTGCGCTCTCAGTTCCTGGGCAACAACTGTCTCGTATACCGAACCGAGGTTGATGCTCCCTTCATCGGACATGATGGCCCGGATGTTGTTTTTAAAGTATATTCCGGACAGCAGGCCCACATCATTCAGGTACAGCTTGAGAAGGTTCTTTCCGCCGTTGGCCGCAAGTGGATAGGAAGGAGTGCTGACAGCCTTCACCTCCAAAGCGACCCCGGCAGATATCAGATACTCGAACTCGTCCTGATAGTTCTCTGACCTCTTCCAGCTTTTATTCTCAATATCTTTAATTATCACCCGCTTTTTCTTATTTTCCAGATTCGAAGGTATCATTTCGAATATCCTGCGGACTTTCAGTCTCCTACCATTTTCTTCCTCGTATTTCGAGGCATCAACAGCATAGAGATCATGTACATCTTTCTGTATACGTCTGAATTCTACGACATTGGAATTTTTAACAAAACTGTCTACCGCAGCCGGCAGCCCGCCGACCAGCAGGTATTTTCTAAACAGATCCATCAACTTATTATGCAGAGCCTCAGGCATAGCCTCCTGTTTACGGAACCTCTCACGCATGGCTCCGATTAATTCACCTCCGACACCATTTGCCAACATAAACTCCTCAAAATCCATAGGATACATACGCTCCATCCTTATACTTCCAAGCGGCACCGACTGCGTATTCTTCAAGGCGACGCCTAACTGAGAGCCGCTGGCGATGTAAGTGAAACGCCCGTCAGCCATAAGGAACTTCACCAAAGTCAGCAGATGGTCATACGCCTGAATCTCGTCGATGAATACAAGAGTCGATCTCTTATCCTTCATCCTGTCTCCGGCCACAATGCTCAATGCCAGATAAAAATCGCTGACCGTCCTTGCCTGAGCGAAGACGCGGTCTCCGAGCCGGTCCTCCTCCATATTGATCTCTATATAGTTGGGAAACATACGCTGCCCGACCCAACGCACGATATAGGACTTGCCTGTCTGACGCGCCCCGTCAATGAGCAGCAACTGTTTTGAATCGGAGGAAAGATACTCCTCTATCCGCCTGGCAATTTTTCTATAAAGCATAATCTACGTATTTCTGAAGCACAAAGATAGTCGTTTAATCGGAAAAAGGTGCGTTTTCCTATAAATTTTACCATCAAATCACTGCGTTTTCCTATGGATTTCAATGGCAAAATACTGCGTTTTCTAAAAACAGGAGATGGCTAAAGGGTAAGGACAAATGTGGTGAAGGCGGGGTCAGTGCGGTCGAGGCGGATGGAGCCGGCGTGGGCACGCATGATCTGGCGGGAGAGGGCGAGGCCGACGCCGGTGCCTTCGGCGCGGGTGGTGAAGAAGGGGTCGAAGATGTGGTCGGCGTTCTCGTCGGGGATGGGGTCGCCGTTGTTAGAGATGTGGATCTCGGTGTTGTCGGAGGCGTTGACGAAGGCGGTGATACGGATGAGAGGGACACCCGCAGCAGCAGCGGCGCCGTTCTTGAACCGGTCGCGCAGGGCATTGAGCGCATTCTTCAGGATGTTGGCGACCACCTGCCGCATCAGCTGCTCGTCGGCGAAGAGGACCATGTCCTCATCCTCCAGGGCAATATCGACCCGCCCTCCGAGCTCCTCCACCCCGGGCAGCAGCGGTGAGAGCACATAGTCCAGCATCGGCCGGAACTTGAAGGGATGAATCTGCGGCACCGGCACGCGGGAGAGGGCGCGGTAGCCGTTGACGAAGCCAAGGAGGCCGCGGGCCGACTCCCCGATGACCTGTATGCCCTCCCGGAGGTTGCGGTCATCGGTCATGTCGTGCAGGGTGTCGCTGAGCGAGACTATGGGCGTGATGGTATTGAGCACCTCGTGGGAGATAATCCTGGTCATCTTCTGCCACTGGGCGCTCTCGGACCGCTCGGCCTCGGTACGGCTCTCAGCCTTCTCCTCGAAGACGTAGACCCGCACAGGGGTGTTTCCGTCCATGACGGTGTACTTTCCTATCTCGAAATTATATATCCGCATCTCGGAACCTATCGGCACTTCCAGCGTCCCGCCCTCCTCTATGGCCTCGATACGCGCCGTCAGTCCGGGCATCAGCCGGTCTAAGTCGGAGATGTGCCGGATGACTCCAAGGCCGAGGACAGAGGTCAGCGCCCGGTTGCAGCAGCGCACCTCCCCGGCCGGTCCCACTCCCAGCAGGCCGGTCCGCGAGAGATTCTCCACGGCGCGGTGGAAGACCTCGTTCTGGTCCCTGAGCCGCTGCTGCTCGGAGACGAAGTCCCTCACCCTGTTGAGCAGGATGTTGAAGACCCGGTCCTGGAGAAATGTGGAGTTCTCGGCAAAATGGAAGGACAGGTCTCCGTTCTCGAAGGCGCTCAGCAGGTAGTTGAGCTTGCGGACATTGCTGCCGTATATCGACAGGACGCGGTAGACCAGCACGGCCGTCACTGCCCCGGCCCCGCCCGCAGGCCAGTACCACCCTGACAGCAGGCACCAGACGAGGACTCCGACAGCGAGCATCAGGCAGATGACCGAGAGTATGAGCGAGCGGAATCCCATCTACATCCCGTATTTCTTGAGTTTGTTGTAAAGGGTCTGGCGGGTGATGCCGAGCTGCTGGGCGACTACCGTCAGGTTGCCGTCGTGCTGGCGCATTGCCACCCGGATGAGTTCCTTCTCCATGTCGTCGAGCGTGACCACATTGCCCTTGCGGACCGACTCCTTGAGCACCTGTGCGGCGGTCTTGGAACGGCGGCCGGGCCCTCTGCGGTCCTGCTGCTCGGGGAAGAAGTCCCCCACCTCCAGCATGCCCTTCTCGGAGAGGATCACAGCCTTCTCGACCACATGCTGCAGCTCCCGGATATTGCCCTGCCAGGGCCTCTGCATCAGCTCCTCGCGGGCCTCGTCCCGGATGCCCCGGATGTCCTTGCCGTATTTGACCGCGTACTTGCGCATGAAGAGCTCCGCCAACGGGACGATGTCCTCCATCCGCTCGCGCAGGGGCGGGAGGGTGAGGTGTATGGTATTGATCCTGAAAAACAGGTCCTCGCGGAACTGACCGTCGGCGACCATCCGGGAGATGTCCCGGTTCGTGGCGCAGATCAGGCGGATGTCCACGGGGACGGGGACGTTGCTGCCCACGCGGGTGACGCTCTTGGTCTGTATGGCGGTGAGCAGCTTGGTCTGCAGGTGCAGGGGGATGTTGCCTATCTCGTCGAGAAAGAGGGTGCCGCCCGAGGCCACCTCGAACTTGCCCGCCCGGTCGGCCTTGGCGTCGGTGAAGGCTCCGCGCACGTGTCCGAAGAGCTCGCTCTCGAAAAGGCTCTCGGGGAGGGAGCCCACGTCCACGCTGACCATCGAGCTGCCGGAGCGCCTGGAGAGGCGGTGTATCTCCCCGGCCAGCATGTCCTTGCCCGTGCCGTTCTCGCCGGTGATGAGGATGCTGGCGTCTGTCCTGGCCACCTTCTGCACTATCTTGCGCAGTTCCTTCATCTTCGGGGACTCGCCCCAGAACATGTCGCCCTCGCTGCGTATCTCGTTCTTGATCTCGCGCAGCTGCTTGACCTCCTGCCGGCTGCGGGAGAGGCGGAGGGCCGCCTGGAGGGTGGTGACCAGCTTGGCGTTGTCAAATGGCTTGATGATGAAGTCAAATGCCCCGCGCTTGATGGCGTCCACGGCCAATGCCACGTCCGAATAAGCGGTGAAGAGCACCACCGGCACATCGGGGTAGGACTTCAGTATCTCCCCGAGCCAGAAAAGGCCCTCATTGCCCGTAGTCACCTTGGCGGTGAAGTTCATGTCCAGCAGGACGACCTCCGGGCGCTTGACCTCCATGCTGTGCATCAGGTCATTGGGAGAGGAAAGAAGGGTAACTTCGGAAAAATATGCGGGCAGCAGCAGCCTCAGGGCGGAGAGTATGGCCTTGTTGTCATCGACTACGAGGATGCGGCCGTCAGGGGTGGTTTTCTTACTCATATTCATGTATTTACGCTTCAAAAGTATAAAAATATTTTACAATTTTCAAAAAATTAGACACTTTTTGTATAATTTCTTAACAATTACGCTTTCTCTAGAATCAGATAAATATCTATTGTTCAATATGTTATAAAGTTTGGCACGATTATGGAAGAAAGGAAATGGCAAAGGAAATCAAAATACAACCGCGTATGAAAAATATACTCTCAGCAGCCGCCGTCCTCCTCCTCGCAGGAACTCTCGTCCTGCCGCTGGAGGCAGCAGCACAGTACCGCCGGAGCGGGGTCCCGTTTTCCCAGCCCTACGCCCAGGCGTACGATATAGAGGTGCTCCGGGACACCGCCCTCGAAAGGCGCGTCCTCGAGTATGCCGCAGCCCGCTCCCAGGAGCAGCCCGAGGTCTGGACTCTCCACGACTGCATGCAGTACGCCGTGGCCCATTCGCCCGAGATGCGCCTGCAGCAGGCGACCAACGATGACCGCCGCATAGACCGCAGGGAGGCCGCTTTCGGATTCCTCCCCACGATATCGGCAGGGTCATCCGGTTCGTTCAGCTTCGGCCGCGGTATCGACCCCGAGACCAACGTCTACACCAACACGACCACATTCAGCAACTCCTACAGCCTCTCGGCCGACCTGGACCTCTTCAACGGCTTCTCGGCAGTCAACAACTTCCGCATAGCCAAGACCGCCGTCCTGCTCGGAATAGAGGAGGAGCAGATCAAGAAGGACGACATCTGCCTCCAGGTCATCCAGGCCTACTACAACGTGCTGTACTACCGCGGCATGGTGGAGCTGGCCAGGGAGCAGCTCGAGGAGAGCCGCACGACTCTGGAACAGGCCCGCATCCAGTCCGAGCTGGGTCTGAAGAGCTACGCCGACGTCCTGCAGATAGAGTCGGACGTGGCCGCCAAGGACTTCAACCTCACCCAGCAGGAGAATACCCTCGAGCAGGGCATCCTGACCCTCAAGACCGCGATGTACTACCCCTTCGACGAGGAGCTTAGGCTGGCCGAGGTCGAGCCCTCCGTGCTTTTCAGCGCATTCTCCCATGAGAGCGACGCCGACAGCATCGCAGCGGCTGCCCGGGACTACCTGCCCGCCTTCAGGGCCGAGGAGCTCAAGGTCCGCAGCGCCGAGTTCGACCTGATGACCGCCAAATGGAGCCTCGTACCCTACATCTACGCCCAGGGCGGATACAGCACGGGCTACGTCTACGACCGCTCCTACGCCGTCAACGACCCCTTCTGGGCTCAGATGAACGAGAAGCAGGGACAGTACGTGGGTATCGGCATCAGCATCCCCATCTTCAACGGACTCTACAAGTACAACCAGATAGCCCGCAAGCGCAACGCCCTGGCCACAGCCGAGGCCAACCGTGACATCAAGTTCCAGCAGGTCGAGGGCGAGATACGCCGCGCCGTCCAGGACATGAGGGGAGCCGCCAAGCAGTTCGTCTCGGCCGACAAGAAGGTCAACGCCCTGGTGCTCTCCCACGAGGCCAACTCCCGCAAGTACGAGGAGGGTCTGATGACTGTCATCGAGCTGCAGACCAGCTCCAACAGCCTCCTCGAGGCCCGTGCCGAAAGGCTCAACCAGGGCCTGCAGTACCTCCTGAAAGAAAGGGTGGTGATGTACTACAAGGGCATAACTTATTTGGACCAGGAATAAACTTAATCCCAACACGACAAAAAACACAATACCATGGATAGAGTAATTGAACAGAAAAAAGGCATCCGCGCCGTATTCCGCAAGAAGAACATCCCGTACTTCCTCGCAGGAGTATTCGTAATATTCGTCCTCTGGCTGCTGCTCAGGGACAAGTCCTCCACCCTCAAGGTGGACGCCAACACCGTCACCATCGGCGACGTCCGCCTCGGAGAGTTCGACGACTACGTAAGGGTATCGGGACAGGTACAGCCCATCACCGTCGTGCAGGTATCCCTGCTCGAGGGCGGCGTAGTGGAGGAGAAGCTTATCGAGGAAGGAGCAATGGTCAATAAGGGCGACGTCCTAGTCCGCCTGTCCAACAACAACCTCAGCCTCCAGATCCTCCAGAGCGAGGCCGACCTCGCCGAGCAGGAGAACTTCCTGAGAAACACCACCGTGACCATGGAGCAGGAAAAGCTCGACCTCGAGGAGCAGCGCGTCGAGTACACCATCGACACCGAGCGCAAGCGCCGCAAATACGAGCAGTACAAGCGCCTCGACGAAGAGAGGCTGGTAGCCCACGAGGAGTATCTCCAGGCCAAGGAGGACTACGAACTCGCTGTCAAGAGCCTCGAGCTGGTGCTCGCCCGCCAGAAACAGGACTCCATCTACCGCTCGATACAGATCGGCAACCTCGAGGAGAGCCTCGAGAGCATGCGCCGCAGCATCCAGCTGGTCCGTGAGAGAGTCGAGAACCTCAACGTCAAGTCCCCCATCGACGGACAGCTCGGCTCCCTTGACGTAATCCTCGGCCAGTCCATCTCCGAGGGCACCAAGATCGGCCAGGTCAACGACCTGTCGGACTACAAGATCGAGGCCCGCATCGACGAGCACTACATCGACCGCGTGCAGTCGGGCCTGAGCGCCACCTTCGAGCGCCAGGGCGCCAACTTCAACACCGTAGTGGAGAAGGTCTATCCCGAAGTGACAGAGGGTCAGTTCAAGGCTGACTTCTACTTCCAGGGCGAGCGTCCCGACAACATCCGCATCGGCCAGACCTACTACCTCAACCTCCAGCTCGGCCAGCCCACCCAGTCGGTCTACATCCCCCGCGGAGTATTCTACCAGTCCACCGGCGGCACCTGGATCTACGTGCTCTCCGAGGACGGCACCCGCGCCTACCGCCGCGACATCCGCATCGGCCGCCAGAACCCCCAGTACTACGAAGTGCTTGAAGGCCTGCAGCCCGGCGAGCGCGTCATCATCTCCAACTACGAGAACTACGGCAAGAGCGACGTGCTTATCCTCCAGAACAAGAAATAACCTCATTAAAACCCATTGATTATGAAGAAACTCAACATCGGTATTTTCAAGGTCCTCTCCCTCGCGGTGGGACTCGCGGTCGGGCTGGTGCTCATAGCCAAGATCTCCTTCGAGAACAGCTATGACAAGTTCTACCCCGCCTACGACGACATCTACTGCGTACAGTACGAGTACGGCTATACCGACGGCAAACAGAGCCTCGACTACTACACCCCCGGAGCCATATCCTACTATCTCCAGCAGGAACTCCCTCAGGTGGTATACGGCACCAAGGCCTCCTACACATCATCAATGGGCAATATCTACACTGAGGACAACCGCAAGCTGGCCGCCGAGAACGGCATTCTGGCTGTCGACACCAACTATTTCAAGGTATTCCCCCGTCCCGTCCTCGCCGGTCCCGACCCCTCCGTGGTCCTGGGCGAATGGAACGGAGCCCTCATCTCCCGGTCCATGGCCGAGAAATTCGGAGGCATAGACCAGGCCATGGGGCAGATGTTCTTCATCGAGGAGTACCCCGGCGTGGGTATCCAGATAGGCGGAGTGTTCGAGGACATCCCCGAGAACGCCTCCCTGCGCTTCGACGCTGCCGTATCCATATCGGCGATTGACTATATCTACAGCCAGTGGGGCCTCACCGGTGACAACCCCGACCATGCTGACGCTCCCTCCACCATGAACTGGACCGGCAACAGCATGTACATGAGCCGCGTACAGCTCTACCCCGGCACTGACCCCGCCTCCCTGCAGACAGCCATGAACCGCATCCGGGAGAAATACATCCCCGAAGAGCTGTTCGACCGCCTCGGCTACAGCATAGACTTCGTCCTGAAGCCCCTGTCCTCCGAGCATGCGGCCTCGGCCGAAACCCGCAGGACCAACCTGATACTCGGTATTGTCGCCTTCGCCCTCATCCTTGCGGCGACGATGAACTACATCATGATCGTTATCTCCTCCCTCGTGGCCAGGGCCAGGGGCATAGCGGTACGCCGCTGCTACGGAGCCGGAGGCGGCAACATCATGGCATTGGTCTTCAAGGAGACCCTCATCAACCTCGCCGTCTCCCTCGTACTGGCCTTCCTGCTCATGCTTGCCTTCCGCGGAGCGATAGAGTCGATACTGACCACCTCCCTCGGAGCCCTGTTCTCCCCCCGGAGCCTGTGGGTGCTGCTGCTGACAGTGGCCGTCGTGCTGATTGTCGCCGCATGGATACCCGGAAAGGCCTTCCAGAGCATTCCCATTGCCGTGGCATTCCGCAACTATGCCGACCATAAGAAGCTGTGGAAACAGGTGCTGCTCTTCCTGCAGCTGACCCTCGCCTCCCTGCTGATCACCCTGCTGAGCCTCGTGGCCCTGCAGTACACCCGCTGGGTAAACGCCGATCCCGGATACGACTATGACCAGCTCGTGGGATGCTACCTGAGCGGCGTGCCGTCCGACACCCGATACGCCCTGATGCAGGCCGTGGAGAGTGTGCCAGGCGTGGAGGCTGTCGGGACAGTGGAAGATCCGATAGTGACAGGCGGAGCCAGCGGCAACAACGTCTACATCCCCGGTGAGAACGAGCCCTGCCTCCACATAGCCGACCTCTACGAGGCCAACGGCAACTGGAGCGAGCTCTTCGGCATCGACATCATAGAGGGACGCAAGGCCGCCTCTCCGATGGAGGTGATGGTGGACCCGCGCTTCGCAGAGCAGATATGCGAGGTGAGAGGGTGGAAGGACGGAGTCATCGGCAAGAGCATTGTGGTGAGCGACCATGACGGCAGCGCCAATAATCCGTACACCATCGTAGGCGTATTCGACCATATCAGCATCAGTCCGGCCATCTACGAGGACAACCGGCCCGTCACCCTCTTCTACACCGACGCGCCCATGACATTCATGGTCATCCGGGTATCGGAGCTCAATCCGGAGGTGACCGGGGCCATCCAGGCCGCCCTCGACTCGGTGGAGCCCGAGAGGTTCGAGCTGCTGACCTACTCTTCGGTGGTCAATGACATATACGCTCCGGTCCGCACCGTCCGCGAGTCGATTCTTGCAGCCGGTCTTGTGACCGTGATAATCGCCCTGCTCGGCCTGGTGGGCTATACCTCAGACGAGACCGGACGCCGCCGCAAGGAAGTGGCGCTCAGGAAGATCAACGGAGCACAGTCGTGGGAGATCATCGGCATCTTCATCAGCGGCATCGGGAAGTTCTCGGTAGTGGCGGTGGTGCTCGGCTGCGCCCTCTCGTGGTTCGTGTTCGACATGCTGCTCAAGTCGTTCGAACTGAAGGTTCCGGTTCCGCTGTGGCTCTTCGCAGTCACCGCCGTCGGGCTGCTGGCAGTGCTGGCGGCAGTAGTCACGGCCCGATGCCTGGCGATCGCCCGGACCAATCCGGCGGATTCGCTGAGGACAGAATAACGACAATAAGACTATATTTGAATTAAAATTACGATATGAAAAAACTCAACATCGGCATTTTCAAGGTCCTCTCCCTTGCGGTGGGACTCGCGGTCGGGTTGGTGCTCATAGCCAAGATCTCATTTGAGAGCAGCTATGACAAGTTCTATCCCGAGTATGAGAATATCTACTGCATCCAGCAGGAATACACCAAGGCCGATGAGGGCAGCGACACCTACGGCCAGACTCCGGGTGCGGTGGCATACTACATGGGACAGGAGATACCTCAGGTCAAATATGCGACCCGCGCCACCTTCGTCGGCTACGGCACCTGCAATATCTTCGACCAGGAGCAGCGCAAATACACTGCGGATAACATCATCCTCGCCGACACCAACTATTTCAAGGTATTCCCCCGTCCCTTTCTGGCAGGAGACCCGGTGGAAGTGCTCTCCAGCTGGAACAAGGCCATGGTATCCCGCTCTTTCGCCGAGAAGCTCGGAGGGGTGGAGCAGGCCGTCGGCAAGATATTTTTCCTGGAGGAATGGCAGGGCATACCCATCGAGGTAGGCGGTATCTTCGAGGACATCCCTGAGAATGCCTCCATGCGCTTCGACATAGCCGTGTCCCTCGAGGCCATGGACGAGATATTCCGAATGATGGGCAGCGACTTCCGCTCCACTCAGAACTGGGTAGGCAATGACCGGTATATCAGCCGCGTGGTGCTCTACCCAGGCACAGACCCCGCTTCCCTCGACCAGGCCATCCGGGACATGGAGAACCGCTATCTGCCCGTTGAGGAGCTGCGGCAGGCGGGCCTCGAACTGCATTTTACCCTTGCGCCCCTTTCCAGCGAACATTCCGCCTCGGAGAGCGTCCGCAGGACCAACCTCCTGCTGGGAGTGGTCGCAGCGGCCCTGATCCTCGCAGCCGTGATGAACTACATCATGATTGTCATTTCCTCCCTCATAGGCAGGGCCAAGGGAATAGCCGTGCGCCGCTGCTACGGAGCCGGAGGAGGGACGATCATGGGCATTGTCTTCAAGGAGACCCTTATCAACCTGGCCGTCTCCCTCGTATTGGCCTTCCTGCTGATTCTCGCCTTCCGCAATACCGTCGAGAGCATCATGATGACCTCCCTCGGAGCCCTGTTCTCCCCTCACAGCCTGTGGGTGCTGGTCCTGACCGTCGTGGTGGTGCTGCTTATCGCCGCATACATTCCCGGACGGGCCTTCCAGAGCATTCCCATCGCTGTGGCATTCCGCAACTATGTGGACAACAAGCGGCTGTGGAAGAGGATACTGCTCTTCCTGCAGATGGCCCTCGCCTCCCTGCTCATCACCCTGCTGTGCTTTGTAGCCCTGCAGATGGACCGATGGATGAGCGACGATCCCGGTTATGACTACGAGCAGCTGCTGTCCTGCCCCCTGAACGGCACTTCGGCACAGACCCGTACCGCCATCATGCAGGCCGTCAGCACGGTACCAGGAGTGGAAGCCGTCGGGACAGCTGACCACACCTTGGCCGACGGAGTCATTTCCGGCAACAACATCTACCTCCCGGGAGACCCCCGCGAGCTCTTCAACATAGGCGACCTTTACAGCGGCTGCCCCGGATGGGCGGAACTGATAGGGGTGGATATCATCGAAGGACGCAACTTCACCAATCCCAAGGAAATCCTCGTAGACCCCGACTTCCGGGAGCGCCTTATCGAGGTGACCGGATGGACTGACGGAGTCATCGGCAAACAGGTGCTTATCACCGAGCACAGTCAGGCCGGAGACGACTTGTACACCATCGTCGGAGTATTCAGCGACATCCGCGTGGGAACCGTCATCGACGAGGATTCCAGGCCCAACGTCCTGTTCTACTCCGATGAACCATGCGGCAACCTTATCGTCCGCACGGACCAGGTGACTCCGGAACTGACCGCCGCGATTCAGAATGCCGTAGAAAGCGTGGTTCCGGACCGGTTCACAGTCCTGCCCTACACTGCCGCCATCACTGAGACCTACAAGCCGGCCCGCACCATGAGGGAGTCGATTCTCGCTGCCGGAGTGGTCACGGTCATCATCGCCCTGCTCGGCCTGGTAGGCTACACCACGGACGAGACCGGACGCCGCCACAAGGAGATAGCCCTGCGCAAGATCAACGGGGCACAGCCCTGGCAGATTACGGCCATCTTCCTGCGCGACATCGGCTCATTCGCCATCGTGGCCGTGGTCATAGGCTGCGTGGCCTCCTGGTTCGTGTTCCAGATGGTGCTGCGTTCCTTCGCACAGAAAGCCGATATCACGATATGGCTGTTTATCGGTGTGGCTGCGGTGCTGCTGGCCGTATTGGCAGCCGTGGTCATCGTCAGGTGCTATGACATAGCCAGGAGCAATCCGGCTGACTCGCTGCGGGCTGAATAGACTATATTTGTACCATTTATATTATGAGACTCAGATTCAACAGACACAAGATTTTCTCCACCATCCTCAATATCATAGGACTGACCTTAGCTTTCTCGGTCTTCCTGATACTGATGGTGCAGGTGGTGTATGACACCCGGTATGACTTAGGGTATCCGGATACGGACAAGATCGTGAGGTTAGAGTATTCAGATCCAACCTCTCCGGGAGTGTACAGTGTGCAGCTTTCCCGGCCAATAATCGAGCAACTGAAAGGCTATTTCCCTCAGGTCGAAGCGGTGGCCTGCTACCGGTATTACAAGAACAGCTCCGGTAATTTCAAGGAAGCCGATACCGACATCCCTGGAGTCAGAGTCAGGTACGCCACTACCGACTTCGACCTGCTCAGAGTCTTCCCCTTCGAGTTCGTAGAGGGTGACACCTCCGGATACCGCGCCCCGGGCACGGCCGTCATCTCCGAAAGGGGAGCTAAGCGGGTGTTCGGCGACCAGTCCCCGGTAGGAAAGGACATCCAGTTCGAAACCAAGGACAATATGGGCAACTCGTGGCGCATAGTAGCTGTCTACAAGGACTTCCCTGACAACTCCAGTATGGACAACGAGCTGCTGCTCAATATCGGAGACGAGTCCCTCAACAATCCATCGGAATGGAGCTACCCCTGCTACATGAAGCTGAGGACCGGAGAGGGCATGCAGCCCCTCTTAGACTCGCTCAACTATATGTTCTACGGTGACGGCGAATATGCGGACTATGCGGATGTCCGTCTGAGTAATCTGCATGAGGCATACTTCGCCCGCGACATGGCAGGGGATAACATGGCCAAGGGCAACCGCACCACCACGATGACCCTGCTGACCGTCTCGATACTCGTGCTGCTGATAGCCATCATCAACTTCGTCAACTTCGCGATGGCCTCAGTGCCTTTCAGCATCAAGAGCATCAACACCCGCCGCGTCATCGGCTCGACCCGCGGACAGCAGATACGGGCGCAGCTCTGGAGGGCCCTTGGGCTCGTGCTGCTGGCCTTCGCCCTGAGTGTCGGCGTCATGTCGCTGGCCGCCACTTCCACGCTGGCCTCCAACATCTCCGGCTCCCTCCGCGTTGTGGACAACCCGCATATCATCCTCATAGGCCTCGGCGTGGCCGTGCTCACCGCCTTCATCGCCGGTATCTTCCCGGCCCGCTACAGCACCTCCTTCAACCCCGCCATGGTCCTCAAGGGCTCCTTCTCCCTCTCGGCCAAGGGCCGCAAGATGCGCTCCGTCCTCGTGGGCTTCCAGTACGTCATCTCCTTCATCCTGATACTCTGCTCGCTGTTCATCACCGTGCAGGTCAAGTACATGAAGGGCTATGACATGGGCTTCGACCGGGAGCAGACCGTGGAGTTCTTCGTAAGCAGCAGGATAGGCAACAGCCGCGAGACCCTCAGGCAGATGCTCCTCGAGAACCCCAACATCACCGACGTCACCTTCGCCGGCAACCGCGTGGTCTCCGAGGGCAAGATGGGCTGGGGCCGCGACTACCAGGGCCAGAGAGTCCAGATGGACTGCCTCCCCGTCGACCCCAACTTCATCAGCTTCTTCGGCATGGAGATAGCCGAGGGCAGGGACTTCACCGAGTCGGACAACCTCAACCCCAACGGTACCTTCATCGTCAACCAGGCCTTCATGGCCAAGTACCCCTTCCTCCGCATCGGCCTCAAGTTCACCGGACATCAGAGCGACGACATGCCCGCAGAGATAGTCGGCATAGTCAAGGACTTCAACTTCCAGCCCCTGCAGTACAGCGTGGCGCCCATCGTCCTCTACAACTTCGGCTCCGACCCCTGGTGGCCCCTGACCGTCGGCTACGCCAAGATACTGCCCGGCAACGTCCAGGAGACCTTCAAGTACATCCGCGAGAAATGCGCCGAGCTTGACCCGACCTTCGACACCTCCTCCATGGGCCTTTACTTCATGGACGAGTCCATCGGCCGGCTCTACCAGAAAGAGGACAACCTGGGCCGCCTGATCACCACCGCAGCCCTCATCTCCCTGCTGATATCCGTCATCGGTATCCTCGGCCTCGTCTACTTCGAGACCCAGTTCCGCCGCAAGGAGATAGCCATCCGCAGGGTACATGGCGCATCAGTAGGCGAGATCCTCGCGATGCTCAACCGCTACTACCTGATCATCACCGCCGTCTGCTTCATAGTAGCCGTACCCTTGGCAGTGGTCATCATCCGCAGCTGGGTATCCGGCTTCCCCTACCAGAGCCCCATGCCGGTATGGATCTTCCTCGTAGCCCTGCTCATCATCGGCCTGATCACCGTCGTGACCGTCACCCTGCAGAGCCGCCGCGCCGCGCTGCGCAACCCCATTGACTCCATTTCCAATGAATAGCATATTTACAAACTGAAAATCAATTAATTTAAACCGTTATGATACACGTAGAAAACTTAAGCAAGGTGTTCCGCACCGAAGAAATCGAAACCGTAGCCCTCAACAACGTCTCCTTCGACATCAAGCAGGGCGAATTCGTAGCCGTCATGGGTCCCTCCGGCTGCGGTAAATCCACCCTCCTCAACATCCTCGGCCTCCTCGACAACCCCACCTCGGGCAAGTACGAGCTCCTCGGCAAGGAAGTCGGCACCCTGAAAGAGAAAGAGCGCACCCAGTACCGCAAAGGCAACATCGGCTTCGTCTTCCAGAGCTTCAACCTCATCGACGAACTGAACGTCTTCGAGAACGTCGAGCTGCCCCTCATCTACATGAAGATCAAGGCCTCCCAGCGCAAACAGATGGTAAACGACATCCTCAAGCGCATGAACATCGCCCACCGCGCCTCCCACTTTCCCCAGCAGCTCTCCGGAGGTCAGCAGCAGAGAGTCGCCATCGCCCGCGCCGTCATCGCCAACCCCAAGCTCATCCTCGCCGACGAGCCCACCGGTAACCTCGACTCCAAGAACGGCAAGGAAGTAATGGAACTCCTCACCGAACTCAACCGCGAAGGCACCACCATCCTCATGGTAACCCACTCCATCAAGGACTCCAGCTACGCCCAGCGCGTCATCAACCTCTTCGACGGTAACATCGTCACCGACGTCAAGAACGAACTCTAAATCTCAAGTCTGATCTCATAACCAACCCGGCCGGGCGCAGCAGGACACCTCCTCCGCGCCCGGCCTTTATCTCCTCATTTAAGCGGATCATTACCGTTCCGCATTTTCAGGACTTTCCCTGTCCAGTCGGCGAGGAACAGAGGAAGGTCAGGGCGGACATAATATCTCTTTTTGTCTACATGCTATATTGTAATTTGTGTCAATTTATCACATTTTATATTATTCCTGCCCTTGTGCCCCCTGCGTGGGCAATAAACAGCGCTCGCGATGGAAAGTGTCTGAAGAGCAGGCGGAAAGATGCCTGTACTTCCGGGCGAAGTCCTCTGCAGGCCCATCTGGCACCGACGGCGACCTTGCGCACAAGGAAAAACGCCCAGGTCCGGCTCCCCACTCCGACTCTAAAGCCCGGAAACTCCATGCAGTCCGTTAAAAGGACAGCTGTTTTTAGTATATTCGCAGTAAAATCAGATTCGGTCACTCACGTCATGAAAACGGAATACATTGTAGGCATCGGCGAAATCCTCTGGGACAATATTCCATTCACCCCTGAACTGCAGCAGCTTGCATCCCGGACCCGCGCCGTCTGCTTCGGCACCCTCGCCCGCCGCTCCCCCGTCTCAAGCCGCACCATCTCCGACTTCGTGGATGCCATCCCACGAGGGGAAGGGCAGTGGCGCATCCTCGACATCAACCTCCGGCAGCATTTCTACTCCCGCGACATCATTCTGCACGCAATGGAGCAATGCAACATTCTTAAGATCAATGATGAAGAGCTCGGAGCTATCTCCGGAATGTTCTCTATTCCAGGTGCGGCAGTCCAGGAAAAATGCCAAGAGCTCCTCCGGCAATTCAGCCTTAAATTCTTGATTCTCACCTGCGGAGTGCAGGGCAGCTACGTATTCTCCTCATTGTCCGGGACACCCTCTTTCCTAGAGACTCCGCATGTAAAAGTCGCTGACACCGTGGGCGCAGGAGACTCATTCACCGCCGCTTTCACCGCAGCACTGATTCAAGGACGCTCCCCGCTCGAAGCCCATCGGCTCGCTGTCGATGTCTCTGCCTACGTCTGCACCTGCAACGGGGCTATGCCCACCCTGCCCGGCTATATTATAGGAATTGCATAATGTAAAACCCGAGTCATCGCTCAAGACGGGTGTATACACTCAGTGGCAGAATACGGCCGTAGTCGTCCTTCAGGACAAGTTCTCCTGAGGTACGGCGGCCGGCTGGACCGAAGGCACAGGCCACAAGAGTATCCGCCAGCATGGCCGAGTAACCGTTGGAATAGAGATTCAAGACCAGAAAACTGTTCATCGGGGCCAAAATATGAGCACATCCCTTGAGAATGTCGTTCAGACACTCGTCCAGCTTCCAGCGTTCTCCGTCAGGACCGCGGCCATATGCTGGAGGATCCAGAATGATGCCGTCAAAGGAGGCACCTCGGCGGACCTGACGGGTGACATATTTGAGGGCATCGTCTATCGTCCAGCGGATACCGTCCAAGGAGGATATCTCCATATTGTGCCGGGCCCAGGTGACCACCTGACGGACTGAGTCGAGATGAGTTACGTCAGCCCCAGCCGCACGTGCTGCCAGAGAGGCCGCACCGGTGTATGCGAAGAGGTTTAGAACCCTCGGCGGCTGAGCAACCCCCATTTTCATATTGTTGGCACGAAGACGGGCCACCTGCCGGTAGATGAAATCCCAGTTCGGAGCCTGCTCAGGGAATACCCCCACATGCTTGAAAGCCGTAAGGCCCAGACGCAGGCGTAGTTCCGCACCATTGCATTCCGAAAGGAAGTCCGGAGCCGCAGGCAGCCTATAGGCGATGTTCCATTGCTCCTGCATCCGACCGAGCATGGTCCACACCCCACTGTCCTCCTTCCCTGCCTTGGAAAAACCTGCCCCGGGAGTAAACGCCGTCTGCGCCCTCCTCTTCCATTCCCCTTCAGTCAGCGCCTTGTCCCAAAGCGCCTTAGGCTCAGGTCTGATCATCGTAAAACGCCCAAAACGTTCCAGCTTCTCGAACCCGCCGGAATCTATCAGCTGGTAATCGTCCCAGCTCTCAGATGGTCTTTCTATATTCATGCGCCAAAGATAATCAAAATTGCACAAATGCGGCCAGCCATAAGGCACCGCACTTTAAGACCGGAATCAATCTGCGTGAGTCTACGTGCTGTGCAGTCTGTTGCCGGTGTAACTTCGTAACGGTTTGTGTAATAGCCGGATGTTCAAAAACGGTCAATTACAGACTGCAGGAGGTGGGGGCAGAAGAACTGTAAATCATTATCCGCAAACTGACCCCTATGGCTGTCACCTTACCCGGCGGCTAAGGCTAAGGATGGGGCTGAACAGCTATCGTCAAGGGCATCTTATTTCTCACTTTACATTTTAGTTAAAATGCATGCAGCTGATTATGAGTGTTTTATATATTTGAAGATGTGTAAGGAGGTATGGATTCCGACCAAAACAGGCGTTTTTGTCAGCACGTAACATTCTTGCGGAAATGTAATGCACAGTCAACCAAATAGTTGCAATATAACTAAAATGTAAAGTGATGATGCTGGCCGGACATAAACTGCTTTAGGTGGTGTACTTTGCGGATACCCATTAGTCCTTATGCTCATGGCCGACGATGACATGTCCGCCCAGGGACGGGCTAATCGGTCCATTGTGCGATGCCGTCCGCGCTGGTCTGTGTGCCGTCGCTGGCCGTGAGTGTCACGCCGCCGAATGTCACAGTTACCCTGTCAGGACTATATCCTCCTTTGCCTATTTTATAAGGGGGCAGATATGTTCCTCCGGTGGCTCCACGGTCGGTAAGCGTCAGTCCGCTTAGGAATGTGTCGGCGGATTCGTCTGTCACAATGGTAATGGTTCCACCGGTAACTGCTGACGGAGAGTAAAATGTAAACGAAAAACCTATAACCGCCGCTCCTTTTCCACTGGTCGCGGTAATTTCAGAACGGGTTATGCTGATATTTCCCATCTTGCTGTTTTCGGGAGTAGACGAGATCGGTGAGTTTCCCATCCCTATGGCTGCGGAATTGTATCCTCCTTTGGCCGTGACGGTGGCATTGGTTATGGTGATGTCACCGCAGCATCCGGGCCCGGAACTGCCGATACCGGCTCCTCCATATGCAGAATTACCAAGCCAATCAGTTGACGTTGCTCCAGTAGCGTCAATGGTGACATTTCCTATGATGATGTCGCCACCAGCTGTGGCATTGACGGTGGAGCCGATGCCGGCTCCGGCTGCGCCTCCTTGTCCAGTAACATCAGAGTTTATACCTCCGCCTTGAACCGTCAGTTTGTCGGCTTTGCCATTTACACCCGTGATGGTGACCGATGCGCTACTGGCTACCGCCACGGCGGTATTGGTCTGGGAGGTCACGCTGTTCCCCGTGCCGGACACTTTAATCGTAGGATTGCCGCTCTGCACGTCGATACCTATGCCGGAGGTGTTGATGGTCGCACCGTCCAGCGTGAGGTTGATGCCGTCTCCGTTGATGGTGATGCCTTGGGTGTATTCCCCGCTCATGGTGTAGTCGCCGGCCTCGGTGAGCGTCGCTCCGTCCTGTACTACCGCCGATTTCACGTTTATCGTCACCGTGAACATTTGTCCCCCATCAATGCTGTTAGGGTTAATGGGCGCGTCCAGCTTGCAGTCCACAGGAGTGCCGTCGCTGCGGTAGAGGCGGAAGTCTTGTATCTGCGCCGGGTATGTACCCGCGACCGCCGCCACGTTTGCCTCCCAATAGGTTTCGTCGCCCGACGGGACTTCGCGCATCTTGATATATCCCTCAGTCCCGCCCTGCACAAACGACGAGAAAATATTAACGGACGTGAAATTCTTCACGCTGACGGAAGCCACATCATCCGCCTTCTCGCCTTCGAGTTTCACCCGCACTTTGTTTAAAGCGTGATGGAATGTAAGGGTAATGTTACCGGAGTGGCAGTTGGCAGACCCCCTTGTCAGCAGCACGTTTGCAAGGCCTTGGCTCTGGTCGCCGAAGGTGACGGTATTGCCCGTGGTGCTTTCTCCCGCGATGTTGCAATACATCCCATAGTATGTATAGTTGCCCGTATTCGGCCAATACAGTTGCGGTGACTGGGTGATGACGTTGCCGTCGGCATCCACGGTCAAGGTAATATCAAAACTCTCAAAATCCCCAAACTCTTCATTAAAATGGATTTCCATCT
>DWYD01000008.1 GCA_019118865.1 Candidatus Coprenecus merdipullorum | reverse complement strand
AATCAACGGGGGTAGGATCGCAACATGTATCAACAACTGCGATAACCGGGATATTGAGACGGTTGGCCTCCTTAACGGCATTCATCTCTTTCTGTACATCCACTACGAAAAGGGCTGCGGGAAGACGGTTGAGGTCAGCGATGGAACCGAGGTTCTTCTCGAGCTTGGCCCTCTGACGGGTAATCTGGAGACGCTCGCGCTTTGCAAGGGTCTCGAAAGTACCGTTGGTCATCATCTCATCGATGGTGTGCATCTTCTTGACAGCTTTACGGATGGTGGGGAAGTTGGTGAGCATTCCACCGGGCCATCTTTCTGTCACGTAAGGCATACCGACACCCTGGGCGTACTCTGCCACGATGTCCTTTGCCTGCTTCTTGGTAGCCACGAAAAGGATTCTGCGGCCCGCACGTGCGAGCCGCTTCATTACGTTCGCGGCCTCGTCTATCTTGACAACAGTCTTATGCAGGTCTATGATATGGATTCCGTTCTTCTCCATAAAGATGTAAGGAGCCATTTTGGGATTCCATTTTCTCTTCAGGTGACCGAAGTGAACACCTGCATCAAGTAAATCTTGGAAATTTGTTCTGGGCATTGTTTTGTTAATTTTGTCTCTGTGTTATACGAGAGTTCTCTTTGTTAATTTTGAAGTAGCGGTCGGCTCATGCAGCCGGAGCCGGTCTTCGAAATTTTCCGCAGCAGGACAAACGCGCAGTAACCGTCAAAGGGGTCTGTCCGTTTTGAATCCTGACTGTGCATTCTGTAAGTTCTACGTAAATACTAACGTTTGCTGAACTGGAAGCGTCTACGTGCACCGGGCTGTCCGGGTTTCTTCCTCTCGACCTCGCGGGCATCGCGGGTGAGGAAACCGTTGGACTTCAGAACCGGACGGTAGGCCTCCTTGTTGATCTCGCAGAGTGCGCGGGATATGGCAAGGCGGAGTGCCTCGGCCTGACCTTTGATTCCACCGCCGTCAAGGTTCACCTTGATGTCGAAGTCGGCCAGAGTTTCGGTAACACTCAGAGGCTGTCTCACGATGTAACGGAGAGTATCCTCCTTGAAGTAGTCCTCAAGGGTACGGCCGTTGATAGTGATGTTGCCTTTGCCTGCAGTCACATAAACGCGAGCGACAGCTGATTTACGTCTTCCAAGGGCGTTGATTACTTCCATGTGCTCTGTTTACTTTTGTTCGTTAATGTTGATTAATACTGGAGACTGAGCCTGATGAGGATGCTCGGGACCTGCGTATACATGAAGGTTCCTGTACATCTTGGCACCCAGGCGGGTCTTGGGGAGCATCTTGCGGATGGCCTCCCTCACTACGGCTTCCGGCTTGCGTGCGAGAAGCTCCTTGGGAGTAGCGAAACGCTGACCTCCGGGATAGCCGGTGTGACGTACATAGACTTTGTCGGTGAGCTTCTTCCCGGTGAAACGGACCTTCTCGGCGTTGATTATGATGACATAATCGCCGCAGTCCATGTTCGGGGTGTAGTAAGTCTTGTTCTTACCGCGCAGCATGATAGCCACTTTGGAAGCAAGACGGCCCACGATCTGGTCTGTTGCATCAACCACTACCCATTTCTTCTCAATCATGTTCGGGTTAGCCGACACTGTTTTGTAGCTTAATGTGTCCACTGTGTTGATTTTTAAGTTAATACGTTAAATTTTGTTGCAATCCCCCTATTATAAGGGGGTGCAAAGATAGAGAAAAATTCCTATGATGCAAAACATTCTACTCCGAACATTGTCACAAAGAGACAGTCACGACAATAATGGGCGTCTTGAACATGTAGAGAAAAACAAGGTTAGTTATTAGTTCGTTAAGTGAGAGAGTTGATTTTCATTGAAATTTTTACTACATTTGAAACTGTAACTAAAAAACCTACCTGTCATGAAGAAAAACATCGAACTGTCCCTCTTCCGTAAAATCGTAGCCGGCGCCATCGCCATAGTGCTCGAGACCCTGCTGCTGCTCCTGATGTTCTACATCTGCCGTGAATGGCTGCACATAAGCAAGATCTTCCTGAAAGTCATGCTGAGCCTGGTCATCGCCAGCCCCGTCAGCTATCTGGTCTACCGCTCCATCATAGAGTCGTGGACGGGAGAGAAGATCGAGTAGCAGCGGCCGCCTCCCCCCATCTTTCTCCTATGTAATCGAGAATTTCCAGCACCCGCGCCGGATCATTCTCCGTCACAAGGCGGAGCCGTGTCTCCTTGAAATCCGGCAGTCCCTTGAAATAGCAGGAAAGGTGCCTGCGCATCTCCAGGACTCCCGTCCTTTCTCCCTTGAATTCCAATGATTTGGCAAAATGCTCCTTGGCCAGAGCCACCCTCTCGTCCACCCCCATCGGCGGAAGCTCCTCCCCTGTCTCCAGGAAATGCCTGATCTCCCGGAATATCCACGGATGCCCGAAGCTGGCGCGGCCTATCATCACCCCGTCCACCCCGTAGCGCTCGAAGGCCAGGGCAGCATCCTGCGGAGTCCTGATGTCGCCGTTGCCGATGACCGGGATATGCATCCTGGGATTGCGCTTCACCTCCCCTATCAGGGTCCAGTCCGCCTCGCCCCTGTACATCTGGCAGCGGGTCCTTCCGTGGATGGTTATCGCCTTTATACCCACGTCCTGCAGCCTCTCGGCCAACTCCACGATAATCTTGCTATCCTCGTCCCAGCCCAGACGGGTCTTCACAGTCACAGGCAGCCTGACAGCATCCACTACCCGGCGGGTGATCTCCACCATCTTGTCCGGCTCGCGCATCATCCCCGAGCCGGCTCCGCGGCGGGCTATCTTATTGACCGGACAGCCGAAATTGATGTCTATCACGTCCGGAGCGGCCGCCTCAACCCTCAGGGCCGACTCCACCATCGCCTCGGGAATATGGCCGTAGATCTGCATCCCGATAGGCCGCTCATAGTCGAATATCTTCAATTTGTAGAGCGACCCGGGGACATCCCTTATCAGCCCGTCCGAGGAGATAAACTCCGTGTACATCATATCCGCTCCGAACTTCTTGCAGACATACCTGAAAGAAAGGTCCGTCACATCCTCCATCGGAGCCAGCAGCAGAGGGCGGTTCCCCAGATCCAGATCACCTATTTTCATACTGTAACCGTTTTGTAATCTTAAAAAAGCGGGGACAAAAGTAAAAAGAATTATAGAAAAGAATATATTTGCGCAGAAATTTAAAAAATTCTGAAAATTTAAAAATATGGCAACGAAGACTAAAATCAACCGCATCGGCGTCCTCACCTCGGGAGGAGACGCCCCGGGCATGAACGCGGCCATCAGGGCTGTGGTACGTACAGCCATCTACAACGGAAAGGAGATCTACGGCTTCTACCGCGGATACGAGGGGATCATCGAGAAGAGCTACATACAGATGCAGTCTCACTCCGTGTCAAAAATAATCAATCAGGGAGGCACCATCCTCAAATCCTCGCGCTTCCCTCAATTCAAGGACAAGTTTGTCAGGGAAAAAGCATACGGCAACCTCAAAGATCTGGGCATCGACGGCCTGGTGGTAATCGGCGGTGACGGCTCCTTCCGCGGCGCCGATCTCCTGTACAAGGAGCACGGCCTCCCGGTAGTGGGCATACCCGGCACCATCGACAACGACATCTACGGCACCGACTTCACCATCGGCTTCGACACGGCCATCAACACCGCCGTGCAGGCCATCGACAAGCTCAGGGACACGGCCGACAGCCACAACCTCGTGTTCTTCGTGGAAGTGATGGGACGCGACGCCGGTTTCATCGCCCTCAACACAGCCATGGCCACCGGAGCCGAGACTACCCTGATACCCGAGATACCCACGACCATCGAGAAACTCTGCGAGTATCTGCTCTTCGAAAGGCGCAAGAACAAGACCTCGGGCATCATCATAGTAGCGGAGGGCGGAGACCTGGGCAACGCCAATCAGATAGCAGCAAAGGTCAAGGAGCGCATCCCCGACTACGAGACCCGCGTGACCACCCTCGGCCACATCCAGAGGGGAGGCTCGCCCACCTGCAACGACCGCGTCCTGGCCAGCATCCTCGGCTACGGTGCGGTAAAGGCCCTGCTCGACGGCCGCTCCGGAGTGATGATCGGACAGATGCAGAACGAGACCGTCTTTACTCCATTCGCGGAGGCATGCAGCCGCCACAATGAAATCAACACCAAGTGGTACGATATCACCCGCGTACTTTCTATATAATAAGGTAGGCCTGAATACAGGCAAAAACAGCCGGACACCCGATGAAAAGGTGCCCGGCTGTTCATTTTGCGGACCGGCATACCGGTATGCGGGCCCTGCGCCGTATGGTTTTACTCGGCGGCCATCTCCCGCTCCACGTCCTCCGTGGTGATGGGCAGGCGCTTCAAGCCGAGCAGACGGCAGCCCTTCTCCGTGATGAGCAGATCATCCTCAAGGCGGATACCTCCGAAATCGTAGTACTCCTTCTCCAGCAGAGGGAAGTTGACGTACTGAGTGTTGATGCCTTCCTTCTTCCACTTCTCGATGAGGGCGGGTATGAAGTAGATACCGGGCTCGTCCGTTACGACGTGGCCGGGCTCCAGCATCTTGCCCATGCGGAGGGAACCGAGGCCAAACTGGGTCGACCGCTTGTAAGTGTCGTCATAGCCCACGTAGTTCTCGCCGAGATCCTCCATGTCGTGCACGTCCAGACCCATGTTGTGGCCGAGACCGTGAGGCATGAAGAGCGAGTGAGCGCCGGCGGCCACGATCTCGTCCGGGTCACCCTTGAGGATGCCGAGATTGATCAGACCCTGGGCCATAAGGCGGGATACGGTCTGGTGCACCTCAGTGTAGGTGATGCCGGGACGGGCTATGCTGAGAGCCAGATTGTTGGCAGCCGATACGATGTCGTAGATCTCCTTCTGCTTGGTGGTGAACTTGCCCGATGAAGGGAGGGTACGGGTAAAGTCCGAGCAATAGTTGGTGTTGGACTCCGCGCCGGCGTCGATGACGATGAGCCTGCCGTCGGTCAGGATGCCGTCATGGTTGTGGTTGTGCAGGGTCTCGCCGTGCTGTGAGAGGATGATGGGGAATGAGGGCATCAGGCCCTCCGCTATGGCCACTCCTTCCATGACGCCGACGAGCTGCTGCTCCACCATGCCCAGACGGGCCATCTTCATGGCTGTGAAGTGCATAGCGTAACCGATGTTGCAGGCCTTGTCTATCTCCTTAATCTCGCACTGCTCCTTAATCAGCCTCATCGACACGACGGCCTTGATGAACTCCTCTGAAGCGTCGCTGCGCATGCGGTCGAACGGCACGCCGAGCATCTGGTTCAGGCGGATCATGTTCTGGTATCGGTACGGGGGCAGGAAATGCACCTTGCGGCCGCCGGCCTTGGCCTTGGAGACGTATTTTTCCAGCTCTGCCAGAGGGAACGTCTTCGATACACCCACCGAAGCGGCCTTGTCGCTGATAAGCGGCTGGGGGCCCATCCAGATGATATCGTCGATATCGACATCGTTGCCGAAGATGATCTCCTCGCCCGACTCCAGGTCGATGACTGCGGCCAGGTCCGGGTCCGTAAGACCGAAATAGTAGTTGAAAGTACTGTCCTGACGGTAGCGGTAGGCATTGCCGGCGTAGTTGACAGCCGCCTCGCCCGTGCCCAGGAACAGGAGTATACCGGAGCCGACCTTGCTCTTCAAGGCGTTTCTCCGGCTGATGTAGACTTCTTTAGCGAACATATCTATTAATGGCTTAAAATTGACTTTCAAAATTAATAAAAATTTCTGACTTTTGGCCCGGGAATGATGCGCTGCACGAACTTATCGGCTCACTACGGCATACCTGTCAGCACCAGACTGCAGTACCGCTTCGGACCGGCTTCCTGAGTGAGGGCAACGGTAAGCAGTGCAGCACCGCAAATTTGCAACACGCTATTTCTCAACACACTAATATCTCAACGAGATTCTTTCGCCGATTCGATACAGGCCGGCAGGAACGCACCGTTTTCGCAGAACCCTGATTATCGAGCGATTACAAAACAGCACCGCTCCAGTACTTACCATAAATATTGGTGCCCCCTCAGACGGGAATTGCTGCAAGGGATTTGCTCCCTCTGGTCGCACATCCCTTGCGGCAATGCGACTGAGGTGTCTCCCTCACCAGGGGATTTGCTCCCTTTGGTCGCACATCCCCGCCCGCCTGGCGGCGGGCTTTGCA
>DWYD01000097.1 GCA_019118865.1 Candidatus Coprenecus merdipullorum | reverse complement strand
GCCTGCATTCTATCCTCTTCCAAAGCTGTGGAAATGGCCAAAAAACACGGCACCCGCCTGCATGTGCTTCATGTCAGCACGGCAGAAGAGCTGCAGTCCATAGCCGAAGCCCACAGAACTCATCCGGACATAAGCGCGGAAGTATGCGTTCACTATATGTGGTTCGACGACAGCGGCTATGACCGCTACGGATCACTCATCAAATGCAACCCGTCGATAAAGACTTCCACTGACCGCGAAGCCGTTATCACCGCCGTACGCGAAGGTAAAGTTCAGGCTGTCGCCACAGACCACGCACCACATCTATTCTCCGAGAAGATGAATGACTACCTCCACGCGCCCTCCGGACTTCCCACAGTCCAACACTCGCTGACAATGATGCTTCAGCTCGCAGAACGCGGCTGTTTCCCCATAACGCAGGCAGTAAGAATGATGTCACACTCCCCTGCCGATCTTTTCCGCATTGACCGCCGCGGCTATATACGCGAGGGGTACTATGCCGACCTCGTTATTGTCCGCCGCCGTCCTTGGACTGTATCCAAAGAGAACATTGCCTACCGCTGCGGATGGTCTCCCCTCGAAGGAGAAACCTTTGACTGGACTGTGACCGACACCTTCGTCAACGGTACCCGAACCGTACGCGACGGCCGTCTGACATCAGAACGCAACCCTCTACGGCTAATGTTCGACTGATTTCCTAGATCATCAGCCCCATCCCGTAATGAAAGAGGCCGTACCCGGAACAGGCACGGCCTCTTGTCTTTGGCATAAATGATGTTATCTTACCGGAGCCTCAGGAACTCCCGGAAGTGGTTTCCAGTTCTGGAGCTCCTGGAGGAGAACTTCGACGGCCTTATTGAGCTGGGCGTCGTTGCCGAGGTAGTCCTCGAAGGGATTGAGGTCGCATTCGATGTCGGGATCCACTCCGTGGTTCTCGATGATCCAGTCACCGTCAGTGGAGTACGAGGTAAAGAACGGAGTGCGGACATCCTGACCGTCGAGATAAGGTCTAGAGCCGGAGATGCCGACGATACCGCCCCAGGTCCTCATACCGATGAGCTTACCGATGCCGAGCTGACGGAATCCGTAAGGGAAGAGATCTCCGTCCGAAGAGGAATACTTGTCGATAAGGCAGACCTTCGGTCCGTAGTGAGCTGCATCCGGCACAGTGCCCGGTCTCTCACCGCCGTTGCGGGCCATGGTCATGCGGTATACCTCGCGCTGGAGACGCTCAAGGATCATCGGAGAAACGTTTCCGCCGCCATTCATACGGTCATCGATAATCAGAGCCTTCTTGTCCAGCTGGGAATAGAACAGACGGGTAAACTCATCCAGTCCGGCCACGCTCATATCGGGGATGTGGATGTAGCCTATCTGGCCGTCTGACATCTCCTCGACCTTCCGGATGTTGTTCTGCACCCAGTCATAGTAGGCCAGCTGTGTCTCGTCACCTATCGGGTCCACATAGATGGTGCGGGCGCCTTCCTCTGAGGGCACGGTATTGACTTTCAAAGCAGTCGTAACATCGACACGACCGACCAGCGCCTCGTATATGGTACCGAGCTCGGATGCTGGTATCTCATTGACAGCAAGTATGTAGTCGCCCTCATTCACTCCGAGACCAGGCTCACCCAGAGGCGAACGGCGCTCATCTCCCCAGGTCACCCCGCGGTACAGTTTATTGATACGGAAGTATCCGGTCTCATCCTTGGCGATACGTGCTCCGAGCAGGCCGACGGGCAGTGACTCAGCCGCCGGGCCTTCTCCGGTAGTCACATAGCAGTGTCCGGTATTCAGCTCTGATATCATCTCACCGATAAGGTAGGTCAGATCATGACGGTACTGCACGTGGGGCAGAAGGGCGGCATACTTGTCATGGATTGCATCCCAGTCGCGGCCGACCATATTCTCCACATAGAAATAGTCGCGGTACACTCTCCACGTCTCGTCGTATATCTGCTTCCACTCCTTGTGATAATCCACCGTAAGCCGGATATCACTCATAGGCACGGGCTTATCGGTTCTGTAGCCGGAAGTGGACACCACATAGTACTTACCCTTGTCGGAGACCAGGGCGCGGCTGTGGTCGGGAGTGATGGCCAGCACACCGTACTTGGTCACGTCAGTAGTCTTCATATCGCTGAGCGACAGTTTTTTGATTCCTTCAGAAGAGCGGTAATACAAAGCACCGTCCCAAGCCGCCATCGGACGGGCATATCCGCCCTCCACAGGCAATGCGACAGCTCTCTCCACGATACCGTCGAAATCTATCTTCACTGGCTCCACCGCAGGTGCTTCCTTGGCAGCACCCTTCCTGCCTTTCCTGGGAGCAGACTGTTCCTCCTCTTCTGCCGGTGAGGCCGGTGTGTACTCATCCCCCTTTATCAATGTAGGATCCTCCGCGTCCTTGGTCAGCGGCAGAGCGAAGAGATAGCTGCCGAGAGAATAGGCGGCATTCCATTCTACCGAGGAATAGATGGCGCGGAGTTCCCTGGCCGATGTGAAGAAGAGGTACTTGCCGTCCTCGGAGAACAGAGGAGATGAGGAATTGTACCAGGAAGATGTGACGGGAGTGCTCTCCCCGGTTGAAAGATTCATCAGATAGATGACGGACGCTCCGGATTCTGTGGATGTACCGTATGCCAGCCACCCTCCGTCCCGGGAGAAATCGAAACCGCGGACTCCGCCCCAGCGGCCCTGGAAGACGGTCTTCAGCTCTTTGGTATCAATGTCCACGGAAAGAAGCTGATTCTTCTCTGTGGTAAAATACAGTTTTCTGGAATCAGGGGCCCAGGTCAGGGATGAGGGATAGCCGTTCTCGAAGGATGTCAGGCAGATTCTGCCCTGGGGGTCATCGTAGGGCATCACATACACCTGGTACTCGCCGCTTTCGTCTGACAGCCATGCGATCCACTGTCCGTCAGGAGACCATACGGCATCACGATCGTGAGCGCCAGGAGTACGGGTAAAGTTGTATACAGCTCCCTCCGTTGCCGGAACAGAGAATACATCTCCGCGGAATGTAGTCAGCACCCTGCTGCCGTCGGGAGAGAGAGAGAAGGACGAACGGTAGCCGCGGCCCTCCCAGCTCATGATCCTGTCACGGGCCAGGATACCCTCTGCATTGAGATAGACGGGCACCTTGGAGCAGCTGCCGTCCTTTACGGAATATTTGTAGATATAGCCTCCGTTCTCAAAGACGATCCAGTCCTGGGAGAAGGAGGGGAACTTGCAGTCATACTCGGTGAAGTCGGTCACCTTCTCTGTCTCTTTGGTAGCAGTGTCATAGCAGAAGAGATTCATAATCTGGTCCCTGTCGGAAAGAAAATAGATTTTATCTCCTATCCACATAGGGAAGACATCCTGTGCATCGTTGTTAGTGATGTTCTCTAGTTCGGTAGTGCCCACTGTGTTGATCCAGATATCGTCGGCCTGACCTCCGCGGTAGTATTTCCAGGTACGGAACTCACGGTACATACGGTTCAGAGCCAACTTGGAACCGTCGGGTGAATAGGAGCAGAAGCTGCCCTCTGTCGTGGGTATCTGCACCGGGTCACCGCCCTCTGCAGGGACGGAAAAAAGCAGTCCCCTGAGCGAGGAGAATGCGTACCAGCGGCTGCGGTACACGATGTTCTTGCCGTCGGGAGTCCAGCACATGACTATGTTGTTGGGACCGACGCGGTCACCGATATTGTCGCGGACTACAGAGGATGAGTAGGTAACTCTGTGGGGAACACCGCCTTCGGCAGGAATGGTATATACCTCGGTGTTGCCGTCATACTGGGCGGTAAATGCGATGGTTCTGCCGTCCGGAGAGAATCTGGAAAAGATTTCGAATCCTTCGCCGGATGTCAGCCTGGTGGCCTCGCCTCCGTCGATGGACACAGTGTACAGATCACCTGCATAGGTGAAAGCTATCCTGTCACATCCCACTGAGGGGAAGCGCAGCAGGCGGGCCTCCTCACGGTCCGTTCCGGCCATGGCCAGGACAGGAATGAGGGCCAGCATTGCAGTGATGGCAAAGCGTCTCATAACAAGGTTAATATTAAGTAGTTAGTGCTTATTGATTGGTTGAGTATCCTACAGTACGTTGAGCACCTGCTCCTTTATCTTCTCCAGCTCATCCTTCATCCGGACCACGCATTTCTGCATTCCGGCATGGTTGGACTTAGAACCCAGGGTATTGATCTCGCGTCCCATCTCCTGGGCGATGAAACCCAGTTTACGACCGGGACATTCCTCATTGTCCATGGTATCACGGAAATAACGGCAATGCTGGCGCAGGCGGACCTTCTCCTCGTTGACATCCAGCTTCTCCAGATAGAATATCATTTCCTGCTCCAGACGGTCATGATCAGGAGCCAGGGCCATCTCCTCCATCCTGGCCAGTATCCTCTGCCGCACTGCCGGCACTCTCTCCGCCTCGAATGCCTCCGCTTCAGCGAGGATATGCTCGATATTGTCCACCCGTGTAAGCAGGTCGTTCCGGAGTACCGCCCCCTCGCGGGCACGGAAAGCCTTCAGAGCTTCCACAGCCTCATGCAGAGCTTCTCCTATAGCAGCCACGTCCTCATCGGAAAGCTCCTCCTTCTCGGCCGACACCACGTCCGGCAGACGCAGGACGGAAGACACCAGCATGGAAGACATAAAATCTTCCCTCGGATCCAGTTCCATGGACGAGGCTATATCGCATATCTGTCGGAAATAATCCTGAAAGAGGCTCCGGTCTATCTGCCTTGCGGACGAACTCCGGACTGTCTCGGAGGTAAGAAAAATATCGATATTGCCACGCACCAGGGCCTTGGAGACATACTGTCTGAACTCCAGGTCCTTGTCACGCGGAAGAAGTGATGACTTGAGGGAGACGTCACCGCTCTTTCCGTTGAGCGAACGCACCTCCACTGTATACTTGTGATTGCCGGAAGTCACTTCGGACTTGCCGTATCCGGTCATTGAGTGCACCATACATTATTTATTTTTCCGTTCATTCAGTTCCTCGAAGCGGGATTTCCATATAGCGGCCGATTCCTCAAGACCCAAAATCTCACAGGCCACTGACAGATTGTGAGCCGCACAGGCAGCCTTCCTTATGTCCGGGCTATCCGCCTCATCATACCATATTTCCATAGCCTTATCCCATTCGAAAAGCCACGCCAGCCGACAGGCCTCTGTCCAGTTCCTGTCATCGTACACATATATCATCATATTGACAGTCTCCCACTGCGGTACAAACCTTTCGGCAAAAGATCCGCCTACGGTTCTGAACGAAACGTCCAGCTCACTGTCCACCTTTTCTACAGCCCTCAGTCTTGTCAGATTAGTCTCGGCCAACAATGTCCATTCCAGCACATCGCTGTCACGCCAGGCTTCGACAGGTCCGGGCAACTGGTTGGAAAACACCATCACTTTCAGAGTATAAGGCAGGGATACTACACTTTGCTGAAGAAAACTGCCTCCCGAATATGCTTTTTCCTCGGGAAATGCCACCGTAAATTCTCCAACTTCCATGGAATCAACTGCTATCAAGAAGTCCACACCCGTCGCTGCATGCAGATAGGACAGGAAAACACTGTCTTCCAGGTGCACCTCGTCTTCATACATACAATAAATGGGTACGGCGCCTGAATCCAATCCGAGATCCGCTTCCAGGCGCTCGGCTATACCGATTGAGAATGCAGACTGCAGCGTGGAATCGCTGTCTCCGCGTCCTACTATGGAAATGATTCCCGGGAGTGTCCCATGAAAATTCAAGTCACTATCTACCCCGATACGTCTCTCCACCGGAATAGTGTATGTGACAGGGCCGCATGAAGTCAGTATCCATAACAGCGGCAATGTTATCATCAGCAATAAATTTCTCATCCTGGTTATATTTTTTATATCAGCTCAGCATTGAGATCGTATTCATCAGCACCGGTTATGCGCACATCAACAAACTCACCCGGCACCGGCAGCGACTGTCCTTTCTGACACTCTAAAAGGATTTCGCCGTCAACCTCAGGGGCCTCCCCCGAAGAACGGCAGGAGCAGACACGTGCTGAGACATCACATGAATCCACCAGCACACGTTCAACTCCTCCGATGCGGCTCTCATTGTATTTCAATGATATCGCAGCCTGCAGCTCCATAAGTTCATCCAGACGTTCCTGCTTGACTGATTCCGGTACTGTATCCTTCAAATTCTGTGCCCCCCATGTTCCTTCTTCCTCCGAATATGCAAAGGCCCCAAGGCGTTCGAAACGGTACTCGCTCACAAATGAGAGCAGGTCCTCAAACTCCCTTTCCCCCTCTCCCGGATGTCCCACCATCATGGTGGTCCTCAAAACAATGCCAGGAACTCTGCTGCGGAAACTCTCAACCAAACTCCTGGTCGTACGCGCATCAATCGAACGGCGCATCGCTTTCAGCACCGGATCCGCCGAATGCTGCAGCGGGATATCCAGATATCTGCATATTTTCGGAGATGACGCCATAATCTCAAGCACATCCTCCGGAAATGCCGCCGGGTAGGAATAAAGCAGACGGATCCACTCTATTCCATCTATCCCGCTCAGTCCGGAAAGCAGACGGCCCAGTCGACGCTCACCGTACAGGTCAAGACCGTAATAGGTCGTATCCTGAGCTATGACAATAAGTTCCTTCACGCCTCCCCGGACCAGGGATTCCGCCTCTTTCAGAAGTTTCTCCTCCGGCACCGAGACATGCCCTCCCCGGATACCGGGTATGGCACAATAGGAGCACCTGCGGTCACAGCCTTCCGAAACCTTCAGATAGGCATAATGTCCAGGTGTCGTAAGGTATCTTTCAGTCTCCAATGCCGGATCCGGCTTTACCGACATGGCCTTCAGCAAAGGGGCTGTTGAGAAAGCCCCGAACCATCCGTCTACCTCCGGAATCTCTAAAGGGAGCTCTTTCCTGTATCTTTGGGAAAGGCATCCCATTACCAGAAGTCTTGAAATAATTCCCTTTTTTTTGGCTTCTACTGCCTCCAGTATGGCATCCACCGACTCTTCCTTGGCATCCAGGATGAAACCGCAGGTATTGATGATGAGCGTATCCACCCCGGCCTGTTCCAGAGGCACCTCCTCAGGAGACACCTCCCAGCCCGCAGCCGCCAGCTGCATGAGCAGGTGCTCTGAGTCCACCCGGTTCTTCGAGCAGCCCATCGTCACCACCCGGACCCTCTTGCCGCCGGCACTCATG
>DWYD01000096.1 GCA_019118865.1 Candidatus Coprenecus merdipullorum | reverse complement strand
GTGAGGGCGTCCCGCATTGCTCCGTCGGCCTTGACGGCGATGACGTGGAGGCTCTCATTGTCTATGGTGATGCCCTCCTTGGCGGCGATGTCCGTGAGGTTGCGCACGATGTCGGGGACGCTGATGCGGTTGAAGTCGAAGGTCTGGCAGCGGGATAGGATAGTCGGGAGGATTTTGTGTTTCTCCGTGGTGGCCAGGATGAAGATAGCGTGGGAGGGCGGTTCCTCGAGGGTCTTCAGGAACGCATTGAATGCCGCGGACGAGAGCATGTGTACCTCGTCGATGATGTAGACGCTGTATTTGCCGACCTGGGGAGGGATGCGCACCAGGTCAGTGAGGTTGCGGATGTCGTCCACGGAGTTGTTGGAGGCCGCGTCGAGTTCATGGATGCAGTAGGACCGGCCCTCGGCGAAGGACAGGCAGGACTCACATTTACCGCAGGGCTCCATGTCGGGACCCGGGTTGAGGCAGTTGATGGACTTTGCGAAGATTCTGGCCGTGGTGGTCTTGCCCACTCCGCGCGGTCCGCAGAAGAGGTATGCATGGGCGAGCTGCCCGCGCAAGATGGAGTTCCTCAGGGTCCTGGCGATGTTCTCCTGGCCGATGAGCGACTCGAAAGTGTCCGGTCTGTATTTTCTGGCTGATACTATAAACTGTTCCATAACTCGAATAGTTAGCAAAGATAGAAAGAACTGTCGGAATTACGGCATTAAAGTTGTATATTTGTCAGACGAAATTTTGAAATACAATGAAAGTACTTATCATAGACGATGAGCGGAGCATCCGCAACACTCTCAAGGAGATTCTTGAGTTCGAAGGGCATCAGATAACGCTGGCGGAGGACGGGACATCGGGGCTGGAAGCCGCTGCAGCTACCAATTTTGATGTGATATTCTGTGACATCAAGATGCCGGGGATGGATGGAGTGGAGGTGCTGGACAAGCTCGCGGAGAGCGGCAACGAGACACCCGTGGTGATGATTTCCGGTCACGGGTCTATAGATACGGCTGTTGAATGCATAAAGAAAGGTGCTTTTGATTTCATCCAGAAACCTCTTGATCTCAATAGGATACTCATAACACTGAAAAACGCTACTGATAAAGGATCTCTCGTCCGCGAGACCAAGATTCTCAAGAAGAAGGTAGGCGGGGTGCAGGAGATTATCGGCGAGTCGCCTGCCATTGTCCGTATCAAGAATATGATAGACCGTGTGGCCCCGACCGATGCGAGGGTACTCATAACAGGTGCCAACGGTACCGGTAAGGAACTGGTGGCCAGGTGGCTGCATGAGAAAAGCGACCGCTCTTCCATGCCGTTTATAGAGGTGAACTGTGCTGCTATCCCGAGCGAGCTGATAGAAAGCGAGCTTTTCGGTCACGAGAAAGGCGCTTTCACGGGTGCGCAGAAGCAGCACAAGGGCAAGTTCGAACAGGCTGACGGCGGTACTCTCTTCCTGGACGAGATAGGTGATATGTCGCTTGCGGCCCAGGCAAAGGTATTGCGCGTGCTGCAGGAAAATAAGCTGACCAAGGTCGGCGGAGACAAGGATATCACTGTCAATGTCAGGGTCGTGGCTGCCACCAACAAGAATCTGAAGGAGGAAATCGAGAAAGGCAATTTCCGCGAGGACCTCTACCACCGTATAAGCGTCATCGTCATCCGCGTGCCGTCATTGGCCGAAAGAAGGGAAGACATTCCGATGCTTATCGATCACTTCATCAAGCAGATATCCCAGGAGTCCGGAAAGCCGGTCAAGGAGATAGACGCAGATGCCGTAGAGGAGCTCTGCAACCACGCCTGGAGCGGCAACATCCGTGAGCTGCGCAACGTCGTTGAGCGTCTTCTTATACTTTCCAACGCGCGTATCACAAAGGACGATGTGATGATGTTCGCCCTTCCCAACTGAATGTTGTTTTAAGTGTAGTCCTCAGATACTTCGGTATAAGTCGGCAGGATTACGGTGAAGTCCGCTCCGCCGAGTTCCTGTGACTTGGTGTAGTAGATGTCACCATGGCTCTGTGCGATAATGCTTTTACAGATGGCGAGGCCCAGGCCTGAGCCCTTGGTCTTCGTAGTGAAGTTCGGACTGAACAGTTTTCCAAGATTCTCTTCAGAAACACCGCTGCCGTTGTCTTCTACGTCTATCCGGTACCGCCCCGGAGCCATTGTCAGTGTGATGTTTATTATTCCTTGCTCCTTGTTCTCTACGGCCTGAATTGCGTTTGTTATCAGGTTTACGAAAGTCCTTGTTATCTGCTCTTTCCTTGCCAGGACCACGGCCTTTTCCACACGGCGGTGGAAATTCATCTCAATGTTGTCCCTGTTGTCGAATAGAATTTTCTGTTCCGTGAGAATCTCCACAAGGTCGACTTCCGTCTCCTCTTCTTTGTAGAGTTTTGCGAAACTGGAGAACTCGCTGGCCGTGTTGGACAGAATGTCTATCTGCTCTATGAGCGAGGCTGCGAGGGCCTCGAAGCGGTCCTGCCATTCGGGCCGGCCCTGCATCTTCATGCGCACGAGATGCTGGATGCTCAGTTTCATGGGAGTGAGCGGATTCTTGATCTCATGTGCTATCTGGCGGGCCATCTGGCTCCATGCCTGTTCTCTCTCGCTCCTGGCCAGCTCTTTTGCGCTGCGGTCAAGATCGTCAATCATCTGGTTGTAGGTCCTGACGAGCAGGCCCAGCTCATCGTCGCCCTTGTAGTTGATGTGCCCTACTTTATGTGTGATGTCCATGGACTGCATATTGCGGCTGATTTCCCTTAGAGGTCTGGTGATGGAGTTGGACATGGTGATGCCGATGAACAGGGCGATGATGATGAGTATGAGGTACAGGTTTACGATGGCTGCGATGATTGGCGTGGCATCGTATTCGAAGCTGGTGTCATTTATAAAGAAAGGTATATTTGCTATTGCAAGCAGTACGCCCTTCTCATTATATATGGGGGTATATAGAGAGTGGTAGGAAAGTGTGGAGATGTGTTCGTCCTGAATTACCTGCATCCGTCTGTTGTATACCAGGTCGCGGTATGCCGTGGAGTTCATGCGGGAACTGGCCAGGTATTCGTTGAATACTTCAGGCTTGGTGGTGCGGATCAGTTTTCCGTGCGGATCGAAAAGGTTGATATCCACTTGTGAACTTTGAGCTACGGCATTCATGGCCTTGAATACCTCGGCCGTGTTGAGCTTGTTGAAGTTCTCGGTCGTGCGGGTCATCTTGGTCAGGGTATTCTGAACTGAGATCATGGCCTCTTCCATCATCATGTTATTGTTGCCGTTGATGTAGCCGATGATGATGAACACACTGCCGATAGCCATCAGTATGAGAGCTCCTACCATGGATGCCGTGAGCAGGACGGTCATCTTCATGCGGAATGACCGTTTGGGACGGAACAGGGTTTCGCGGTTGCGTTTGCGGAAAAGTCTGGGAAGTGCTATCAGCAGGATGCCGAAACACAGCAGGACATAGGAGAATGAGATAAGGGTCGGGAATATTCCGCGTGCAGGCCGGCTTACGGCTATCATGTTGGTTCCGGGCAGCTTGTTGACGAACAGTACAGTCTCTTCCATAAAGTAATGGGAAAATCCTTCTTCGAAACTGTAGACATTGATGGATACGGGGAAATTGTATCTGCCCTGGTGACTGGTCAGCCGTCCGCTGTGGTACTTGGCGAGTGAGTAGGGGTATCTGACCGTGTTTGCAGCCGGATTAAGGTTGTCCAGAAGTGCGGACGGATAGCCTATATTGTCGGAACTTATCTTTGAGTCTATCTCCAGGTACAGATCGTAGTGTGTCCTTTCACGGATGATGGAGAAGGCCCCGAGGTAGCTGATGTTGTTCCTGAAATAGTCAAGGTAGTAAAAAGCGGAGCTCTCGGACAGCTTTACGCCATATGTGTCGATGATGTTTTTGTAATAATTGAAGCAGTTGACAGGCCCTGGATAGTCCTCTGTAAGGATGCTGTGGATGGGACTGCATACTGTCAGGCGGATGTCGTATTCTGGGAGAATATTGTAGAAATATCTTTCAGCCAATCTGTTGAGAATAATGTTCTCGTACTCGGGATTGCCTGTCAGACGGCGTATCAGCGGGTCTGTTATGATACTTTTCTCGATAGCCTGCAGCTGCATCTCCAGCGAAAGGTCTCTTTCGATTGCCAGACGTCCTGTGAGAACCCGTATGTTCTCGCATTCTTTCTGGAAACTGAAAATGCCGACGCAGGAGGTGGTGTATATCGAAACTGCCAGGACGTAGCTTAGTATCAGACGCTTTGAGTGACGTTTACGCTTTGTCCTGTAGCTGCTGAAGGCAGTAGGTAACAGAATGTTGAGGAGAAGGAGCATCGCCAGGAACAGCAGGCCGTAGATGATGAAAGTGATTATTGTGTAGACGGATATGCTGTTAATCTGGAAAAGGTCGAAATTGATGCTTGAGTTGAGTATGAGTGATCTGAACGATATGTGGATGTAGCATCCAAGAAGGATTATGGCCAGGCCTATGGCAGAGGTTTTTATCTTGCGGGCAGCAGGCCGTGAGTTCCAGATGTCCTTGAGAATAATCTTTCTGGAGGAGTAGGTTGCGATACAGTAGAGCAGAACGAAGATGTGGAATATCATCAGCGCTCCGAACGAGTTGAAATTGCCGTCGGCGTAGAGCATTGGAGAGAACAGCTCAGTGTCCGCCGGGACATCCTTTATCATCATAAAGGAACAAATCTGCATCAGGAGTATGCCTCCAAGGGTGAAATACAGCGATACGATGCTCCTGTACCGGTTATGGAAGGACAGAATGGCCATCAGGGCCATGACCATGGCGGCCCACCGCATGCCGGAGGGCCGGTGGCTGCTGTCGCTCAGGCTTTCGTTGCGCAGGACAGAGAATACAGGTGTTCCGTCGGAGGAATACACAACATTTATGTCATCGATATATACGGGGGCTGTGACGTAAGGTGGACTCAGGCCGATGCGCCGGTTGACGGAGTTGCGTAGGACGGAGTTCTCGGACGAGTATTGAACCATGATTTCTATGGCTCCTATGACCAGCATATTGTCTTTCTCGAACTGCTTTACGAGATACCATGAATGCCCAAGATTTACATACTGGGGACTGTCATCGAGGAAGGCTAGGGGCAGATTGAAAATGTTCCGGTTCAGCAGGTCGTGGATCCTGTACCATGAAGTCCCGGGGTACAGTCCGTCGTTGCTTATGGGAAAGGTGTTTATCCAGCTCTGGAGTTCTCCGTCAACATATCTGTACAGAACCATATCCTCGGGGAAATCATCGAAGTCAAGCCACTGATCCTCCGGAATTTCAAGGGCTTTGTCCACGTACCTCTGCAATATATTCTCCCTTTTGTGAAGCATCCTTTCCACTTTGCCGGTCCTTCTGTCGGATGATGAGGGATTTATGTGGAAGAACGAGAGCAGGAAGCAGCACAGGGCCATAGCCCAGAACAGAGAAATTCTGTTCTCTGAGAGTAACCTTCTGATATGTTTGGAAAATGTATTCATGACGTCCCGCAGTATTATTCGTTGTGGTATGGCTCGCCGCGGAGAATTGTCATGGCACGGTAGAGCTGCTCTGTGAAAAATAGGCGGATGATCTGGTGGGAAAAGGTCATGTCCGACAGCGAGAGCATTCCGGATGCGGACTTCCTTATGCCAGGGGAGAATCCGTAGGCACCACCGATGACGAATACAAGACTTTTGCAACCGGTATCCGCCAGATGACCCAGGTACGCCGCCCAGGCCGTAGAGGTGTATCTTGTGCCTTTTTCATCGAGGAGTATTACCTTGTCCCCATCTTTGATTTTCTTGAGGATGAGCTGACCTTCCTTTTCCTTGATTTCCTCAGGAGTAAGTGACGCTGTGCCCTGGAGCGCCGGAATCTCCACCCTGGTGTAGTTCAGGTACCGGCCTATGCGTTTCTCGTACATGGCCATACCTTCCTTGACAAAGTCAAAGGTAGTTTTACCTATGGTTATCAGGGTGATTTTCATACAGTCAGCTTATTCAGCCTACAAATGTAGCAAAATTTGCACCATGATTGGCCTGAAATTTGCTATTGTGTGAACAAAAACAGGAACAGTACGATGAACAGGTTGGTTTTGATACTTGGACTTCTGTCATTTTTCCCGCTGAAGGCATCATCGCAGGACTTGACGCACATGACTTCCGACAGCGCGGGGGAGTGCAGCGTATTCGTTCCTATAGCTAAATACCTTCAGCGTGGTGATGCCGAGTGCCTGGCCGCCTGGTTTGCGGATAACCTTCAGGTCAATGTGATGGGCACCGTTTCTGACTGCAGCCGTTCCCAAGCCCGTCAGATTATCCGCAACTTCTTCACCAACTATACTCCGCGCAACTTCGAGATAGTCTACAAGAGCGGTACCTATCCTATGGAGTATGCCGTCGGCAATCTGGACAGCGGCGGCAATATCTTTACGGTCACGATTCTCGTCAAGACCAACGACGCCGGAAATTATATCGAGCAGCTCAAAATCGAAAAACAGTAGTAAACGCTTCATGGCGGGCAAACTGCTGCGTTGTCTGTGGTATCGCGGCTTGCATTTTCCAGCTCTGAAGCGTTTACGAGTGCCGCAACGGCAGTGAATTGCGGTTTTTTCTGCCGTTGTGGAGGTGGAACGGAAGAACAATGCCTTCCAGAAGGCTTGTAGAGTGGGTGCGGCGAAAAAAGCAATACCGCAACGGCAGGAAAATACGGGAAATGCTGCCGTTGTGGAAGTTGCGTGAAGGAGCAATGTCCTCCGTATGGCCTGTAGGCGAGGTGAGGCTGAAATGTCTGTACCGCAATGGCACCGAAATGCGGGAAATGCTGCCGTTGTGGAAAGGGGATGAGGGTGCGATGTCTCCTGGGCGTAAATGACTGAGCCCTGCGACGATAATGGCGCAGCAGATCGCCCCCCCCCAGATTGCCCGCTATGACGCACCGGCTATTTTTGGCGCATGAAGATGCGGATGGGGCAGCCGGTGAAGTCGAAGTGCGAGCGCAGCCTATTCTCCAGATACCTCTTGTAAGGTGCCCCGATGTACTGCGGCAGATTGCAGAAGAACGCAAATGAGGGACAGGGCGTAGGCAGCTGTGTGACGTACTTGATCTTGATGAACTTGCCCTTGGTCGAGGGGGGAGGATAGTTCTCGATCTCCTCGAGCATGACCTCGTTGAGGGTGGAGGTGGGTATTTTCTGGGAGTAGCTGGACCAGACCTTGGCGGCGGCGTCCAGTACGTCGAGGATTCTCTGTTTCTTGATTACCGACGTGAAGATGACCGGAATGTCGCTGAAGGGGGCGAGCCGCTTGCGGATGGACTCGGCGTATTCCTTCATGGTGTTGTTGGTCTTGTTCTCTATGAGGTCCCACTTGTTGACGGCCACCACGCAGCCCTTGCTGTTCTTGAGGATGAGGTTGAATATGGCCATGTCCTGGGCCTCGACTCCGTACTGGGCGTCGATCATCAGGATGCAGACGTCGGAGTGCTCGATGGCGCGGATGGCCCTCATCACGGAGTAGAACTCCAGGTCCTCGCTGACCTTGGTCTTCTTGCGGAGGCCGGCGGTGTCGACGAGGATGAACTCGTGGCCGAACTTGTTGTAGTACGACTCCACCGCATCGCGGGTGGTGCCGGCCACGGGGGTGACGATGTTGCGCTCCTCCCCGAGGAAAGCGTTGGTGATGGATGACTTGCCGGCGTTCGGGCGGCCTACGATGGCGATGCGGGGAACTCCGGCGTGCGGGTCTTCCACGGCCTTGTCCGCCGGGAGCATGGAGACGAGCTTGTCCAGCATGTCCCCGGTGCCGCTGCCGTTGGCCGAGGAGATGTCCCAGGGATCACCCAGTCCCAGGGAGTAGAACTGGTATGAGTCGAAGCGTTTCTCGGCGTTGTCCACCTTGTTGACCACCAGCAGGACGGGCTTGGCGCTGCGGCGCAGGATGTCGGCTATCTCCTCGTCGAAGTCGGTGATGCCGGTGCCTACCTCCACTAAGAAGAGGATCACGTCGGCCTCCTCGATGGCTATCGTCACCTGTTTGCGGATCTCTTCCTCGAAGACGTCCTCCGAGTTGGAGGTGTATCCGCCGGTATCCACTACCGAGAAGGTGGTGCCGCACCACTCGCACTGGCCGTAATGGCGGTCGCGGGTGACTCCGGCCGTCTCGTCGACGATGGCCTGGCGCATGCCTACAAGGCGGTTGAAAAGGGTCGATTTACCTACGTTGGGTCGTCCTACTATGGCTACTAAACTCATACTCTTTTTCTTGTTCTATTTCTTCTGTTCTGCGGGATGGTGGTCGCAGCTGCCCAGGGCGTTGAGGCCGCAGTCAGAGCAGGATGCCCCGTCGCAGGTGGCGGCGCCTCCCCGCTTGGGTCCCCAGAGCTTCATCTCCTCCTCCTTGGCGCAGACGATGCCCCGCTTGCGGAGCTCCTTGCTGTGCCCTATCTCACTGTCGGGGAAGGGCTTGTTCCGGAAGATGATGTTGAAGCACATGATTAGGACCGCAAGGCCTACGAAGATGATTGCTGCGATTAGAATTTCCATTGTACCTATTATTATTTATTCCGCCGGCTCCACCCATTTGCTCCTGTCCAGGAGAGGGGCGGTGCTCAGCCGTATCATGGGGGCCAGCTGGTGGACCTTGAAAGCCGCTGCCTTGCGGAGCCGGATGATTCTGTCCACGAGCCCCTTGTCCACGCCTTCCTGCAAAATCTGTTCCGCGCTGCAGCCGCCCTCGTTGAGGCGGTATAGTATCGGGTCCAGGACGTCGTAGGGCGGTAGGGAATCGGTGTCCTTCTGGCCTTCCTTGAGTTCGGCCGAGGGGGCTTTGGTGATGGTCGAGGAGGGGATGACCTCGCCGTTGCGGTTGATCCAGGCGGCCATCTCGTAGACCTCGGTCTTGTAGAGGTCGGCGATGACCATCAGTGCGCCGCAGAGATCGCCGTAGAGGGTGCCGTAGCCCATCGAGAGCTCGCTCTTGTTGGTGGTGTTCAGGAGCAGGGCCCTGTGCCGGTTGGAGTAGAGCATCAGGATGGTGCCGCGGATGCGGGCCTGGAGATTCTCCTGGGTGGTGTCCCAGTGGAAGTCCCCTTCGAAGAGAGGCTCGGCCTCCTTCATGAACCGGTCGTAGACGGTGCTGATGGGGACGATGTGGTATTTGATTCCGAGATTGTCGGCCAGGGTCACCGCGTCATTGACGGAGTGGACGGTGGACCAGGAGGAGGGCATGAGGATGCCGGTGACATTGTCCTTGCCCAAGGCCTCGGTGGCTAAAGCCGCCACTACCGCCGAGTCTAAGCCTCCTGAGAGACCCAGCACGGCCCGGGACATCCTCGCCTGAGCGAAGAAGTCCCGGATGGTGCGGATGATGCGGCTGTGTACGTCCCCGATGTTAGAACCCGAATGCATCGCTGATGGACTTGTAGTTGTAGATGCGGTCGATGACCTCGGCGAACATGTCGGCTACGGAGAGGACGGTGAATTTCGAGAGGTCGGTGCCTGCCGGGGCTCTCAGGGGAATGGTGTCGGTTACGACCACTTCCTGAAGGGCGGACTTGTTGATGCGCTCGTAGGCTTGGCCGGAGAACACGGGGTGGGTGGCCATGGCCCTGACGCTGAGGGCGCCTTTCTCCATGAGCATGTCGGCGGCCTTGGTGATGGTGCCGGCTGTGTCGATCATGTCGTCGATGATGACGATGTTGCGGCCCTCGACATCACCGATGGCGGTCATGGAGCCTACGACGTTGGGCCTTTCACGCGACTTGTGGCAGATAATCATGGGGCAGCCGAGTACGCGGGAATAGTTGTTGGCTCTCTTGGCGCCTCCCATGTCGGGTGCGGCGATGGAGAGGTTCTCCAGCTGCATGTCGCGCAGGTAGGGCATGAAGATGGTGCTGGCGTATATGTGGTCTACCGGGAAATCGAAGAAGCCCTGGATCTGGTCGGCGTGCAGGTCGGTGGTGATGACCCTGTCGCAGCCGGCGGCTACCAGAAGGTTGGCCACCAGCTTGGCTCCGATGGATACTCTGGGACGGTCCTTGCGGTCCTGACGGGCCCATCCGAAGTAGGGGATGACGGCGATGACCTTGTAGGCCGATGCGCGGCGCGCGGCGTCGATCATGAGCAGGAGCTCGAAGAGGTTGTCCAGGGGAGGGAAGGTGGACTGCACTATGAAGGTGGTGGTTCCGCGGACGGATTCGTTGAAGGCGGGCTGGAACTCGCCGTCGCTGAAGTCTGTTACGATGGATGCGCCGAGGTCGAGTCCGAGGGACTTGGCTATCTTCTCGGCCAGATAACGGGATCCTCTGCAGGAGAAGATCTTGATACCGTGGGTGTGGGTTGTGGTGTGATTCATATGGTCAGTATTTTATCGTTTGTCTTCAGTTGTTTCTGCCGCTGCTCCCTTCAGGTCGGCATCTATAACGTCCAGAATGGCCTCCTTGCCGATGCGTTTCTCGGAGGAGGCGGGTATGACGGTTACCTCAGGCTGTATGGTGCCGATGGTGCGGATCATGTAGTCCAGACTGCGGTCCAGGGCCGATTTGGAGAGCTTGTCGCACTTGGTCAGGATGACGGTAAAGGGGATGCCGGCTCCAGCCACCGCGGTGATGAAGCTGCGGTCTATCTCCTGCAGCTCGTGCCTGGAGTCCAGCAGGATGAAGAGCCGTGCGAGCTCCTCCGAGTGGCTGACGTAGTCCTCTATCATGGCTTTCAGGGTGGCCTGCGCCTTCTTCGAGGCCTTTGCGAAGCCGTAGCCGGGCAGATCCACCAGATACCACTTCCCGTTGATGAGGAAATGGTTGACCAGTATCGTCTTGCCTGGCATGGACGAGGTCTTGGCCAGGTCCTTGCGGCCGCACAGCATGTTGATAAGCGAGGACTTGCCCACGTTGGAGCGTCCTATGAATGCGTACTCGGGCGCCCTCAGCTTCGGTTTCTGCGTCACGTTGGTGCTGCTTCCCTGAAATATGGCCGTCTTGATAATCATACCTTATTTAAAACGGCAAAAGTAGCAAATTTTCCATACCGCGCCAAGACTTTTTCGACTGGCTGTATTCTTCCTGGCTCAGGATGTCCTTTTGTCTTTTTTCGAAAGTCTGTCAAACATTGCTTTGAAAGTAGCGGCGGAGTGAAATCCTGGAGAAAAAAAGAATGTGTAACCTTCAATCTGTATTTCATGGATATTGTACTTGGCCAGCTGAGAAATGAAATACTGGCGACGTGTAAGCATGTCCATGGTGGACAGGTCTTTGTAGTTGCTGCTGGTGACATCCTTGCAGTTTATCGCAATTCCGAATCTTCCTTCATCAGTTGTTGTGGCGACAAATGAATCTATTTCAAACAGTGTCATTGGAGCCGTGAATGTCTCGCCGTTATTCAGAGTAATGGTTGATGACGGTATGAGCAGAGTGCTGTCTGGCTGCTGAACTATCATGTTCCGCAGCATCCTCTCCGGGGAGTCTGCGGAAGGATGGTGCATATAAAACCATATCCAGCGATTGCCATTAATTCTGTCAATACTGGCACTAAGGAGTGCCGAGCCGTTAGGATTGATGGTCCTATAATGGAAATCATTCATTGCACATAGGTACGCTATGTCGCTATCTTGAGTTTTGAATTTATAGGGCTTGACTTTTGCAGCAGTATTTACTGGAGCAACGGTTGAAAAGAGCAGTACGGAGAGGATGGCGAGGATTAATTTTTTCATATTATGCGTATTTTTTATTTTAAAGTTTTACAAAAATAAGCTATTTTGCGGATTTAGGCAATGTTCGTGAATGATAAAAAGACGATAAAAATATGCAGGAATACATCACATTGACTCGGCTGCTGCAGGGGATACGGGGGGCTGTGGCGGACAATTTCCCCGTTCCGGTATGGGTGCGGGCGGAAATCCATGATATGAAAATGCACAATAACGGGCACTGCTACCTGGAACTGGTGGAGAAGGGCTCCGGGCGGGATCTGTTCAGCGCAAAGGCCCAGGCGGTCATCTGGAAGTCGAGGCGGACTCTGGTGGAGTCGGCCTTTTTCCGGGGGACGGGACGCCGGCTGGAGGCAGGTATGACCGTGCTGGTACTGGTGAGGGTGCAGTATTCGGAGGTCTACGGGATGAGCCTGAGCATCGAGGACATAGATCCGGCTTTTACCCTCGGGGAGGTGGAACTGGCCCGGCAGCGGACCCTGGAGAGGCTGCGCAAGGAGGGTATGCTGGACATGAACAGCACCCTGCCGCTGCCCCGGCTGCCCCGGCGCTTCGCCCTGATCACTTCTGAGACGGCGGCGGGCTACGGGGACTTCATGCACCACCTCTACGACAACGGTTACGGTTTCCGGTTCTACACCCGTCTCTATCAGGCACCGATGCAGGGGCCGACAGCACCGGAGGGCATCATCGCCGCCTTGGATGCGGTAATGGCTGATCTGGAGGCCGGGGAGGTTTATGATGCGGTGCTGCTGCTGCGCGGAGGCGGGGCCGTGGCCGACCTGGTCTGCTTCGACGACTACGACCTGGCCGTGAACATCGCCCAGTTCCCGCTGCCGGTGATGGTGGCCGTGGGACACGAGCGCGACACGCATATCTGCGACATAGTGGCCGCCCGCTCGGTCAAGACACCGACGGCCCTGGCTGACTTGATAGTGAATGCTTTCATGGAGGAGGACGCATCTCTGACCGCCATGGGCGACCGGCTGCGCTCCTCGGTCACGCTCAGGCTCGACGGTATGCGTCAGAGGCTGGAGCAGACCGCCCGCCGCTTAGGCTCCGGCACCGAGATGCGCTGCCGCCTTGAGCGCAACCGTATGGACATGCTCCTGATGCGTGTCCGCAAAGGATTTACTCTACGCTCCGGCAACGAACAGAACGCCCTTAATATCCTGTGGATGAGGGTTAGGACTGCCACTGCCCTGCGCCTGAAGGCCGAGTCCGGCAAGCTGGACATGCTGGAGCTCCGTGTCCGTAAGGGCGATCCCCTGGCCACGCTCCGTCCCGGCAGTGCCTATGTCCTGCTCGGCAACCGCCCGGTTGAGTCCGCCGCCGACCTTACTCCCGGCGACCGCCTCGACCTGATGCTGCGGGACGGAACCGCCCGCTGTCTTATCGAGTCGGTGGACCGGAAATGACAGCGGGCGGCATCAGGTCTTGCATTAGGCAGGACGGTTAGTAATTTTCTTTCTTGGGCTCAAAGTATGCCTGGGGGTGCTGACAGGCCGGGCATTTCTCAGGAGCCTTCTTGCCCTTGTGAACATAACCGCAGTTGCGGCACTGCCAGTAAATCTCGCCGTCGCGCTCAAAGAAACGGCCGCTCTCCACGCGCTCGAGGAGCTTGCGGTAGCGGGCTTCGTGCTCGGCTTCGACCCTGGCGATCATCTCGAAAGCTACTGCTATCTCGGTGAAGCCTTCCTCGCGGGCCACTTTCGCTGCCTCGGGATAGAGAACGGTCCATTCCTCGTTCTCGCCCTCAGCTGCTGCGCGCAGGTTCTCAACCGTAGTGGAGATGACGCCGGCGGGATATGATGAAGTTATCTCCACCATGCCACCCTCCAGAAATTTGAAGAATTTTTTTGCGTGCTCCTTTTCCTGTTCTGCGGTCTCGAGGAAGATTGCGGCTATCTGCTCATAGCCTTCTTTCTTGGCTACGCTTGCGAAATAGGTGTAGCGGCCTCTTGCCTGGGATTCTCCAGCGAAGGATGCCAGGAGGTTTTTTTCTGTTCTGGTGCCTTTGATTGATGCCATAACTATAGATTTTGGGTTAGTAAAATAATGGCAAATATAGCAATTTTATTCTAATTTTGCGGCCCATATCATTATGTGTCAGGTATAGAATGGAAATAAAGAATCATAATAAATACGCTCTGGTGACAGGCGGCTCGTCCGGCATGGGACTGGAATATGTAAAGTTGCTGGCGCAGAAGGGATACAATGTCATAGTCGTGGCCCTCTTCCAGGAAGAGACCGACGGGGTGGTGAGACGGATGGAGGAGCTTCATCCTGAACTGGACTTTCTGTCCATCGGAATCGACCTGTCCGCACCAGATGCTCCGAAAAGAGTCTGTGATATAGTGTCGCGCCAGCGTCCCGGAGCAGAGGTGGAGGTCCTCATCAATAATGCAGGCCTGCTTCACGCCAGGCATTTCCGCAACATAACACCTGAACAGGTGTCTTCCATCATCATGGTGCACAACCATGCCACCGCACTGCTATGCAGCTATTACCTCCCGGACATGCTGGAGCGTCACAGAGGATATATCATGAATATCTCCTCGCTGGCAGCATGGTTCCCTTTCCCCTTCCTCACTACCTATGCCTCCACCAAATCCTTTACTCGAATCTTTACACGTGCACTCAGAACAGAATGCCGGAAAACAGGAGTCAATGTCTGCTCCATCTATTTCGGGGCTGTCGATACTCCCCTCGTGGGACTTAGTCCCAGGCTCAGCCGGATAGCCCGCCACATAGGTGTCATGATCCGTCCTGAGACTGCTGCGCGTAAGGCACTGAATATGATGTTCAGAGGCCGAAGCGGCAGGATCCCGGGACTGGTGAACAAGATTGCCTGGCTCGTTGCGCCTCTGCTGCGTCCATGCATTATCGGACCTGTGGAGCGGACGGTGACCAGGAAATGGAACTTGAAATAAGCCGAAGGCGCTGTAACCTGTAAAATGACAGCTAAGGAGTTCAGGGCAAGAAGCGGTGCGGCGGTACGGCGGTGCCTTCCGTCTACGAAAAGGACCGCTCTGTGGATGATCCGGATCACAGTTGCGGTCTCATTCGTCATAATGCTGCTGGGGTATTTCGGTGTCATTGAGTGGATTTCCAGGGCTCTCTCCCCTATATTCGTACATTTCGGGCTGCCAGGCGAAGCGGCTCTTGCATATGTCTCCGGCTATTTTGTCAACATGTATTCAGCCATAGCCGCGGCAGTGACACTGGACCTGGATTCAAGGGCGGTGACAATATTGGGAGTAATGGTCCTCTGCTCGCACAATATGTTCGTAGAGACGGCGGTACAGAAGAAGACCGGCAGTCCGGCGGTGCGGATGGTGCTTGTCCGTACATTTTCGGGAATAATTCTTGCATACGTGCTGAACATGGTGCTTCCCGGAGAGATTCCGGTGCTGGACGGGGCGGTGCGGGAGCCGGTGCGCCCCGAGTTTGCCGCAGAGCTGTCGGACTGGCTGAAAGACACCTGTATACTGGTGCCCAAGATGCTGATTATCATCTTTGCCCTCAATATTCTGCAGTCAGTAATGGCAGAGTTCGGCATCATCCGTATCATATCGAGGGCGCTGAGGCCTGTGATGCATGTGTTCGGTCTGTCTCCGCGTTGTGCGGTGCTTTGGATCGTAGCCAATACCCTGGGTCTTGCGTACGGAGCCGCGGCGATGATAGACGAGGCCGGCAAGGGAAAGCTGCGCAAGGAGGACATAGACGGGCTGAATACTCATATCGGTATCAGCCACAGTAATTTGGAGGATGTAATCCTTCTGTCTTCAGTGGGAGCCGTGTGGTGGATACTGCTGCTGTCAAGGTGGGTGTGGGCAATAATATTGGTATGGGGGTACAGATTGGAGTTATATGTTAAAAATAAATATTGTATCTTTGTAAGTTCGGAACGAAATGCTTGAGATGATGAAGAATTTATTTCCAAAACCGGCGCTGCTTCCGGCCGTGTTCCTGACGGCGCTGATGACCATGTCGTGCAAGAGCCAGTACGAGCTGATGCTTGAGAGCCATGATGTGCCTGCCAAGTATCAGATGGCGTTTGACCTTTTCGATGCCGGCAAGTATTCCAAGTCAGCGGCGATGTTCGAGAGCCTGAAGATTGCAGTGCGGGGAACGGCCCAGGAGGATACCGTGGAATATTATACGGCTTACTCGCATTACTGCTATGGGGACATGACCACCGCAGAACAGGCTTTCCAGTCGTTTATCAGCACATTCCCCCGCAGTCCGTTTACAGATAAGGCCCGCTTCATGTATCTGGACTGTCTTTTCGAGGCTACCTACCGCTACGAGCTGGACCAGACCCCGACCTATAAGGCTCTTGCCGCTATCAACGAATACCTGGTGGACTATCCGGTCAATGATTACACCCCCCAGTGCTATGCCATGATCGAGAACCTGGAGGAGAGGTTGGACCGCAAGGAGTATGAGTCTGCCAAGCTGTACTATACGATAGAGGACTACAAGGCGGCCCACTACGCCCTCAAGCTGGTGCTCAAGGAGGACGCCGAGAATATCTACCGCGAGGATATCATGTATTACACCGCCCTTGCCGCATATAAGTATGCTCAGAACAGCGTGCCGGAGAAGCAAAAGGAGAGGTACATGACGTTTACGGACGATTACTTCTCATTCGTCAGCGAGTTCCCCGATTCAGACTACCGCCGCGAGCTTGACGGACTCGCCGGCAAGGCGCAGCATTTTCTCAATAAAGATAAGAATATCTAAAAGAATAAAACCATGGAA
>DWYD01000007.1 GCA_019118865.1 Candidatus Coprenecus merdipullorum | reverse complement strand
TAATTATGGAGAGATGCAGGGTACCTCCATGGCCTGCCCTCATGTCTCGGGTGTCGCTGCTCTGCTGGTGTCTGAGTTCGGTGGCCCCGGTTTCACGTCAGATGTCCTTAGAGAGCTTCTGCTCAGCGGTGCGAGGGATATTACAGAATACAAACAGCGTACGGATCTCGGTATCGGTCTGGTGGATGCCGCCCGCTCTTTTGCTCTGCGAAGCACTGTAGCTCCTTCGCCGGTGGATGCGGACGGGCTGTCTGTGACTGTCAGGTCAAATATCCTGACAACAACCCTAGTTCTTCCCGAGGACGAGGATGATGATGCGCCGTACTTCATAAGGACCTATTATTCCCTCAGCGATTTCAGCTCTACTTCCGGAGTAGGGTACTTCGAGACAGAGCTGCCGCACGGTGTGCGTGCCGGAGACGAGGCAGTGGCGGCAGGGATGCTTCCCGGATTCGATACGGATTATGTCGTAAGGTATACAGCAGTTGACCTGGCAGGCAACGAGTCTGCACTTTCGGATGCTGTCAGTGTTCATTCCGGATCCAACAGCGCACCCGTCATCACGCCGCTCAACGGTGTGGATACCGTATTCAAGGTATACGAGGTCGTCCGTATGGAGTTCTACGTGTCCGATCCTGACGGACATACGGTGAGTGTTGAGCTTCTTGATGCTCCAGGAGCAAGTGTGGCATGTGTCAGAGATTCATTGTGGCGTGTGACCATACGTGGAGAAGAGGCCGGAGAAGGAGAATTCAGCATGAGAGTCGTCGCAACTGACGAGTTCGGGCTCTCATCCGCACTTCCTGTGACCTATACCGTCCTGAGCAACCAGCCTCCGGTGATAGTAGGGGAGATGTCCGATGTTGTTCTCGGTTACGGAGAGAGTTTCCCCGGAATTCAGCTGACTGACTATTTCAGTGATCCGGACGGGGATGTCCTGTCATACTCTGTCTCTTCGACAGATCAGAACATAGTCAGGGCAGCCGTCAACGGAGGTGTGCTCACCCTCTCGGCTTCCGGATACGGTGAGGCGGAGGTGACCGTTTCGGCTATAGACGGAGCGATGGAGCGCGTCTCCCAGACATTCAAGGTCCTGGTCAGGGATGGTTCCCGTGCGGCTGATCTGTATCCCAATCCTGTGACGGATATTCTCAATATCAGACCCGGCTCGGCATCATCGGCCGCCATGCTGTCCATACAGGCATCCAACGGCGGCACCGTTCTTTCCAAGGAGCTGGGTGCAGTCGCTCCGTTTGAGCCGGCAGCTGTGGATGTGTCTTCGCTCGCAGGAGGCATATATACTGTGACTCTGACTCTTACCGGGACAGACGGCACAGTGAGTACAATGACAACAGATATCGCAAAACTTTAATAATTAATTACGTAAATGAAAAAACGCCAAACAGCAGTCATCCTCTTCGCTGCGGCCGTCCTGGCTGCAGGATGTACGATGGATGAGGACTTTTCGCGCAGAGTCCAGCCAAATCCTGAAGAGATGCGCGGGCCCGGCCAGGTGGAACCCGGGCAGCTGATAGTCAAAATGAAAAGTGAGCCTGAGGATCCGATGGCCCTGGCGGCAGCTTTCCCTGAGCTGGAGATAAAGTCAGTATCACGTCTTTATACGGGTCCGGAGAAGTTCGAGGCCCGTAAGCGGGAGATGGGACTTCACCTGTGGTATGCAGTCGCTTTCGAGCCCACAGTACCCGTAACCCGTGCTGCCGCAGATCTGAACGCGACAGGAGATCTGGAGGTGGTATCGTATGTTTATCCTATCAAGTTTGCTGACGAACCCTATTATCCGTTCAACGACCCTCAGTTGAATAACCAGTGGCATTATATGAACTTCGGTACGAAGCCCGGTGAGGAAGAGGGTTCGAGTATCAATCTTTTCCCTGCATGGGAGGTGACTACCGGCCGCGAGGATGTAATCGTCGCCATCACTGACGGTGGTGTTGATTATACGCATGAGGACCTGGCAGCCAATATGTGGATTAATGAGGCCGAGCTCAACGGCCAGCCCGGAGTTGATGATGACGGCAATGGATATGTAGATGACATCTATGGCTATAACTTTACGGTAAAAGAGGGCACCAACGAAATGAATGGCGCGATAACTCCTGAGGATCACGGTACCCATGTCGCCGGAACTGTCGCAGCTGTCAACAACAACGGCATCGGAGTTTCAGGTGTGGCCGGCGGTGACTATGCCAAGGGAATACCGGGAGTCAGGCTTATGTCCTGCCAGACCAGTCCGGGAAGCGCCTTTATCCAGACTGCATTTACCTATGCGGCGGATAACGGTGCAGTGATTTCCCAGAACAGCTGGAGTGTGGACCGCAATTTTGCTTCTACGCTGAAACCTGCGATGGATTATTTCATCAAGTTTGCCGGTATGGATGAGAACGGCAACCAGGTTGGCCCCATGGCCGGCGGCATTATCATATTTGCTGCCGCCAACGAGTCTACGAACCAGTCGTATCCAGCGGATGCGGACGAGGTGTTCGCCGTGGCTTCTATCGGTGCGGACTACGAAGCGGCTTATTACACCAATTACGGTGAGTGGGTGGAGGTTTCGGCTCCCGGTGGAGATGCTTATAAAAATAAGATGATTCTGAGTACGCTCCCCGGCAACAGCTATGGCCAGATGCAGGGAACCTCGATGGCATGCCCGCATGTGTCAGGAGTAGCGGCCCTGGTGGTGTCGGCTTTCGGTCAGCCCGGCTTTACCAATGAGGACTGCTGGGATATCCTTCTCAACGGAACCCGGGACATCATCTATGATTACAATCCCAATATGAAAGGACTGCTCGGTACCGGTCTGATCGATGCCGACATCTGCTTGAAGTCCTTCGGCGTGGAGCCGCCTGATCCCGTGACTGATCTGGAGGCCCTGTCTTCCGCAGGCTCGAGTGTTGTCCTGCAGTGGACGGTCCCTTCCGATGTTGACAGCTACAAGCCCTATAAGTTCAATGTGTTTGCATCCTCATCCTCTCTGGAGAATCTCGACCCCGAGAATCCCGGTCAGAATGTAATTCAGCATGAAGTCCTGACAGGCAAACTTGAACCCGGGGATGTACTTGTGGATACAGTGTACGGGCTGACACCTAATATCGAGTATCATTTCAGGGTGCAGTCAGAGGACAATATGGGCAGTGTCTCTGAACTCTCCAATGAGGTTGTATATGCGACGGTAGGCAATACTCCTCCAGTGATTACGCCTGTTGACGGTACTGAGGTAACAATCAAGGCCTTCGAAAGTGCCGAACTGAATTTCGCCCTTTCTGACGCGGACAACGACAATCTGACTTATGAACTCGAACCCGGTTCTCCCGCAGCTACTTCGGGATATAAGGACGGAGTCGTCACAGTGAGAATCTACGGTCTCAACGCACCCGTGACTGAGTCTGAGACAACATATACCGGAGTTCTTACAGTAACAGACGGATTTGACGAGGTGTCGCAGGAGTTCAGCTACACCATCATCCCCAATGAGGAGCCGGTTCTTGTCTCAGCGATTGAGAACAGAGTATTCAATTCGCTGTCTGAGTCATTTACCGTGGATCTTGCGTCAGTATTCTCGGATGCTGATGCTACGGTGCTGAGTTATGGCGTTGAGTCTTCCGGATCTTCTGTAAGAACCAGTATCACCGGTTCTACACTGACTGTATCCCCGTCCACTTTCGGAATGGATACCGTTACCGTGACTGTTACCGATGAGGCCTATGCTACGGCGTCATGCTCGTTCATTGTGGTCGTCCGTGACGGCAGCAGAGCCGCTGATTTCTATCCCAATCCCGTCATTGATGTCCTCAATGTGCGGACAGGTGTGGAGGCAACCGCCCAGATACAGATAAAGGCTGCCAAGGGTGCGACGGTGCTCTCCGAAACAGGACTTGCCATCGATCCTTTCTCTCCCGCGCAGATAGACATGAGCTCTCTTGCAGGCGGCATGTACAGCGTGACACTTAATTATACTGCGGCAGACGGCAGCAGTCATACTATAACCACAGACATAGCAAAACTTTAGTATACCAATGAAAAAGACCTATTTAACAGTTATCAGCGCTGCGGCGGCCATTATGTTCCCCATGACAGCAGTGCAGGCCCAGTCGGGCGCCTTCCTTGATGTTAACCCCGATCCCGTTGCCATGAGTATGGCCGGAACCGGTACTGTGATGGAGGCCAATGCCTTCTCCATGTGGAACAATATTGCTTCCACAGCTCTTGACGAGGAGACATTCCAGGTCGGAGCGGCATATTCTCTCTGGCAGCCCTCGTTCTCGTCCAATCATGTTGCGGGAGTTGCCGGATACGGCAGGATTGCCAAGTTCATGACGATATCGGCCGGTGTGAAGTACTTCTCGCATAAGCCCTATGACATTACAGATGCTGCAGGAGCGGTGACAGGTTCTTTCACCCCTATGGATCTTCAGGCCGGTATCGGTTTAGGATTCAGGATACTCCCGATGCTTTCCCTCGGAGCCAATGTCAATTATGTGTTCAGTGACATTGGAGGTCCCAAGAAGGGAGGTGCGGTGTCAGCTGATTTCGGAGCTCTGCTTGACCTCAAGTTTCTCCGTATAGGCTTGACAGCCGCCAATATCGGATCCAAGCTTGATTACGGTGGAACATCTACCTATGCACTTCCTGCCAATGTCAAGCTCGGTCTCGGAACCATCCAGCGTTTCGGTGCTGAGGACAAGCATGCGGTATCTGTATTCTGGGAGAGCGGTATGACATTCGAGCAGACAGCATTCTTCTCGGGCATCGGAGCTGAGTACAGTTTCAATGACTTTGTACGGGTAAGCGCAGGATATCACTATGGAAATCAGGAAAAGCTCGTAATCGGCTCGTATGCTTCTGTAGGTGCCGGAATCAAGATTCTCGGAATGTCTATCAATGCGGCTTATCTTATCGGCCTGTCACAGGATTCTCCTCTGGCGAATACTTTCTCAGTAGGCCTCGGATACGCATTCTAGCAGAGTGCGGATTTGTAGAAAAAGCCCTGTCGGATTTATCCGCAGGGCTTTTTTATATAAAAAAAGTCTGACTGGATTTTCTCAGTCAGACTTTTTCATGTGGAGTATTGTTTTTATTCTTCCTTGCGGCGGGGTGATGCGGCTGCCATTCTGTTGTAGTCGTCCATGGACGCTACGATGATGCGCTCGAAGTCACGCTGACCTGTACCTGCGGGTATGAGGTGGCCGCAGATGACATTTTCCTTGAGACCCTCGAGGGTGTCTACCTTGCCGCGGATAGCAGCTTCGCTGAGCACCTTGGTGGTCTCCTGGAAGGAGGCAGCTGACATGAAGCTGTTGGTGCGCAGGGCGGCGCGGGTGATACCCTGAAGTATCTGGTTGGATGTGGCAGGGATGGCATCGCGGGCCTGGACCAGTTTGAGATCCTGCCTCTTGAGCATGGAGTTCTCGTCCCTGAGCCTGCGGGCGGTGACTATCTGGCCGGGCCTGAGCTCGGTAGAGTCTCCTGCGTCCTGTACGACCTTTTTGCCGAACATCGAGTCGTTCTCCTCGTTGAATTCCCATTTATCCACCAACTGCTCGGGCAGGAAGCGGGTGTCGCCAGGGTCAACTATCTGTACCTTACGCATCATCTGCCTTACGATGATCTCGAAGTGCTTGTCGTTGATCTTCACACCCTGCATGCGGTATACCTCCTGAATCTCATTGACGATGTACTCCTGCACCTTGATGGGACCCTGGATGGCCAGGATGTCGGCGGGAGATACAGCACCGTCGGAGAGGGGCATGCCGGCGCGGATGTAGTCGTTCTCCTGTACGAGGATCTGCTTGGACAGGGGTACGAGATAGCGTTTCTCGTCTCCGGTCTTGGAGCGGATGATAATCTCACGGTTGCCTCGTTTGATCTTGCCCATCTGCACCTCTCCGTTGATCTCCGCAACGATGGCGGGGTTGGACGGGTTGCGGGCCTCGAAGAGCTCGGTTACGCGGGGCAGACCTCCGGTGATATCGCCGGATTTACCGATGGCGCGCGGAATCTTGACGATAACATCTCCGGCCTGTACCTCCTGACCGTCCTCTACTGTCAGGTGAGCACCTACAGGAAGGTTGTACTGTTTGACTTCGTTGCCGTTCTGAAGGATGTGGATGGTGGGGTTCTTGGATTTGTCCCTCGACTCGATAATTACTTTCTCACGGTGGAGAGAGAACTCATCGGTGGCTTCCTCCCTGAATGTAACACCCTCGACAAGGCTGTCGAACGAGACTGTACCCGGCAACTCTGTGATGGTCACCGCGTTGTATGCATCCCATTCGCAGATGCGGTCACCCTTGGATATGTTGGCACCGTCTTTCTGGAACAGCTTGGCTCCGTAGGGGATGTTGTGCTGCGAGAGAGTGATGCCGGTGTTGATGTCCACGATGCGCATCTCGGCTGTACGTCCGATGACGATTTCGAAGTCACCGTTCTCCTCGTGCTTCGTGACGGTTCTGAGTTCCTCGAACTCAAGACGGCCGTCGTACCGGGCTATGATTTCGGATTCCGAGGCGATGCTGGATGCGGTACCACCGACGTGGAATGTACGGAGGGTCAGCTGTGTACCGGGCTCTCCGATGGACTGTGCGGCGATTACTCCGACGACCTCTCCCTTCTCGACCATGCGGCCGGTGGCCAGGTTTCGGCCGTAGCACTTCGCGCAGACACCTTTGCGGGATTCGCAGGTGAGCACCGAGCGTATCTCCACCTGCTCGATGGGCAGAGCCGAGATTTTGGCTGCGATGTCCTCTGTAATCTCTTCGTTGGCGGGGAGGATGAGCTCTCCGGTCAGGGGGTTGTAGATGTCGTGTACCGAAGTACGGCCGAGGATACGGTCGTAGAGGGACTCGACGATCTCGTCCTTGTTCTTGATGGCTGTGGCCACGATACCGCGGAGGGTCTTGCAGTCCTCCTCGTTGATGATGACATCGTGGGACACGTCTACGAGCCTACGGGTCAGATAACCGGCGTCGGCAGTCTTCAGCGCGGTGTCGGCCAGACCCTTACGGGCACCGTGGGTGGAGATGAAGTACTCGAGCACGGAGAGGCCCTCCTTGAAGTTGGAGAGAATAGGGTTCTCGATAATCTCCGCTCCGGTCGAACCGGACTTCTGGGGCTTGGCCATCAGACCTCGCATACCGCAGAGCTGACGGATCTGCTCCTTCGAACCACGGGCTCCGGAGTCTAGCATCATGTAGATAGGGTTGAAGCCCTGCTGGTCTGCCTCGATGGTCTTGGTCACCATGTTGGTCAGACGGGAATTGGTGGTGGTCCAGATATCGATGATCTGGTTGTAGCGCTCGTTGTTGGTGATAAGACCCATGTTGAAGCTGGCCTGAATCTCCTCCACCTGACTGTAGCCTGACTCTACGAGTTCTGCTTTCTCCTGAGGGATGATCACGTCGGCCAGATTGAACGACAGACCGCCCTTGAATGCCATGGTGTAGCCGATGGACTTGATGTCGTCCAGGAACTGGGCTGTACGTGCTACTCCGCAGACTTTTACCACCTTGCCGATGATGTCGCGGAGGGACTTCTTGGTCAGCAGCTCGTTGATGTAACCGACTTCGGGAGGTACGACCTGATTGAAGATGACCCGTCCGACAGTAGTGTTCTCGAAGATGCGGAAGCCCTTCGAGGGGTCAGCGGGATCCTTGGGCAGACGTACGGAAATCTTTGCGTGGAGGTCCACCCGCTTCTCGTTGTAGGCTATGATTACTTCCTCGGGACCGTAGAATGTCATTCCCTGACCTCTGGAACCTTCACGGGGCTTGGTGATGTAGTAGAGTCCGAGGACCATGTCCTGCGAGGGCACGGTGATGGGCGCTCCGTTGGCCGGGTTGAGGATGTTGTGCGAGCCGAGCATCAGCAGCTGGGCCTCGAGGATGGCGGCGTTTCCGAGAGGAAGGTGCACGGCCATCTGGTCACCGTCGAAGTCCGCGTTGAAGGCGGTACATGCGAGGGGGTGGAGCTGGATGGCCTTGCCCTCGATCAGTTTGGGCTGGAAGGCCTGGATACCGAGACGGTGCAGGGTAGGGGCTCGGTTGAGCAGGATGGGATGGCCCTTCATCACGTTCTCGAGGATGTCCCAGATCACGGGTTCCTTCTTGTCCACTATCTTCTTGGCCGAGCGGACTGTCTTGACGATGCCCCTCTCAATCAGCTTGCGGATGATGAAGGGTTTGTACAGCTCGGCAGCCATGTACTTGGGAAGACCGCACTCGTGCATGTGCAGTTCGGGACCTACAACGATAACCGAACGGGCCGAGTAGTCGACACGTTTACCGAGCAGGTTCTGACGGAAACGACCCTGTTTTCCTTTGAGGGAGTCCGAGAGGGACTTGAGGGTACGGTTGGCGTCGGTCTTGACTGCGTTGGACTTGCGTGAGTTGTCGAAGAGGGAGTCAACGGCCTCCTGCAGCATTCGTTTCTCGTTGCGCAGGATGACTTCAGGAGCCTTGATTTCTATGAGTTTCTTCAGACGGTTGTTGCGGATGATGACGCGGCGGTAGAGATCATTGAGGTCTGATGTGGCGAAACGTCCTCCGTCCAGAGGAACGAGGGGCCTCAGGTCGGGCGGAATGACGGGGATGACCTTCATGATCATCCACTCGGGACGGTTGATGTCCTTAGACTCGCGGAATGCCTCTATGACGCTCAGGCGCTTGAGGGCCTCGGCCTTGCGCTGCTGTGAAGTCTCGCTTTCGGTCTTGTGGCGCAGGTCGTAGGAGAGCTCGTCCAGGTCAAGGCCGGCCAGAAGAGTGTAGATGGCCTCTGCGCCCATGCCTGCGATGAACTTCTCGGGGTCGCTGTCGTCCAGGGACTGGTTGTCCTTGGGCAGGCGGTCGAGCACATCGAGGTATTCGTCCTCGGAGAGGAGGGCGAGATTATTGATGTTGAGATCTTTTGCAGCTCCTGCCTGAATGACGATGTACCTTTCGTAGTATATTACGGACTCGAGCTTCTTGGAAGCGATGCCGAGCAGACTTCCGATCTTGTTCGGTGTGGAGCGGAAGTACCAGATGTGGGCTACGGGGACGGTAAGGGTGATGTGTCCCATCCTCTCCCTGCGGACCTTCTTCTCCGTTACCTCCACACCGCAGCGGTCGCAGACGATACCGCGGTAGCGGATCCTCTTGTATTTTCCGCAGTGGCACTCGTAGTCCTTTGTGGGACCGAATATCCTCTCGCAGAAAAGTCCGTCGCGTTCCGGCTTGTAGGTACGGTAGTTGACAGTCTCAGGCTTGAGGACTTCTCCGGAGGATCTCTCCAGAATCTCCTCAGGAGAGGCAAGACCGATGGAAATCCGGCTGAAGTTGCTTTTGATCTTATTGTCTTTCTTGAAAGCCATATCTTGGATAATTCTTAATTGTCAAATACAAACTTAGTCTAACTTGATGCTCAGTCCGAGTCCGCGGAGCTCGTGCAGCAGCACGTTCAGGGACTCAGGAATGCCGGGTGTAGGCATCGGATCGCCCTTGACGATGGCCTCGTATGCGCGGGAGCGGCCGGTGACGTCGTCGGACTTGATGGTGAGAATCTCCTGGAGGACATTGGAAGCTCCGAATGCCTCGAGGGCCCATACCTCCATCTCTCCGAAACGCTGGCCTCCGAACTGCGCCTTACCTCCCAGAGGCTGCTGGGTGATGAGGGAGTAGGGACCGATGGAGCGGGCGTGCATCTTGTCGTCGACCATGTGGCCGAGCTTGATCATGTAGATTACGCCTACGGTCGCGGGCTGGTCGAAGTACTCTCCGCTGCCGCCGTCGCGAAGGAATGTCTTTCCGTAGCGTGGCAGACCGGCCTTGTCGGTGTACTCGCAGATCTGGTCGAGAGAAGCACCGTCGAAGATCGGGGTGCTGAACTTCAGACCCAGCTCCTTGCCGGCCCATCCGAGTACAGTCTCGTAGATCTGTCCCAGGTTCATACGGGAAGGCACGCCCAGAGGGTTGAGGACGATGTCCACTGTGGTGCCGTCATCGAGGAAAGGCATGTCCTCGTCACGTACGACCTTTGCCACGATACCCTTGTTACCGTGACGTCCGGCCATCTTGTCACCGACGCGGATTTTCCTCTTTTTGGCTACGTATACCTTGGCTATCTGCATGATGCCTGAGGGAAGCTCGTCTCCGATGGTGAGGTTGTATTTGATACGCTTGAGAGTAGCGTCGTACTCCTTGTAGGCTATCAGGTAGTTGTTGATGAGGGTCTTGATCTGGTTGTTGGTTGTCTTGTCGGCAGTCCACTTGGCCGGATTGACGTCCTCGTACTTGATGTTCTCGAGCATGGCGCGGGTGATGACAGTACCTTTGGGAATCAGCTCTGTCTCGTAGAGATCCCAGATACCGTTGCTCTTGTGGTCCTTGACCAGAACCATAAGTTTGTCGATGAAGAGCTTGCGCAGGGCAGCTGTCTTCTCGGCGAAATCCTCCTCTGCTTTTACTATTTCTTCCTTGGGAGCATTCTTGCCTCTCTTGCCGGGCTCCTTTGCCACGCGTGAGAAGAGTCTCTTGCCGATGATGGTTCCCGAGAGGGAAGGGGATGCTTTCAGAGAAGCGTCCTTTACGTCTCCGGCTTTGTCGCCGAAGATGGCCCTCAGGAGCTTTTCCTCGGGAGAGGGGTCACTTTCGCCCTTAGGGGTGATCTTACCGATGAGGATGTCGCCCGGCTCCACATTGGCACCGACTCTGATGATACCGTGCTCGTCAAGGTCCTTGGTAGCGTCCTCGCTGACATTGGGTATGTCAGAGGTCAGTTCCTCCATTCCTCTCTTGGTGTCGCGGACCTCCATGATGTACTCATCCACGTGAATCGAGGTGAATATGTCTTCGCGGAGTATCCTCTCGGAGAGGACGATGGCGTCCTCGAAGTTATATCCTTTCCAGGGCATGAAAGCGACCTTCAGGTTGCGTCCGAGGGCGAGCTCTCCACCCTGTGTGGCGTATCCCTCGGTGAGGACCTGGCCCGGACGCACCCTTTCGCCCTTGCGTACTATGGGCTTGAGATGGATCGAGGTGCTCTGGTTGGTCCTGCGGTACAGAGGCAGCTTGTAGACTGTCACATCGGGGGCGAAGCTCACAAACTTCTCGGCCTCTGTCCTGTCGTATTTGACGTGAATCTCGCGGGCATCCACATATACCACTTCTCCATCTCTCTCAGCCACTACCTGTGTACGGGAGTCGCGTGCTACGGCCTTTTCCAGACCGGTGCCGACGATGGGAGCCTCGGGGCGCACTACAGGCACAGCCTGGCGCATCATGTTGGATCCCATGAGGGCGCGGTTGGCGTCGTCATGCTCGAGGAAAGGAATAAGGGATGCTGCGATGGATGCTATCTGGTTGGGGGCAACGTCCATATAGTGTACCTGTTCCTTGGTCACTACGGGGAAGTCTGCCTCGTGGCGGCAGCTGATGCGCTCGTCGAGGATATCTCCGTTGTCATCGAGGTGGATGTTGGCCTGTGCGACCATCTTGTCCTCCTCTTCCTCGGCGCTCATGTAGACACATCCTTCGGGGGACATGTCCACCTTGCCGTTCTCTACCTTTCTGTATGGAGTCTCGATAAATCCGAGATCGTTGATCCTCGCGTATACGCAGAGCGAGGAGATAAGGCCGATGTTCGGGCCCTCAGGGGTCTCGATGGGGCAGAGTCGGCCGTAGTGGGTGTAGTGCACGTCGCGGACCTCGAATCCTGCACGGTCCCTTGACAGACCTCCGGGACCGAGGGCTGACAGACGGCGCTTGTGTGTCATCTCGGCCAGAGGGTTGGTCTGGTCCATGAACTGGGACAGCTGGCTGGTTCCGAAGAAGGAGTTGATTACGGACGAGAGGGTCTTGGCGTTGATGAGGTCGGTGGGTACGAATACCTCGTTGTCCCTCACGTTCATCCTCTCACGGATGGTGCGTGCCATACGGGTGAGACCGACGCTGAACTGGTTGGCGAGCTGCTCGCCGACAGTCCTGATACGGCGGTTGCTCAGGTGGTCGATGTCATCAATGGCGGCTTTGTTGTTGATCAGCTGGATGAGATACTTGATGATCTCGATGATATCCTGTTTGGTCAGAACCCTGACATCGGACGGGGTGGTCAGGCCCAGCTTGCGGTTCAGACGGTAGCGTCCTACCTCTCCGAGGTCATAGCGCTTGTCGGAGAAGAAGAGTTTGTCGATAACGTCGCGGGCTGGGGCCTCGTCAGGCGGTTCTGAGTTGCGCAATTGCCTGTAGGTGTAGAAGACGGCCTCTTTCTCAGAGTTGCAGACGTCTTTCTGGAGGGTGTTGAAGATGATTGCGTAGTCGCTCAGGTCCACGTCATTCCTGTGGAGGAGAATCGTGTTTACACCGGCGTCTACGATGTCATCTATGTTGTTTTCGTCGAGGATCGTCTCGCGGTCTACGACGATCTGGTTCCTCTCGATGTAGACTACCTCACCGGTATCTTCATCCACAAAGTCCTCGTTCCATGTCTTGAGGACGCGGGCGGCGAGCTTGGAACCGATATTCTTCGTAAGTTCTTCCTTGGTGGCCTGCACCTCGCGTGCAAGTCCGAAGATGTCGAGGATGTCCTTGTCACCCTCGAATCCGATGGCCCTCAGGAGGGTCGTGACAGGGAGTTTCTTCTTCCTGTCGATGTAGGCGTACATGACATTGTTGATGTCGGTGGCGAACTCAATCCACGAACCCTTGAACGGAATGATTCTGGCAGAATAGAGCTTCGTTCCGTTGGCGTGGATGCTCTGCCCGAAGAATACGCCGGGCGAGCGGTGGAGCTGCGATACGACTATGCGCTCCGAGCCGTTGATGACAAATGTTCCCCTTTCGGTCATATACGGAATGGTGCCCAGGTATACGTCCTGGACGGAGGTATCGAAATCCTCGTGCTCGGGGTCCGTGCAGTAGAGTTTCAGCTTGGCCTTGAGAGGCACGCTGTAGGTCAGACCCATGTCCAGACATTCGTCGACCGTGTAGCGGGGGGGGTCGATGAAGTAGTCTACGAATTCAAGGACGAAATTGTTCCGGGTGTCGGTGATGGGGAATATCTCCTGGAATACTTTGAACAGTCCTTCATTACGGCGGTTTTCAG
>DWYD01000095.1 GCA_019118865.1 Candidatus Coprenecus merdipullorum | reverse complement strand
CGTCGGTATGGCGCAGAAGGAAGGCTTGTGATGGAATATGTCTTCCGGTACAGCAGCAGCCGGCGTCTGTTCTGGGGCCTGGGTTACAGTAACGCCTGTGATGATTCACGCCGAGGCTCTTTTACTGGCCGGAGGTTTGCGGCCAGGGCGGACTTTCTGTACCGAAAACGCGAAAGTCTGTTGGCAGGAGGTTTCGTAGGGTATGATTATTACCGTGCACTGGACTTTTCGGATTCAGAAGCGGTCTCAGGCCTGCCGGATGTCACAGGCTATATGACAGTCGGAGCCAGGTTTGACCTGGATACCAGGGATGACGCAACTGCTCCCTCGCATGGAGTCATGTTCAGGATTGAGCCGTCGATCAGTATCCCCCTTATGGAAATGCATACATTTTTCCGTATCAGGACTTTGCTGGACTTATATTTTCCCCTCTGGAAAGGCGGAGTGGCAGCAGTGGACTTGTACGGTGATATTTCTACGGAAGCCTCCCCATGGACCATGTGGCCCGAATCAGGAGGTGATGTGAGGCTCCGTGGGTATTACAAGGGGCGCTACCGTGACCGAAACATGCTTTCGGTTCAGGTGGAGCTCCGTCAGAAAATATACCGTTCCCACGGAGTCGCAGTGTGGGCCGGTGCGGGGAATGTATTTCCTTCCTTTGGAAATTTTGAAATAAAAAATACCCTGCCTACGTACGGGGCAGGGTATCGTTTTTCATTCCTTGGGATGGTGCTGCGCCTGGACGCCGGTTTCGGACTTCCGGGACAGTGGGCGCTCATCGCAGGGGTCAGTCATTCTTTTTGATGTCGGCAATCATGCTCGGGTGAATCATGTTCTTGGGATTCAGTATCACATCGAGCTGTTTTTTTGTCAGAAGGTTGCGTTCCAGTACCAGGTCGTAGACGCTCTTGCCTGATTCGAGGGCTTCCTTGGCGATCTCCGTGCAGTTGGAGTATCCGATATATGGTTTGAGTGCCGTGACGATGCCGATGCTCTGCTTAACCTGTTCCTCGCAGTGTTTCTTGTTGGCCTCGATGCCCTCGATGCATTCTACCCTCAGGGTCTCGAAAGCGCGGGTCATCCATGTCGCGGATTCAACGAGGGATTCTACCATGACGGGTTCCATCACGTTGAGCTCAAGCTGAGCGGCTTCCGAGGCCATTGTGACGGCGAAGTCATTGCCGATAACCTTGAAACATACCTGGTTCACCACCTCAGGAATTACGGGGTTCACCTTGCCCGGCATGATGGATGAGCCTGGCTGCTTGGGAGGCAGTTTGATCTCCTCGATGCCGGTGCGGGGACCGGAGGACATCAGACGCAGGTCGTTGCAGATCTTCGACAGGCGGATTGCGATTGACTTCATGGCGGAAGAGTAGGCTACCATGCAGGATGTATCATGGGTGGCTTCGATCAGGTTTCTCGAGAGCTTGATGTCCAGGCCGGAAATCTCGCGGAGGAATTCTGTACAGTACTTGGCGTAGTTGGGCTCTGCCGTAATACCGGTGCCGATGGCTGTGGCTCCCATGTTTGTATATAGGAACTCGTCAGCGGCCTTCTGCAGACGTGCGGCTTCATGTCTCATAGCGTCGGCGAAAGCTCCGAAAGACTGGCCGAGAGTCATGGGAACTGCGTCCTGCAACTGCGTGCGGCCCATCTTGATGATGTTGGCGAACTCTTTTTTCTTGTCATCGAAAGCCTTGATCAGCTCCTTGAGGGCTGCCTGTACCTTCTCGTTGATGAAGTAGAGGCCCAGGTGCATTGCACTGGGGTAGGCGTCATTGGTTGACTGGGCCATGTTGACATGGTCGTTGGGGTGGCAGTACTGGTACTCGCCTCTCGCATGTCCCATAATTTCGAGGGCACGGTTGGCGATAACCTCGTTGGCGTTCATATTCATGCTGGTTCCGGCTCCTCCCTGCATCATGTCGATGGGAAAGAACTCCAGGTGCTTGCCTTCGATGAGTTCCCGGCATGCCTCCGCAACAGCGTCCTTGACCTGGTCGGTGACGAGGCCCAGCTTGTGGTTGGCCTTGATGGCTGCCATCTTGACGATACCGAATGCCTTGATGAATTCGGGGTAGTCACACAGATGATAATTGCTGATATTGAAGTTCTCAATACATCTCAGTGTCTGTATTCCGAAGAGGGCTTCGGCGGGAACTTCCTTGTAACCTAAGAGGTCATGTTCTGTACGGGTTTTACCCGAAACTGGAAATTTGAATTCAATCATTTTGATATATGAATTTATGCGTTTTATAAAAAGAATTTGTCTACTTTATCCACCGCGTCGGGGTTGGCGAATACTACGACCTGGTCGTACGGGCGGATAGTGCTCTCGCTGTCGGCGATAAAGCTCTCGTTGCCCCTTACAAAACCGCCTATAATTGCTTCCTCCGGGAAACCTAGGTCGCGGAGGCGTCCGGTGGTTATCTTGCTGTTTGTGTTTACTATGAATTCCAGGACTACTGCATCGGTGCCGTTCAGGACCTTTATCGAACGGACCTTGTTGGACAGGGTGAACCGGAATATTTTACCGGCTGTTATGAGTTTTTTGTTGATTACTGAGTCTACGCCCATTTCTTCGGCCAGCCTGATGTATTCGAAATTTTCAACCTCCGCGATGACTTTCGGGATGCCCATGCGTTTTGCGACTACGCACGAGAGTATATTTGTTTCGGAACTGCTGGTTACAGCCACGAAGGCTTCCATGTCCTTGATACCTTCCTGCATGAGAAGGTCTGAGTTACGTCCGTCTCCGTTTATTACCAGAGTTCTGCTCAGGGTCTCTGACAGGTGGGCGCACTTTTCCGGTTTCAGTTCGATAAGCTTAATGTTCTCAGTCTGCTTTTCCATGGACCGGGCCACCATCCCGCCTATGCGTCCGCCTCCAAGAATCATGAGATTGCGTACAGCCACCTTGGATTTTCCGGACAGAGACAGGGCCTGCTCCATACCTTCTTTCTTGGAGACCAGATATACTACATCTCCTGTCTTGAAGCGGGTCGCGCTTTTGGGAATAATGGTCTTTCCGTTGCGGGAGATGGCTACTGAGCGGAAGAGGTTCTGTGTCCTCTCACGCAGTTCCGCAACAGTCCGGTCCACCATGGGGGAGCATTCCTCAAGGCGGTAGACGATTAGCTGGAGCTTGCCGTGGGAATAATTCATGAATTCCGAGGCGGTATTCTGTTTCAGGAGATTGACTATCTCGGTGGCTGCGATTTTCTCGGGGTAGAACAGGGAATCTATTCCAAGGTCCGTGAACAGGATCCGGTTGTCGTTTTTCTGGTACTCCTCGTTGTTGATGCGGGCCGTGACTTTCTTTGCCCCGAGCTTTTTGGCGAGGGCTGCCGATACTATATTTACGTCTTGTTCCGAATCAGGATTGACAGCAATGAACAAGTCCGCCTCGCGGGTTCCGGCCCTTACCAGGACATCAATGGATGTGGGATTGCCCTCTACTGTCACTATGTCTGACTCACTGCTGAGCGTGTCCAGACTTTCTTCATCGGGACTGATTACGGTAATTTCATGGAATTCCATGCTCAGCATTTTCGCCAGGTGACTTCCGATTTCCCCGGCTCCCGCAATAACGATTTTCATAGGGGTCTAGTTTTCTCTGTTCTTTCTGCTTTTTGCCAGATTCCGTATGAAATCGACAGTCCGGTAAAGAATGTTGAATGAGGAACTGTGGGACGCTATGGCTCTGCAGCCCATGTCAAGCAGGTTGGAAGGTGATATGAACTCCCATACGCAGCGCAGCTTGTACATGACCATAATCTCTTGATGGTCTATGCGTGAGGACAGGAGCCTGCGGTGGTACTGCAGCTCTTCCAGATTCCGTATGTTCCTGTATTCGTATGATTTATTTAGCTTTTCCATTTTTGCTGTTGTCATCGAAAAACATTCTTAGAAACATCCTGAGCGGACTGTTGATCATGAAGCGGTCCTTGAACATGAAAAGTCCCAGTATGATAAGCAGGAAAACGGCAGCCGTAATCAGCAGGCCGGCAGTGTGGCTGCCTGTCAGTACGGTCAGCCATGAGGCGAGGGCGGCGGCAACTATTCCGAGAACCACACCTATAAGAATAAACAGCAGGAAAAAGAATATAATCCTGCTGAATATCTTTGCCAGGTTCTCGGCCAGTGCCAGCTTGATTTCGTCTATCCGTAAATCTATGTAGCACTTGATGGAGGAAAAAAGATCTCCCAGGGGATTGTTGCTAGAGTTCTGATTTTCCATCTCGGACCTTATTCGTCGATGTTGTCGTTCAGAGATGCGGGGGCACTTTGGGCTTTAGCCGAGGTATATGCATCGGCGGCGGCTCTGGCTCGGCTTTCGAGGCTGTTGATTTTGTCTTTCAGACCCTGGTACTCTCTGTCGAAAGTGTCCTTGATCTTTCTACGTGTCTCATCGCCTGAATCAGGGGCGAAAAGAATTGCAACGGCGGCTCCTACCAATACTCCGCCGAGGAATGTGAATAAATTGTCTGTTTTCATACTTGTTGTGTTTTGAATAGGTACAAATATATGAAATTTATTCTATATTTGTCACTTATTTTAATAAAAGAATAAGAAAAATATGAAGGTTCATTTTAAAAACATAGCATTGTCAATTGTGTCCGCCGTTGCTGCGGCCTTCACTGTGTCTTGCTCCGCAGGGAAGTTCGACATTGAAATGAATGTCGGCAGAACGCTGTTGATATATCTGGCCGCTGATAACAACCTTGCAAGTTATGCTGAGCGCAACATTCAGGAAATAATGGAAGGAGATGTCCCTTATTATTTCAATGAGGGCGCAGGTGATGTGCTTTTGGTTTATGCAGATATAAGAGGTGAGAATCCTCGTCTGATGCGTATCAGCAAAGATGCCTATGATGTCGTGAATCAGGAAGTGCTTGTTGAGTATGAGCCTCACAATTCGTTGTCGGATTCTGTTATGCGGGATGTCCTGTCCTATGCCGCACGTCTTTTCCCGTCATCTGAACACAGTCTGATTCTGTGGTCGCACGGTACCGGATGGCTTCCGGAAGGATACTATTCCAATCCATATTCCACCGGAGCGGATGGCGCAGCCGTTCCTCTCAGTATGCAGGAAGACCCTTTTGCCTCTTATGTCAAGTCATTCGGTCAGGACAGTCCTGCCGGTGCCGAGATGGATATCAAGACATTGGCCGAGGTTTTGCCTGTCCATTACCGGTATATAATGTTCGATGCGTGCCTGATGGGCGGTGTCGAGGTCGCATACGAGCTGCGGAACAGCTGTGATTATATGATAGCCTCGGCGGCCGAGGTGCTTGCTTCCGGATTTCCGTATAAATCAATACTTGGGGATTTGATAGACGGCAGCCTGTCATCTCTCAGGTCGGTGTGCGACAAGTATTACAATAATTACATTGAAAGCGGAGCGACGGTAGCTCTCGTAGACGCCGGAAAGATGGAACAACTGGCAACCGCCTGCAGGGAAGTGCTCCGAAACGGTGGCCTGGACAGTATACCAGGGTTGGATATGGATTCCCTGCAGGGGTATTTCAGGCTTGGAAGGCACTGGTTCTATGATCTTGGAGACCTTATGGACCGTATTGCCCCGGATGAAACATGGCTGGACAATTTTGAGTCTGCAATGAATGAAGCCGTGGTGTACAAGCGCTCTACGGATGCCTTCGTTCTTGGAGGTTACGAGCAGTTCGCCATTAAAACATTTTCGGGACTGAGCACATATGTCCCCAATCCCGAAAATCCTGTTCTTGATGAGTATTACCGGACTCTGGCCTGGAATCAGGCTGTGCAGATGATCCGGTAACATTTCCGGAGAGATTATTTCTTCTCACCGAAGAACCTCTTGTACAGACCCTCGAAGGCCTGGCCGTGACGCGCCTCGTCCTTGCACATCTCGTGTACGGTGTCGTGGATGGCGTCGAGGTTGAGCTGCTTTGCCTTGGTGGCGATGCGCTTTTTGTCGGCGCAGGCGTCGGCCTCGGCGTGCATTCTCTTCTCGAGGTTGGTCTTGGTGTCCCATACCACCTCTCCGAGAAGCTCTGCGAACCTGGCTGCGTGGTCGGCCTCCTCGTAGGCGATGCGGCGGTAAGCCTCGGCGATCTCGGGATATCCTTCCCTGTCGGCCTGACGGCTCATGGCGATGTACATACCTACTTCAGAGCATTCGCCTGCGAAGTGAGCCTGCAGGCCTTCCCATATTTCCTGGTCGCAGCCTTTGGCCACTCCGAGGGTGTGGCCGTCTGCCCATGATATCTCATTGGCGTTTTCCTTAATCTCTACAAACTTGCTTGCGGGGGCCTTGCAGAGGGGGCATTTCTCAGGAGGGTTGTCTCCTGTGTGCACATAACCGCATACGGTGCATCTCCATTTCTTTTCCATAAAATGTGATACTAAATGTTGTTAATTCGTCCGTGCAAGATACAAATTTTTTGCCAAAAATGAAAATTTGGCTACTTTTGCAGCCCCTAAAAGCCATGAGGCTTTTGGTGCAATGGGGTCCGGAAAGCCCGGACTGAGTAACACATTTTAAACCAATATCATGAAACACATTACATTACACGGCACCGCAAGGACCAAGGGCCGCAAGTCGCTCACCAAGAGCATCCGCAGAGAGGGTCATGTACCCTGCAACCTCTACGGCAACGGAATCGAGAACGTTCTCTTCTCTGTAGACGCAAGAGACCTCAAGGCTCTCACCCACACTCCCAACAGCTACATCGTGGACCTCGACATCGACGGCAAGAACTATCTCGCCATCCTGCACGAGCTTCAGTTCCACCCTGTTACTGACAACACCATCCACGCTGACTTCCTGGCCATCTCGGCAGACAAGCCCGTGACCATCAACGTGCCTCTGAACATCTTCGGCAACTGCGCCGGAGTGAAGGCCGGCGGTAAGCTCCTCATCGAGGCCCGTAAGCTCAGGGTATGCGGTCTGCCCGACCAGATACCCGATGTACTCGACATCGACATCACCAACCTCAAGCTCGGCAAGCAGATCGTAGCCGGTGACCTCTCCTACGAGGGCATCAAGATCGTAAGCCCCAAGACCACAGGTGTCTGCACAGTCAAGCATACCCGTGCCGCCATGGCCGGTGCAGCTGAGGAGGAGGCAGGCGACGAGGCAGCAGCTCCTGCAGCAGAGTAATCATCCCGCTCATGACATATCTCATAGTCGGATTGGGAAATATCGGGTACGAATATGTCGGTACCCGCCACAATATGGGATTTTCGGTATTGGACACCTGGGCTCAGGCGTCCAATACTCTTTTTACGACAGTCCGTTACGGCGACATGGCGGAGATACGGCTCAAGGGCCGCACCTTCGTCCTGCTCAAGCCCTCCACCTACATGAACCTGAGCGGCAAGGCCGTGGCCTACTGGCTGGATAAGAAGAACATCCCTGTGGAGAACCTGCTGGTGATAGCGGACGACATGAACCTGCCGTTCGGGGCTCTGCGCATGCGCAAGGGCGGCAGCGCCGGCGGGCACAACGGGCTGGCCAACATCGCGGAGATGCTCGGAACTCAGGACTATCCCCGCCTGCGCGTGGGCATAGGCTCGCATGTGGGACGCGGTCCTCAGATAGACTTCGTTCTGGGAAAATGGGATGAGGAGGAGCTCAGGCAGCTCCCTGAGATAAGGGAAAGAGCGGTGGAGGCGGTCAAGTCCTTCGGACTGGCCGGCATAGAGCGGACCATGACCCAGTTCAATCGACAATAAACACTTCCTCGTCCTCCCGGTGGAAGTAGTACTCCTCCCTGGCGAATTTCTCCAGGGAGTCGCGGTCCGAGGTAAGCTGGTCCAGCTTGCGGTCCAGTTCCTCGATGTCCCGGCCGTACTGGCGGATGACCCTCTCCTGGCGCAGGACCTCGAGGTAGTCTCCGGCCCAGCGGATGAGGTTGTTGCGGTCCACGAAGAGGACTATCACCGCGAATACGAGGGTGACGATGAAGTACTTGTTCGTGAGCACTCTCACGAACTTGCGGCGGGTTTCCCGCTTTTCATCCGGTTCCGGTTGTCTGTTCTCCGCCGGATTGTCCTGAGAATCCGATGGTTCTATGCCGTCCTGAGCCGGCAGCTCCGTATTCAGCTGTACTTCTTCTTCCATGGACGCAAAGTTATCATTTATTGTGTATCTTTGAAAAATTTTTGAAAAACCCTGACCGAACATGTTTAGAACGCTGACATATTCCCTCCCGGACCTGAAGCAAGCCTGGCTGGTGCTTTTCCTCTTCGTGCTGGGGCAGCTGGCTGCATCGGTGCTGCTGGGCCTGATTCTCGGTATCTTCCAGTTACAGGACACTCAGAATCTCACGATGCCGCTGTCGTATGCCCTGTCCTACGTCCTGCCATTGCTCTACCTCTACTGGAAAGGATTGCGGAGGCTGAACGATCCGCTGAAGGAAGGGCAGCCGGAATACGATGAGATCCGTCTGAACCGCCCTTGTTTCGGTGGCATGCGCCTGTGGGCCTTCATCCCCCTGGTG
>DWYD01000094.1 GCA_019118865.1 Candidatus Coprenecus merdipullorum | reverse complement strand
CTCCTGGCTTCCGGCCGAGAACTCCACCACCCACTGATGCGCCCCCTTGGCATGAGTGCCGTCCATAAAGACAGGTGCCACAGTATAGTCGGTCACTTCCATTCCGCAGGTGCGGCAGGCTTCCGAAAGAGCCTCTTCCGCATTGTGTATCATCAGTTCCTCGCCGAAAGCGTTGATGAAGAGCTGTGTCCGTCCCGTGATGATAATCCTGTGCGGGCAGAGGGCGGTGAACTCCACACAGTCCCCTATCAGATACCGCCAGAGTCCGCTGTCGGTGGTTATCACCATTGCGTATGTCACACCGGTCCGCACCTCGTCCACCGTATAGACATCATCCGACTCCCCTGCCAGGACTTTGTCCAAAGAACGCATCGGGATGAACTCGAAGAAGACCCCGTTGTCCAGAGTCAGGGCCATGCCCTTCTGCGACGGGTCGTCCTGCAGGGCGAAGTAGCCCTCCGAGGCATTGTAATTCTCCAGATAGTGCATCCTGTCCGAAGGTATGAGCCGGCGGTACTGCTCACGGTACGGCCCGAAACTGATGCCCCCGTGCATGAAAAGCTCGAGGTTGGGCCATATATCCGTCAGATACTCAGCATGGTTATACTCCAGCAGCCGCTCTATCATGATGAGATTCCAGGACGGAACACCGGAGAAATTGGTCACGTTCTGCTTCGAGCACACCCGGCAGATGCCCTCTATCTTCTGCCTGAAATCCGGCAGCATGGCGATATCCCGCGACGGGGTACGCACGATCTCGGCCACGGACGGGCTGTTGCTCAGCAGGATGGCCGACAAGTCCCCGTTCCTGGCGCCTCCGCCCGAGAGCTCGTCCACCTTGACGCTGCCGCCGAGGGTAAGGGCCTTGCCGTTGAACAGACGCGAATCGGGATAGCGGCGGATATAGGTCGCCAGCATGGTCTTGAAGCCGCGGTAGTGACAGCCGGAGAGATTGGCCGGAGTCACCGGGATGTACTTGCTCTTGTCCGAGCTCGTGCCGCTGGACTTGGCGAACCAGCGCACCTTCTGGTTCCACAGCACGTAATCTTCGCCGCGGCGCAGACGCTCGATGTAGGGCGCGAAGCCGTCGTACTCCCGCACCGGCACCGCCCGCCGGTAATCCGCATATCCGCGTATCCGGTCGAAGCCGTGCTCCCGGCCGAAAGCCGTATCCCGGCCCGCCTCCAGCAACTGCCTGAAAACGTGTTCCTGTACCGCCCCGGGATGCTCGCACCCGCGGTCAAAACTCCTGAGCAGCGGACTCAGCGCCGCCATCACTGTTCTGTTCAATACCGACATGACGCACTGTGTTTTTAAAACGTTGGCGAAGTTAGCGAGAATTCGGGAAAAATCAACGGATTTTCGCAATCTGATGCAGGACGGCCACCGAGCGCAGGTCGATACGGGAGCCGGTATGGTACTCCAGCCAGCGCAGGACGGCCTCCACCAGCTCCTTCCGCTCCGCACCGGTCATCGGCACGGCCATGGCATCCTCGAAGGAGGCCTCGTGAAATGTGAGCAGCCGGGAAGTCTGCTGCGGGGTGAACGGGTTGTAATCCAGGTTGAAACCGCTCTCGAAGGGAAATCCCAGATAGGCGGCGTACCGGTCCAGGAACCACAGGTGGAAATTCGCGGGACTGCTCCCCAGAGCCTCCAGCCGCAGCACGACGTCCTCCAGGAAATCGTAGAGGTCCTCGTCCCGCTCGGAATGCAGGAGGGTACGGTAGAGCAGCTCGCTGATGAACATCGCTATGGATATCTTGTCAAAATCCTCGCGTATCGAGTGCAGACGGTACTTCGGGGAGAACTCCCGCAGGTAGGCCATCCCCGCCTTAGGGCTTTTGGAGGTCACATAATTGACAATACTGAGCGGATGCAGGAGGACCGCCCCCGGATGGGAGGGCCGCCGCTTGCCGGAGGTACGGAAGGCTCCGCGCAGCATGAGGCTGGTGCGCCCCTCCTCCCGGGTATAGCCGTGGACTATCAGGGAAGAGTCGCCGTAGCGGGTGGTATGAAGGACAATCATCATCGCCCGCCGCCGGTCAGATGCTCCCTCCGCATCCACTCCGCGAACTGCCTCATGGCCTCGCCGCGGTGGGAAATAGCATTTTTCTGCTCATGGGTGAGTTCGGCGAAAGTCTTCTGAAGACCGTATTTTTCCGGAAGGAAGACCGGGTCATAGCCGAAGCCGTCCTTTCCGGAGGGAGCGGCGGCTATCTCCCCCTCTACCCTGCCCTCGAAGACCTTCTCCCCGCCACCGCTGACGTATGCCACCACGCAGCGGAAACGGGCGGTGCGCATCCTGTGGCCGTCCTGCTCCGCGGGCACGTCCTTCAATTCGGAGAGGAGCTTGCGGACATTGTCCTCAGCCTTCTTCCCCGGACCGGCATAGCGGGCCGAGAGCACCCCGGGTATCCCGCCCAGAGCGTCCACGAAAAGCCCCGTATCATCCGAAAAACACGGCAGGCCTGTCTTCTTATAGACGTACTCCGCCTTCTGGAGCGCATTGCCCTCCAGTGTGTCAGAAGTCTCCGGTATGTCCTCAGTAATACCAAGTTCCGCCGGAGTCCTCAACCGGAACTCCGGACCCAGGATCTGTGCGGCCTCCTCGACCTTGTGGCGGTTGCCCGTTGCAAAAACTATTTCCATTATATTATTTATTTTCAGCATTATAAGATTTCAGCACACTGTTAACTTCGTCAATCAGCTGTGTCTGTGTAGGCAGATATAGCTTATATTCGCTCGCCAGGATGGTCCTGTTATCCTCTGGAAGCGCCATACGGACAACCGTATCATTTTTGTCAGTACAGAGCAGAATCCCGATAGTAGGATTTTCTTCCGCAGTCTTCTCCACCCGGTCATAATAATTGACATACATCTGCAAATGGCCCAAATCCTGATGAGTCAGTTTTCCCGTTTTCAGTTCTATTACCACAAAACATCTCAGCAGGCGGTTGTAAAGCACCAAGTCGGCAAAAAATTCATCGTCCTCCAACAGGATTCGTTTCTGTCTTGCGACGAAAGTGAAACCCTGTCCCAATTCCAGCAAGAAGTGCTGCAGATGAGTTATAATGGCCGACTCAAAATCTTTCTCGTAATACGCAGCCTCCCGTTCCAATCCCAGAAACTCCAGATACATCGGATCCTTAATTATCTCCAAAGGCGATTGGGGGATACGTTCTTTACGGGCAACTGCAAGCACGGCATCCTTGTCATTGCTCAGCAGCAGACGTTCGTAAAGCTGTGAATTGATTTGCCGCTCAGTTTCTCTTGCCGTCCAGTTATTGTTGACGGATTCCAGTTCATAATACAGGCGTTTGTCCGGATCTTCTATCTGTATCAGCATGCGATACTGTGTCCAGTTCAATTGCGAACGCAGTGCGTTCGCAATTGGATAAAGACGATAAAATTGGCGGCACATCTCCAATTGGCGGACAGAAAAACCGCTTCCATACTCCGGCTCCAGTTGCTTGGCCAGATTCTTAATGAGATATACTCCGTAATCGGCACGGTCTTTTCCATGTTGCTCCTCTTCAAAAATGCGCCGGCCTATATGCCAGTACATCTGTACCCGGCAGGAATCCACACTACGTACTGCCTGCGATCTGGCAGCACTGATGATTTCACGAACATCGTTTAAAAGTGATGATTTTACTTTTTCTACTCCAGACATATCCTTCTTCTCTTTTCTATTTTATTGTACGCAAAAATAGCAAAAATAAAATCATTTAACAATCGTCACTGCCTGCCCTTGTGCCGGCCTTCGGAGAGGACTACGGCGGTGACGGCGATGATGATCAGGATGATGCCGGCGGCGGTACGGAGGGTGAAGGCCTCGGAGAGGGCCAGGACGCCTATGATCACGGCGGTGAGGGGTTCGAGGGCTCCGAGGATGGCACTGAGGGTGGGGCCGATGCGCTTGATGGCGGCGACGAGGGTGATGTTGGAGACGGCGGTGCCGAGCAGGGCGATGCCGAGGATATTGGCCCAGAGGAAGCCGTCGGAGAGGGGCACCCAGCGGACTCCGCCGGAGAGCATGCCGAGGAGGGTGAAGCAGACGGCACCGAAGCCCATGACGTAGACGGTCAGGGGGATGGTCGGCATGTTCTGGACGGCTGTCTTGCGCACGCCGACGATGTAGGTGCCATAGGCAATGACGGAGAGTGCGGCCCAGAGAATACCGGCGGTGACATTGCCGTCCTCGAGCCGGATGTCACCTCCTGCCAGGAAGCCGGCTCCGACCAGGGAGAGGATGATGGCGCCGATCTTGACCCAGGAGCGGGGCTCGTGGAAGACCGCCATCATGACGGCAGCCACGAAGAGCGGGTACATGAAGTGAATCGTAGAGGCGACTCCGCTGGCGATGTTCTCGTAGGCTATCAGCAGGCTGATGGCGGTCAGGGCACAGAAAAAACTGACGGTCAGCAGCGGAAGCCAGGCGTCCTTCGGGACGCGGAAGGACTTGCGCATGAGCAGGCCCACGGCCAGCAGCACGAGGGTAGCCACACCCCAGCGGTAGGCGAGCACCTCGAACGGCGAGAAGCCCGCATCCATGAGGGTGACTGAGAAAAACGGCACGAAGCCGAATGTCAGGGAGGAGATGGCAGCCAGGATGATGCCGCCGGTCTTTCCCGCGCCCATTCCGCTGACTATCCTCTTATCAACAGCAATACGACGTGATTCCATAATGCGCAAATGTAGCTAAAATACCGCTACAGTTTCTGCAAAACACACAAGTGGGCAAGCGTCTAAATTGCAACTATCAATAAAACAGCTACTTTATATCTTGAGAAGGTGCCGTGTTCCATTCTGCGACGGCGACATGACACCTTTTCAAAGTACAACATCCTTACGTTCAATTAATTGCAATTTTCAACCTTGCCCATTGCCAAGGATATTGCACCGATATGCAATTCCATTGCATTGCCTTTGCCTCACAGATCCTTCTTATTTTTTCAGGTCTTCTCCGTCAACTAATTCGTAATCGATAATCTTCTGTTCGAGGGAGGCGCGTACCACCCGGATCCAGACCTTGTCGCCCATGGTGAAGCGGCGGCCGCGGGAACGGCCCACGATGGAGTAGGTCTCCTCGTCGAACTGATAGAAGTCGCCGGGAATGTCCCTGACGGGCACCATGCCCTCCACCTTGTCCGGCTCGGTCTCCACGTAGAGGCCCCATTCGGTCAGGCCCGAGACGGTGCCGGGGAATATCTGGCCGACCTTGTCCTGCATGTACTCGCAGAGCTTGTACTTGATGCTGGAGCGCTCGGCCTCGGTGGCTATCTGCTCGCGCTGGGAGGCGTACTGGCAGCAGGTCTCGTAGTATTCCTTGTTCTGGGACTCGACTCCGGCCAGATACATGGCCAGCAGGCGATGCACCATCATGTCGGGATAACGCCTGATGGGTGACGTAAAGTGCGTGTAATACTTGAATGCCAGACCGTAATGGCCGACGTTATCGGTGGTATAATGGGCCCGGGCCATGGAGCGCAGGGCCATCATCACTACGGCCTCCTCCTCGGGACGGCCCTTGACGGTGCCTAAGAGGTTGTTGATGCGCTGGGCCACGTTCTTGCCCTTGATTTCCTTGACCTTGACTCCCTGAGGGAACTGTTT
>DWYD01000093.1 GCA_019118865.1 Candidatus Coprenecus merdipullorum | reverse complement strand
TCCCTACCAATGTCATTTCGATTACCGACGGACAGATATTCCTGGATACCGACCTGTTCAACGAGGGCAACCTGCCGGCCGTGGACGTGGGTATCTCCGTGTCCCGTGTGGGCGGCAATGCTCAGGTCAAGGCCATGAAGAAGGTGGCCGGTACCCTGAAGATAGACCAGGCCCAGTACCGCGAATTAGAGTCTTTCTCCAAGTTCAGCAGCGACATGGACCCGGTGACCGCCGCCGTGCTGGACCGCGGGCGCAAGAACACCCGCCTGCTGGTACAGCCCCAGTACACTCCCATGCCGGTGGGCGAGCAGATAGCTGTGCTCTACTGCGGTACCCACGGGTTGCTCAAGGATGTGCCTCTCGAGCATGTCTCCGATTTCGAGCGGCTGCTGATAGAAGCCCTCAAGCCTACCGGAGTATTCGGCACGCTGGTCTCCGGCGGGCTTACTGACGATGCGTGCAGGACCATAGAGAAAGCCGCCGAAGAGGTGGCCGCCTCGCTTAAAATATCCTAGGGACTATGGCTGCGCTGAAAGAGTTGAAGGAGCGTATCGCTTCCGTACAGAGCACGTTGAAGATCACCTCGGCGATGAAGATGGTCGCTTCGGCCAAGCTGATGAAGGTGCAGTCCTCGATGGTGGCTTTGTCGGAGTACGAGCGGCGTTTCTCCGATATCGTGGCGGCTCTGGTCAGCGACCCGGATGTGGAGGTGGCCTCACCGCTGACCCTCGAGCACGGAGAGAAGCGTCGGGCCTGCCTCGTGGCCCTTGCCTCGGACAGCTCGCTCTGCGGTGCCTTCAATGCCAATGCCCTGCGCGAGGCCGTCTCGGCCGTGGAGGAACTGCTCGCCGGGGGATTCTCCCGGGTTACGGTGTATCCGATAGGGGAGAAGATGGTGCAGGGGATGGGCCGGTATGTCGCCGCCCGTGGGGAGAAGCAGCGTAATACCGAGGCGGCCGGTTCTTCGGTGCCGTCTGGTGAAATTGACCTTTGCCTGGATTACCGGCATCTGGTCGGGAAACATTCCTTTGACGGGATTATTCCCCTTGCTGACCGGCTGATGGAGGATTTCCTGGCCGGCAGGTGCGACCGCGTCTGCATCTCCCGCTGCCATTTTCACTCTATGGGACGTCAGGTGCCCATGCGAGAGCAGCTGCTGCCCTTCAACCGCGTGAGCCGAGCCAACGTGGACCGTTCCGCCGCTGTGGACTATATTCTCGAACCGAGCCCCGATACGCTGCTGGACGCGCTGCTGCCCTCGGCGATCCGCATTATCCTGTACAATGCCTTGCTCGACAGCATCACTGCCGAGAATGCCGCCCGCATGGTCGCTATGCAGACTGCCACGGACAATGCCGAAGAGCTCTCCGACGACCTTACCCTCGAGTACAACAAGCGGCGTCAGCAGGCGATTACCTCCGAATTGGCAGACATCACCTCATCATCCGAATAAATCAAAAGGCTGCCCCGGAATTTCAGCTCCGAAGCAGCCTTCATCGTTTCGGGATAATATCCCTTTACTCCTTACTTCAGATAGTCGAAAGAGACATCTCCGTTAATGCTGCAGGATACTGCATTGTTTACCGAGAAGTAGTCTTCACCATCCTCAGGCGTGGTTATGAACAGGGCCAGATGGCAGTTTTCGGCTACCCACCCGTCCTCAAGAGTCATGACAAACGCGTATTCGGCAGTCTCTCCGGCCTCTATGGTTCCGAGGGAATGTCCGGTGAAGTTGGAGTTGGATACGCGGCTGTCTGCAATGCGGATGCAGTTGTCATGGACGTCGTAGTTGCCGGTCCAGGTCCCGGGGTTGTAGTTGCTCTGCCGGCCTTCTATGCCGTCTTCGAGCAGCCATGCCCCTATGCGGAACTCAGATGTTTGGGAGGCTTTTATGGAGGCGCGGACAACCAGAGTGTTGCCGTTAAGCTCGGCGCTGGCTGAGATTCCGGCCTTGGCATCGGACCTTTCATGCGCTGTGTCAATGGTGCTCTTGAGTCCTGCCAGATTGTTGTAGTTGTTGTATGCCAGGTACATGTCAGCTACAACCATGGGATATGAGGAGACGCCCATGGCCTGGTCCAGCCTGTCAAGAAGATAAGCCGGGTCGTCGCTGTTGTATGAGTGGCATGCCGTAAGCACGACTTTCGAGGCATACTCATCGTCCTCCATGAGACTGCGCAGCAGGGTAATCATGCCGGGGCAGTATCCGCATCCTGTGCCGGTGAACTGGGTCAGGAGCACTCTGCGGGCAAATGAGGTGTTCTCTGGCTCTGGGTCATCAGGCAGCTCCGGCACTGGAAATCCTATGGCCGTTACAGTCACTATGTCTGTCTGTGACGTGCCGTATGCGGCCCAGAAATAGTAGGTGCCGGTATCTGTAGTGGTGAATCTTAGATCGGGAAGGTCAATCTGCTTGTTGGTGCTGCCGTCGTAGAACCGCACGCCTTCCGATACGGGTTCACCGTCGCTCAGTACTGTGAACTGTACGGCATCTTCTCCATTGGCCTGGATGACCATGTCGGAGGCAAGCAGTACGAGTTCGGATGATCCGATCTCACCCTGATTGCCGTTGTCGCCTTCTTCATTGTCCTTGTCAGGCAGTTCTGTACAGGAGAACAGCATGGTTACTCCGGCGATAAGAAGTGTAGGGAATATTCTAAAGTTCATATCTGTCAATAGCTTTCAGGATTACTTGGAACTGTTCTGGAATGCCTTGAGATTCTCCTGGAACTCCTCGGGAGACACTATCTTGAAATCATCGACTTTCTGATACTGTCTGGCAGTACGGAAAGAAGTCCTTGACTTGGGCCTTACATCAGTAGTGAATGCGGCTCCGTTGGCGGACTGAACCTTTACGGTGCTCTTCTTTCCGGTAGCTGCTGATGCCTCTGAGGATGCGTTGCTTGTCCATCCCTTGGTCAGGCTGAGTGAGGATGTGATTTTCTTTCCTCCGAGGTATGCGTAGACATAGTTGAGGTATACTGCGTTGGGATAGAGATTTTCTCCGGACAGCACATAGGGGTTGACGGTAATGGTATTCCTGTCTGAGGAAACTTCTACGGGGAACTCGATGTTGCTGTTGTTCTCACCGACTGATACGTATCCTGCATCGCTGAAACCGGCGAGGTAATAGATGTTGTCAGTCCATGCCTGGAGGGGATACATTCTTGCTGAGTTGAACGGTGCGCTTACTGAGCCGTCAGCCTCTATCTGGAGATACCACTTGGGACCAAAATCGTAGAAGAGGGACGCCACGTCGTAGGAGCTGTAGTCAGGGTTGCAGAAGAGCTCATAGGGAGTTATGGTCTCGAAAGTAGTAGGATAGTCAGCTGTGCTGTATCCGAATCCGAGACAGATCAGGCGGTTCTGTCCGCGTACCCTTGCGTTGAAGGCCTCTGCCTCCATCTTGAACTCGTCGTAGAGTGCATCTACTTCTTCTTTGGACATTCCTGCGTAGTAATCGTAGACTTCTGAAGGAAGTGTCTCAGGATAGTCGTTGATGCCGTCGTATACGGTGACTTTGATGGACTGGGCGCCTTCGTCCACATATCCGCCCTGATAGTAGTCATAGGAAGCTACGTTGGCGGTCATTGTCCACTCGCCTTCGAGGGCAGAGAAGAGTTCTGACTCTACTCTTTCGGCGTCAGGCATGTAGTCTGAAGTGTTGTCGGCGATGGCCGGAGAGCCTTCCTCGAGGGCATTCGGGGTCTCCTCAAGATTGTATGCGAGGACTGCCAGTCTGGTAGTCATTCCGTCTATTGTAGTGAAACGGATATTAAGACCCTCAGCTGTGTTGATCTGTGCGACTTCGGCCTCTGAGAAAGCATTTCCGGAGGCAACTATGTCTGCGTAGGTCATATACTGAAGAGCTGCAGCCCAGTCTCTTTCATAATTGGCTGCGTACATGGCGGATACGACATCCACATTACCGGTATTCCTGACATTGAACCATACCTCGAACGGGTCGTTGGGTCCGTTGGGGTTGTCGATAGGAGTTACTGTGACCACAGGAGGTTCCATTGTCTTCTCTGTAGTATTGAATTCTACGTGCTTGAATGACTGTGTGGTTCCTTCCTCATTGCCCATGGCTGTCAGCAGCACGTGGTAGTGTGACTGCTCCTGAAGATAGAGGTAGTCTGTGAGGTTAATTTCAACATTTCCCTTGAAAGTTCTCATTCCAAGCATGAGGGATGCATAGTAGGAAGTTGTGAACCACTGGAGGTAGTCCTCATTTCCTCCCAGATATTCCATAACCATCTGGTAGCTGGCGTCATCTACTACGCATACGCAGTACTGGATAACCTCAGGGTCCGGAGTGAACTTGATGGTTCCTGTAACTGCCTGAACATTGGAACAGTCTACATCGACACTTGCATCGAGAACCTCAGGCTGACGGGCGGTGAACTGGGTCTTGTAGAAGTAACCGGTCCAATAATCCTCCTCATTTACATCTCCTGAACCGTTCCACAGAGCATCCTGGTATGCTGCTTCATCAAACATGGCTGAATACCAGCCTTCTCCCCATCCGTACATGGACTCTCCCCAACCGAACTCTCCAACGAAAAATACAATGGGCTCACCGGGAACGATAGGGTCATGCAGGACTACCTCGTCTCCGTATTCGTCGATGTAGATCTGGTTGTCGTCATTGAAGGTAATGGTGGTGTCATTCACCATGTAGAGCCCTCCGTTGGCCTCCAGCATCGAGGCATCGGAAGACGCCATCCAGCCGGCCTTGTTTGAGTTGTACATGAGGATATTGCTGTAGGAGAAGCGAAGTACGTTGCCATTTTCTTTTACTGATTCAGGCATCTTCACATGCATTGAGAATCCGTCATAGTCGGTGCTGATCAGGGTCACGTCTTCTTCGTAGTCGGAAGTGGAGAAATTGACGGTGATTACTTCTCCATAGTATTTCTCTTCTACAGTAGTGGCTGCGATGTAGAGAGTGTAATCAGTTACAGGGTCCAGTCCGGTTACTGTGACAGTGTTCTCTCCGTCAGTGCATTCAAGTTTAGTTCCACTCATGAACAGTACATCTTCTGTCTGCTCGGCTTCAGGAGTGCCGGAGTAGGCGGCAAATGCTATTTCCGAAATCTTGGAAGTCTTGACGGTGAATGTTGCGCTTTTTGAGTCTGACGAGGTGAAAGTGGCCTCAATCGAAGGCACGGGTGCTGGCTCCTTTTCGGGCTCTTTACAGCCGTTAAGGCCGAGGCAGGCCAGCATCAGGCCTGTTGAAAGAGCGGCAAAATAACTGTTGATTTTCATTTTTAATTAAAGTATTTGTTAATAAATTATGTGTGTCAGCAGTCAGCAGCGTGAGCTGCCGTGAAGCGGGAACTGATTTCTGTTTCCAAAATTACACAAGCGTGTGAAAATATCGGTTCAGACTGTTTTCTAAATGGTGACATTACATATATTTTACATTTTGCAATGTGGTTTTAACAAAAAACACTACCTTTGAATTTATGAATAAAGTTCAAACAATCATTGTAGTAGCGGTGTCATTGGTGTTGGCGTCTGTAATCTGGTCCTGCTCGGATAGAAAACAACAATCTGATCTCCAGAAGTACTCCGATTTGTATATACATTACTGCCGGGTCGGAGCATTTGACAGCCTTTCACTGGATGCCGGTAGGGTTTTTTCAGCGAGAGATGAAGGAATGAACAGACGGCTGGTCCTGCTTTCGGGACTGCACTCCGCGCAGGCTGCGATATTTCTGGATAATTATCCCAAGGCGGCTGCATATTTGGATACGCTTTCGGAATTTGATTACTGGCAGGATTACCCCGATCTGTCCGCCATGTTCAATGGTATCCGGGCATCGTATGAGATAAAGGCCGGGTTCGATTATCCCGCCGCGCTGGCGCATCTGACAGATGCTCTCAATTGGTTCAGGGAAGACGGGAATATGCTCAATGCCTGCAATGCCCTGCACAATATCAGCATGATTTATTTTTACAGACGGGATACTGTCGGCCTTAAATATGCCAGGCAGGCTATGGAAATAGGATCCGAGAATATGCAGGATCCGTTCATGATGTGTTCCGCGCAGGTGGTGATGGCCATGATGCTTATGGTTAAGGGTGATTATGATGAGGCTGTGCGTTATGCCGATGAGGCTAAGCAGATCGCTGATAAAGAAAAGTATACTCTTGTTTATCCGCGTATATATATGGTATTGGGAGAAGCCGCGCTCCATCGCGGTGATACATCGTCGGCGGAGAATTTGCTGAAAAAGGGATTTGAAGCAGCGAAGAATACTGATCCTGACTTCTATTTTGAGCTGGCCCTTCCATATAGCCGGATGCTGATACAGTCCGGCAGATTCCAAGAAGCGGAGAATTTTCTTACCGGAACGCTAAGTACCGTCAACAGGAATAACAATGTCCGTTACAGATATGCCTTACTGGGACAGCTTTCCGACCTGTACGAAGCCAAGGGTAATATACCGGTAGCTTATCGGTATTATAAAATGGCCTCATCATCCAGGGACAGCCTTCTTAACCTTGACAAGGAGACATCTTTCAATGACCTTCTGGACCTGTACGAACAGGCTTCGTTGCAGAGTATCATCCGTAAGCGGCAGTATGATATGTACGTCACTATGTTTATATGCATACTGAGTATTCTTACCTGCGCTTTTTTCATTTATCGGTATGTAGGCCAGAGCAGGTTAAATAAAGAGCTGGTGCTGCGCAATCAGGAATATATGAAAAGGGATGAGATGCTTAGAAAATATCTGAAACGGGAAGCAGCTCCTGCAGGTAAGGTTTCCGCAGATTCTGCAGAAGAGGAACTGTTCGGTAAACTGGAGAAAATCATGCGCGAGGATCATGTCTACCGTTCCAACAGTATATCTCTGGACGAGCTCGCGTCCATGCTCGGGACCAACAGAACGTATATTTCAAGAGTAATCAACCGCTATGCGGACAAATCATTCTGGGGATACATCAATATGTACCGGATAGCGGAGGCGACCGAAATTCTCTCTGACCTGGAAAAAGATGTCCAGATCAAGAATATATATGAGGTCCTGGGTTACAATTCGGCCGCCTCTTTCTTCCGGGTATTCCGGGATGAGACCGGCATCTCTCCTTCAAAGTACCGTGAGGAAGTGAGGAGGATGAAGTCTAAAGCATGAGGGCCTTGGCGACAGTGTCGGCTGTCTTGGATCCGGCTATGTGCTCCAGAATCTTGAGGCCGAATGCCACTGCATGACCGGGGCCGCTGGCGGAGATGATATTGCTGTCGGCGATTACACCCTGACGGGGGTCGATGACTGTTACTCCTTTTTCAAGGAGGGGGTTCTCACAGCCCTCGTAGCTTGCCATGCGGAGGCCGCCGTTGGCCTTGATTACTTCCTCCAGCGGAAGCTGGGACAGAACGAAACCGGGAGCCGCGCAGATGGCCGCCACTTTGCCTCCTTCGGCGAAGTGGCGCTGCATCTTGTTCATCAGCGGGGTGCAGGCGGCCAGATTGGAGGTGCCCGGCATGCCTCCCGGGAAGATCATAATGTCCTCCTTGCGGATGTCTTCGAGGGAGTACTCTCCCAGAGTGCAGTCGGCATTTACGCTTATGCGCTGTGCACTTGTGACTGTGAGGCTGTCACTGATGGAGATGAGGTTGAGCTCGACTCCTCCTCTGACGAGGATGTCGGCGGGGGCCATGGCTTCGGTAATCTCGAAACCTTCGGCTAAAAACAGAAATGCGCGTGAGTTCATAACAGTTGGTGTTTTAGATTATTGTTGCAACTATACCAGATGAGACACCTGCCACGCCTATCGCGGCCGCTATCAGGGCGAACACGAAGAGTATCATGATGAGGCCTAGCAGGGAGATAACGAATCCGGCAATGGCCAGACCCCTCGGGGCCTTGAACATGCCGATGAAGGAGAAAATCAGTCCGAGAGCCCAGGTGAACCATCCGAAGACCGGTATCCAGCCCAGGACTATCGTCAGGACAGCGAGCACAAAGCCGGCTGTTCCGAGGCCGTTGGTCCGTCTCTCGATGTAGACAGGCCTGTTGTATCTGTCGTCGTAAACTTCCATAGTAACGCAAATATACGGATAAACTGAGAGCAATGCAAGTTTACTTGTTATTGCTGAGGCGGCGCCTCCCGGAATAATGCAGGGCAGGCCGTCCGGTGCTTGTTTTTTTGTCCATTGCCATGTTGCTTCTGGTCATTGCTCCGATGTTCATGGCTGTTTCCGCGTTGCTAGTGGCCATTACATCATTGTCCCGGGTTGTCGTTTCTGACGTTTCATGCGTCTCATCACCATTCTTTTGTAACTGGATTTTTTCGGGCTGGCAACATCTTTGTTAATGTATTGGTTGTTAAGGCGGTATCTTTTTGCGCCTCTGCCGTAAGCCATTTGAAAAGCCTTACGGCGGGCCGATGGAAATGCAATGTGCTGAAATCCAAGAGTTTGCTGATCATGTCCTTAGCCCTACAATATTTCGTTGAGGAAATAATCCGCTATATCGTCGAGGAAGTAGTCGGCTGAAGTGCGGTCTTCCCGCGTTTTCGTCCCACCTTCCGAAGGTGGGCTCAGAGCATTTCCCTCAGGAGATCCGGATCGACTTTAGCGAGCCGCCCGAGTTGTTTCGGACCGAGTCCATAGCGTTTGCGCAGTATACCGGCCAGTTTGAACCGGTTCTCGATGCTGAGTTCCGCCGGGTCCTTCCTCTTAAACACCTGTGAGCAGATATCGCTTACCGAGGCCAACAGCTCGGCGTCGGTATAGGATGTCTTGTGCAGGATGTCTCCGGTCAGTTCCATCTCCATGTCATCACGTCGCGAAAGGTGATATAGAAATCTGCCCGGATGACCGTACAGGCTTTCCACAGTGCGGTAGTCTACGTAGCCGCCCGGGTCGACCATCCCTTCCGGGGTAATGATGCAGTGTTCGGGAAGCGCCAGATGGGAGCGGATGAGCTTCTGTCTCTGATTCTTGCTGATGGCTGAGACGGGAGTTCCGCATACAGTGCGGGCGTCATTGAAGTACAGTGGCCCTGAACCCCACCGGTATGTTGTCGGCAGGACCTTTTCTCCAGCTCCCACCGGGTTGCGCAGGACATAGCCTATGGCTTTCATGAGATAGTCAGTGTCGTCAATCAGTTTGATGGAAACGCTTGCCGCGTGCATATCAGTCAGACACGAAAGCCTTTTTCTGTAGCCTCTGATAAAACCTTTGCATCCGGTCCCGCTCCCATACGTTATGAAGTGGACGTGGTTGCTCATGAGGCAGAAGGCCATTATCCTTACACCGAAATGAAACGAGCAGACAGGTACTCCGTTCATCCCGAAGATGAAGTCAGCTTCGCTCTTGAAGATAATCTCCCGCGAGAGTCCGTCCGTGCAGATATGCCAGTATGAGTTTTCCATACGGCAAATCTATGTAAAATCAACAGTGTGGGCAATAGCTTGAATGTTTGAAGGATGAGAAATACATAATTTTATAAAAAGGGTTTTGTAAGTCATTGTGGACGAGCGGTCCCGGACGTTTTTAAAAAAAGATAATTCTTACGGTTGCGCGTTTTTTAAATTCTAGTTAACTGTTTTTTGTCGGGCTGGCGCTATTTTTGTAAAACGCAGATTTACTGATGCTTGGCATTGATGTATTCCGCCGAAAGGCGTTTCAAAAGCATTAAGGCAGAAGAGGGTTTTGAGAATTGGTTGATTTTCAGAGAGTTCTGTAAAAGATATCAGCCCGACAAAATCTCGTTAAATCAACCTCGGCCTTTCTCCGGATTCCCGTCCGGAAGGTGCCGACAAAAGCGGCCTTTCTCCGTCACCTTCCTGCTGTGCATTTTGCGAAGAAAATGCGGCCCATGTGAGAAAAAGCATTAGATTTGTGACAGAAACAGAATGACAGATGGACAAAGCCTTCTTTTCAGATACTCCCCATATCCAGTACGGTGAGACCGACATGGAGCCGCTGGTGCGCAATGCATGCCGGTTCGGCTGTGATATTCAGATAGTGTGCACGCGCGGGACAGCCGAGATTTCGACCGGTATCCAGAGCTACGGGATGCGGCGGGGTACTGAGCTTTTTCTTTTTGGCGGTACTTTGGTGCAGGTCAGCGAACCGAGTCCGGATTTCACGGTGAGGATGCTGCTGTATCCCAAGGACGTAGTGATCAAGGCTATACTGCCGATTGACTCGGACTTCCTGAATTACCTGCACGAGTATCCCTTTCTGGACCACATCGGCGGGGGCGCCCCGGAGGACGAGTGGGAGAACGTGCTGCAGTGGATGGACATGGCCCGTCTGCTGTTTACCCGCCCGGTGCAATATTTCCGGAAGCAGATAGAACAGAATTTTCTCCAGAGCATGCTGATGTGCCTGTACAACCACATTCCCCGCAAGAAGGTGACTGCCTCCCGCGAGATCAGCCGCCGGCAGGTGCTCTGTCATCAGTTCATGCGTCTGATCAGGGAGAACAGCGCCCGGGAGCATCAGGTGCCTTTCTACGCTGACAAGCTGTGCATATCGTCCCGGTATCTCGGGGATATCGTGGCGGAGAATTTCGGGGGGATGACTCCCAAGCAGTTGATCGACAAGCAGCTGATAGCCGAGATCAAGGTCCAGCTGGACAATCCGCTGTTCTCCGTGAGCGAGATAGCGCAGTACCTGAATTTTCCCGAGCATACTTCGATGAGCCGTTTTTTCAAGCGCAATACCGGGATGTCCCCCAAGGAGTACCGGGCTTCACGCAAATAGAACAATGATGTTATGAGCAGTGATCTGGGAAAATATCGTCTGACGGTGGTTCTGGGGCCGACGGCCTCGGGCAAGACCCGCTATGCGGTGCGTCTGGCGGGGGAGGCCGGGGCTGAGATTATCTCGGCGGACTCGCGGCAGATATACCGCGGGATGGATATCGGGACCGGGAAGGACCTCGAAGAGTATGTGTACGAAGGTAGACAGGTGCCGTATCATCTGATAGACATCGTGGATGCCGGGGTACGCTACGATATCTTCCGGTATCAGAGGGATTTCGCGGCGGCATACAATGATATCGTCTCCCGCGGCTGTCCGGTGATTCTCTGCGGCGGCTCGGGGCTGTACATCGAGTCGGTGACCCGAAACTATGCGATACCGGAGGTGCCTTCCAATCCGGTTCTCCGCGCAGAGCTCGAGCAGCACTCCGACGAATATCTGATAGACATGCTGAAGTCGCTGACGGTGCCTCACAATACCACGGACTATGATACGAGGAAAAGGCTCATCCGGGCCATCGAGATAGCGGTGTATCAGAAGGAACATCCGGAGGATGCGGGGGTATTCTCCGGGGACAATGCTCCGCTGGCCCGCTTCGCACCGGAGGAGGTGCACTACATCGGGCTGTCCGTTTCGCGGGAGGAACGCAATGCCCGTATCGACCGGCGGTTGGATGCCCGTCTGAAGGAGGGGATGATCGACGAGGTGCGCCGTCTGCTCGAGAGCGGCCTCTCACCGGATGACCTTATCTACTATGGTCTGGAATATAAGTTCGTCACCCTGTATCTCACCGGTCAGATGAGCTACGACGATATGCACGCCAAGCTGGCCATCGCCATTCATCAGTTCGCCAAGCGGCAGATGACCTGGTTCAGGGGCATGGAGCGCCGTGGTATCCACATCGACTGGGTGGATGCATGACTCTCTTGGTCAGGTAAGGAGACAGCTCAGCCTACCAGCCACACCATTACGTGGCCGTCGAATATCTCGTAGTTGAGCTCGAAGGTCTCCTCCTCCCCGTCTTTGTGGATGAAGGTGGCCTCCAGCTCGCCCTCGTCGCGGGGGGTGAAGCGCTCCACCTCTATCTGCCGCGCGAAGTCCACACCGTTGCGGGACATGCGCTTGTAGATGGCTTCCTTGGCGCACCAGTAGATGGCCAGCTGCTGGTTGGTGTTGTGGTCCGAGAGGTCGTCCTTCTCGTCCTCGGAGAGAGCCTTGCGCTCCACTGCCGAGAAGTCGCGGCCGAGGCTCTCGATATCTATGCCCACGCTCTCTTCGGGATGGGCGATGACGGCTGCGAAGCGGGCGCAGTGGGAGATGCTGATCTCCACGGCACAGTTCTGAAGATAGGGTTTACCGTTGTCGTGATGTCCGAGATAGAGTTTCTCGGGAAACATCTCGTTGAGAAGTGCCCTTACGGCCAGTTTCTCCTTGCGCCGTGCGGGGCTTTTGGTGATTTCGAGCTCCTCGAGCTCATCGCTGGGAATGGGGGCGCACAGCCGGCGCAAGTCGTCTTCGTCCTCGGAGATCTCCCATACGCATATCTCCGCCCCGTTTTCTAATTTTTCTCGTTTATATAGACCCATCGATTTTTGAAAATAGGCTGCAAAGAAAAGCACTTATCGCGGAACTGCCAAATATTTTTCCAACATATATGCCGGATGGTAGGACAGCTTGGCCTTGCGCAGGCCCTCGTCTCCGGCATCGTCCTCCCGGTTGACGTACTGCAGGCCGGCCGCCTCATGCTCGAGGAAGGTGCGGTTGATCATGGGATAGGCCCCCGTCACATCTGAAAATGCCTTCTCGACGTGCACGATGAAAGTATCGGAGTTGAGCCGCTCGCCGAGGGTGTAGGCCACCAGGCGGCCGCCGCTGTGCAGCATTCCTCCGCAGAGCCGCAGGGGGACGAAGTCCTCCAGGGCCTTGCGCACCGCGCAGGCCTCCATCTGCATCGACTCGTTGTGGATGCAGCCGTTGAGGGCGCACCACTCGTCGGTCATTGTCCTGCATTCCTCTATCTGGCGGCGGCAGAGCTCCGGATCGCCGTCCGGGCGGATGCTCTCGTAGGTCCAGCCGGGGTTCTGCGCCTTGAACCGGGAGATGAAATTGCGCTTGGGCTGGTATTTCTTTCCTGCGAGGGAGACCATCTTTTCCGTCTCGTAGATATAGTCGAAGGAGCGGCGGACAGGGGAAAATTCATAGCGGCCGGGGAACCTCTCCTCGAGGCGGGCCTTCACATCGGCGACGGTCCAGAGGACCGGGCGTCTCCAGATGCGGGCGGCATCTTCCTCCAATGTATCCAGAACCTCAGCGATATCTCCGTTTCCTGCAGGGAAAATGTAGTTGGCGCAGCCCTCCTCTCCGTCGGAGCGGATGAGCAGCCAGTCCTTCCACCGGGCGATGCGGGTTCCGAAGAACCGGGCCCAGATGTACAGCGAGGTGAAGCAGTACTCCGTGGCCCGGTAGTCGGAAACAGCAAGGAGCGGGTCGGCCCACTCCTTGTCGCTTAATTCTATGTCCTTGAACTCAGGTAGGTTACTCATACAGCCACTGGCTCAGGATGGACTTGATCTCCTTCTGGGTAGCCTCGTCGAAGGTGGCGATGCGGGCACGGTGGCTGCCGCCGGGCTGGATGAAGAACTTGATGTTGTCCTTGTGGGGGTCGGCGGGCATCACTGCTGACCAGGGATCGAACTGGCCGTAGATGAAGAGCATGCGGGCGTCGGTGGAGAGCAGGAATGCAGAGATCTTGTTGTAGAGGTAGTCGCTGAAGGGGAACTCGCGGTTCTGGGGCAGCAGGAGTTTCTGCATGTAGTCCTTGGTGTTCTTGATGCTGAAATACTTGCTGTACTTCTTGAACTGCTTCATGTCGTAGCCGTAGTAGCCGAGCTCCCGGGCGGCCTGTACGAAGAAGGGCGAGGTGGCGCTCCACTTCACGAAATAGTCGGGGGAGCTGATCTTCATCATGTAATCGAATACCTCGCGGTCTGAGGCGTCCTTGCCGGGTATCTCCGACACGGGATAGCCCCACTGCCAGAAGGCGAAGGAGAACTCCAGCACGCTGTAGTCGTAGATCTCCTCCACTGGAGCGCGGAACTCGAATTCGCGGGCCTTGCACAGGGAGTCGTAGATGGGCATCAGACGGTCCTTGCGGAGCAGCAGCTCGATCTGGAAGTTCTTGACGGCCTCGCGGTCGGCGGGTGTGCCCACGTATTCTGCGATGAAGGGCTCATGACGGCCGTCGTATGCGCCGCGGCACAGAGGACCAACGTAGGGTACGGAGAAGTCCACGTCCTCAGGATAGTAGGCGCGGTAGAGCATGGTGGTCTGGCCTCCCTTGCTGATACCGGTGGAGATCCACTTGCCGTCGAAGACGTTCTTCAGGGCGGTCACCACCTCGTGGAGGTCAGCGGCCGCATTGGGGGCATTCATGTAGTCCCAGTCGACCTCCTCGGGAGACTTGCCGGGGTAGGGGGTGGACTCGAGGAAGTAGCGGTGCTCGACCACGATGTTGTTCGTGTTGAACAGGGCCGAGATCTCGTCGCGGTAGCGGGGGCTGGCCGCATACTGGGCGCCGTAGCCCTCGGTTACCACCACAGTGGCGCTGTCAGGATGCACGGCGCACACGTAGACCCTCTGGGTGAAAGTGCCCATGTCGGGGTTATCGTGGTCGATGGGCTGCTCGAATATCACTAAATATTTCTCGGCGAACTGAGTGCTCTCCAGCTCCTGCACGTCCTTTACCTGGGGCAGGGCGGCGATGCGGTCCGCCAGCGTCGCCTCCTGGGCCCGGAGCTGCACTCCGAGTACCGAGAAGACGAACATCGCGATGGTCAGTAATGTAAATCTGCGCATAATAGTTGTTCGGTTGGTTGTTTAAACGTTGCGCAAATGTAAGATATTTTTTGAGAAGATGGTCTCCTGCGTTAGACGGTTTTCCACTCTCCGATGGTGCCGGTCTCCGAGGAGAAGGAGGCTCCGATGCGGAAGACTGTGCGGCTGTCCGCGCCGTAAGGCTTTGCATAGCCCCGCTCCTCTATCTGCCTCAGGGCCTCGTCTGCTGTGCCGTCCAGTTTGAACTCGAAGATGTAGACGTACATAGGTGTCTCCACCACGCAGTCGGCCCGCCCCTGGCTGGAGTGATGTTCGGCGCGGACTGTGTAGGTGCCCAGTAGACGGAATATCAGATAGAATGTGTACTGGAAGTAGCGTTCCCGCTCCCGCTCGTTTTCCTTGCGCCGCGCTGTGTAGGGAATGTCAGCGAGAAATGCGGTCAGGATATCCTTCAGCCTGTCCGTGTGGCCGTTCCTCATGGCCATGACCATGCTTCTGACAGTGCTGTCGGCATCCTCCTTGGAAGCAAAGTATCCGGATGCTGCGAGGGATAGGAATCCCTGCTGTACCTCCTTGTTCGGGAAGTCGAGCAGGAAAGAGCCGAAGTCGCTGTCGAAATCCTTGATGGTCAGGTAGCCGCTCTGGTAAATCGTAGGGAGGGGCTTTTCCACCGTGGCCTTGTAGTCCACGAATTCCCTAGGCATGTAGTATTTTCCCGTGAGCTCGTTCAGGTTCTCATCAGAGTCGGCAAGCAGTCTCAGCAGGTATTCAGGGGAGCCGCTGGCGAACCAGAAGTCCTTGATGTTGAGCTGGGCGAAGGCGTTCAGGAGGCTGAACGGGTTGTAGATGTCGGTCATCTCCTCGCAGAAATGGTAGCCGTCATAGTTCCGCTTTAGCAGGGCCAGTATACCTTCCCTGTCGGTCTTGAACTTTACTGCCATCTCCTCTATCGGTTCTGCGAAATACCGTTCCATCTCCTCCTGGGTGATGCCGCACAGGGTCTCATACCGCGCGTCCATGCTTATGTCCTGGGGCTGGTTGAATCCGCTGAACACACTTACCTGGGCGAACTTGGTGACACCGGTGAGGAGCACGAACTGCAGGTCGTTGTCGGCGGCCTTGAATACGGAATAGAATCCCTTGAGCACTTCCCTGTTCCATTCCTCCAGAGGTCTGCGCTGTCCGCCGATATCGATCGTATAGCCCTTATCCAATACGTCCAGCAGCGGCTTGTCGTATTCGTCGATGAGGACCACGCATCTTCGGCCTGTCTGTTCGTGCGCCCGGCGCAGGACCTGCGTGAAGCGGTCTCCCACGTCCACCTCCATTTTCGGCCTGCCGTAGATTTCCTCCCATGCCGCCACCTGGGCCTCGATCTTCCGGTCGAGTATTCCCGCCTCAGTGAAATTGCTGGAGTTGAAGTCGATATGGAATACGGGATATTCCAGCCAGTCCTTCTCCAGCGCGTCGATGGCCAGTCCCTCGAAGAGTTCTCGCCGCCCGAGGAAGTAGTTCTCGATCGTAGAGACCAAGAGACTCTTCCCGAACCGTCTCGGACGGCTCAGGAAGTAGATAGTTCCGTCATTTACCAGCTGATAAATCAGTTTAGTCTTGTCTACGTAGGCGTAGTTCTCCTTGCGTATCTTCTCGAAACTCTGAATTCCTATGGGAAATTTCATCATGGCTGTGTCCTCCGTATTTTCTACAAAAGTAGCAATAATACGGGAAATACTGTTACCGGAGGTCAAATACCTCAAGCTGCGACTGCATGGCGTTGGAGGCGATGAGCCTGCCGTCGGAGGTGACGCAGATGCACCAGTAGTATTTGTCGGGGAGGACCAATTGTCCGGTGTATCTGACTGTGTCCCCGTCTACGTCCAGTACGACGACGGTATTGCATAGATTCTTCATATTGTCGGCTGGATCATCGTTCACAGTGAAGCAGAGTATGTACAGTTTTCCGTCGGAGTAATATGAGTCGCCGAACTGGTAGTACACGGTCAGGGTGCCCGGAGCCGAAACCTCGCGGCTCTTTTCTATATCCTTGACTTTTCGCTCTATCACCGGGATATCGGAAATGTCCACAGAGTTCAGGAGGTTCATGTCCTCATCGTAAAGGTCGATAACCGGTGCCATTTTGACAACGGATGCATATCCCGTTTCCGTCCTGAATATATCCCATTCCGTAAGGGCCTTCAGCTCATCGGTCTCTCCGACAACAGTTCCTTTGAATGATCCGGTAACCTGTCCCGAGGTGTCTATTCTCACTATCGGAGTTCCGGCGATGGTGTACTTCCCTCCGTATGAGGCGGTGATGCCGTTATCGTCGACAATCAGTCTGCGGGTCATCGGACGTCCTACTTCCAGCCCGTATCTGATGCTTTTGAGGTACTCCGCCGAGTCTTTGCTGAAGACATGGAAATCATCGTTGTTGCCGTTGATGTACAGAGCGTTGTCAGACACCCCGAACGTTTCGATGAAGACGGTCTCTCCCGGCCCTCGTCCCTTCCGCCCGAAGACTGTCAGTGGGTTCAAGTCCTTGTCTGTCTTTATGATTCCACTCATTTTTCTCTCCATGAAGTATAGGTATCCGTCGTCCTCTATTATGGACATTATGCCGTCCGAAATATAGATCTCCTCACCGAAAGAGTCGATTGTCCGGGACGGCTCCAGGTGTCTGACTGTGACTTCTTCCGTGGGCTTGCATGAGGTGGCCAGAAGCACTGCGGCAACTACGGCTGTTGATATCGAAAAATATAGCATCCGGCTTACATTTTACTCATCTTCTGCTCGCAGGAGTTTATCTTACGGAGCTCATACCGGTACTCACCGGCATCGGCAAGGTCTGGATCATTCCTATATTTGTCTACAGTAATGTTGTATTCGTAACCTTCCCGGTAATCAAAACCGGTGATAGTATCATAGAATTTTGTCCACTCGTCTTCCTCGGAATACCTGACATAGTAATAATAGCCCTCTCCTTCATAAAGCTGGCCGAAACCTCTTTCTGATGCCACGAAAAAAGTCTCAGTACCTACATAATCCTCATCCTGCCTACAGGAGAAAACAAACACTGTCGACAAAAGTGTAATCGTCAGAATAATAATTCGTTTCATAAAATCAATCATAATCTTCAACTTGTTTTTTTGTAAAGATACTAAATTTTCATATCTACCTTGCTCGTATCCGCCACTTTAAATTCCTGGACCGACTATGTCATAAAATATAAGTAGTGTCAAGAAGTAAGTTAGCAGTGTCTTCAATAATGATGCACTCCACAGTAAGTCCATTAGGGATTTGCACTATTGTCTTCTCTCTTGTGGGGAAAGCTATTTCAATATCACAAACCTCGGCTGATTTGGTAAAATTTAAAGCACTGAGTTCTGCATGTCCATTTTCAATTACTTCATCATGACAGGATGATACAAAAAGATAGCAGAAAGACAACAAAAAGATTTTCCAATAGTTTTCATTTCATTATTTTTTTACGTGTTAGACATTACATTGTAAAATATCCTTCATACATATTGCCTGGGCCGTCTATTACGAGGCGGAATAGACCCTCTCCGATACCTGAGAGATTATAGCTGTACTCCATTCCGTCTGCCGGGAATGCTCCCGTGTAGACAGTGGCTCCGAAGCTGTCCTCGATATAAAAGGTGCATATACCGGATGCATCGAAGGAGACAGAGAGTATGTCTTTGTATATGGATGCTTCGGGTGTAATGTCCAGACTTCGGATTCTTACATCCACAGAGTTAAGGTTAATCTCCCGTGCAATATCGTCATCGCTGCGCAGGGTTGCGGGCAGGACGGACATCAGGATCAGTGTAATCAGTAATTTTTTCATTTCAGTTGTTTTAGCTGCAGACAAAAGTATTGCGCTGGACTATATAATCCAAAAATAAAAATTCACACCAGCAGAGGGAATATGCGATATAAAGAGTTTATAATCAAAAATTTATACTAAAGGCTTTTCCCATGTGTGAGTCACACTGGCTTTTTGCCCCTTTCAGATGGCATTGTGGACGGGGTCTGTGAAAAATTATGTGCGCTCAGCTCGCTCTGTCTGGTATGCGTTCAGGCGTTCATTGAGATATTTTGCCAGGCTTTTGCCGATACCCATCTTCTGCGCGAGGCGGGATTTTTTAGTGCTGAGGTTGGTCTCGGATATGCCGAGGACAGCGCATATGGCTCCGCTAGGGTATCCCAGGCATGTGAGCATGATAAGGTGCCTGTCTTCCTGGCGGAGGTCCGGGAACTCATGGAAAAGGGTGTCGAGGAAGTCCGGATATACGGAGTTGAGTATAATCTCGGTATTGGCGTATGAATTGGTTTCCGTGAGGAATTTCCTGACCGTATCGGCGGATTTGGGCAGAAGGTGGCGCGGGTTGCTCTGATGGGTGTCGTATATGTCCAGCATTTTGCGCATGGCCTTGTAGGTCAGGCTGAAGAAGTTCGTCAGCGCAGGGTCGGAGGATGTGCTCTTTGCCTGAATGAGGCTGCTTATTTTTGATTCTGCCAGGCTGGTTTGTTCGGAAAGTTGCTTGTCGAGTTTGTCGGCGAGGGCTTTCAGTCTGGCGGTTTCTGCTTTTTGACGTCGGAGTGATTTCTGAATGATAAGAAAAATCGTTACGGCTGTTACTGCTCCAAGGACGATGAACAGGATTAGAAGCATGATGCCTCTTTCCCGTTTATAAAGCTCTGATGAGAGCCGGAAATTGTCAGACTTAAGCTCGGACTCCAAAAGCCTGGTTTCGTATTTCTCTTTAAGGATGTCAAGTGTCATTTTGTATTCCATGGCCTGGTTTTCCCAGAATGTTTCCATGTCGCCTTCCAGAGCGGCTATGTCCGCGTAAGTGGAGAACATCATCATGCTGTCAACCTGCCCGGTGACGGGGATAAGTCCGCAGACATATCTTGCCGAGTCGAGATCCCCTGTACTGAGATATCCTTCTGCGAGAGTGAACAGCAGGCTGTTATACAGCCGTTCCTCCACGGGGTTCTGTGGCTTTCTACCGTATTTTGAGAGGGCCTTTCTGACTGTGCTTATAATGCCGGCTGCATTGTCCCCGGCTTGATGAATATAGCACAGCAGGTCCGATGCAGAGAGGGCGCAGAGGCGGTCGCCGTATTGCTCTGCCATGGAAAGAGCCTTCTCCAGATGCGGCAGTGCTGTTTCTACCGAGTCGATCATTAGCACTCTCGCGAGTGTGACGTGGGCATACATTATGTGTCTTGGCAGTTCCGCTTTTTCGAAGCATTCCAATGCTCTCCTGTACCTGGCTATTGCGGCCGAGTTGTTTATGAAACTCTGTTGATATAAGGCTCCTATCTGGGTGTTCAGCAGTCCTAGCCGCTCCAGGTCTCCTCCGCGCACGACTATCGGCTCAGCCTCCTTGTAGGCCGCCATTGCCCCCTCTGGGTCACTTCGCTCGGAGAACACCGCCCCCTGCATGGTCAGCGCCCGTGCCAGCCTGTCCTCGGGGCCGCGGCGGCGGTAGTACCTGACGGCCTCGGATATGGCCGTGTCCTTCGCCACTGGCAGGTAGCATTTGTAGCGGGCTTCGGTCAGGAGCAGGGTGTAGAAGGCTCTGTAGTTTCTGGCCATACTTCTGATTTCGATGCTGTCTATGCTGCTCAAGGTGTCGAGGGCGGCCTGCGGCTGAGCCGTCATCAGCGAGTCGGCTGCGGATAGTGCGGTGCTGACACGCCAGCTGCGGTCGGCGCAGGACGATGCGGACAGCAGGATGAGGGCTGCCAGCAGAAGCGGTACAGGGAGGTATGCGCTTAGGGCTTTCATGCAGCAAAGATACGAAATATAGGCACATGGTAATGCGGCTCTATGGTATAGGTAGTGCTCCGGTCAGTGTGTGTGGTGTTCAGCAACGGTAAGCAGGGTAGCGGGGGTGTTTTGTAATCGCTCGATAATCAGATGCTTACAATTGAGTGCTGATCTTTTCGGCGTTTTCGAAGTACCTGCAAAGATCAGTGGTCTGACGGAATGTGCTGACCACCAAGGTGTTGTAATTTGAGGGTGCTGCAGTGCTTACCGATTATCATTCACTGTCCAGTGGCCGCCTTTGTCGGGTCCTACGCGCCGGAGCTTTCCTTCGGCTTTCAGGCGTGCCAGGTGTTTTTCTATGGCCTTTGGGGTGATGCCGATGCGGGCGGCGAGGGCTGCTGCACTCAGGCTGCCGTCGCCGGACAGCAGTTCGAGGATTTTCTCCCTACCTTTTTTAGGATTTCTTGAAAATGCCGTAGACGGCGGAGCCGCTGCCGCTCATTGAGGCGTAGACTGCGCCTTCGTCGTAGAGGGACTGCTTGAGGCGGGCAAGGGCGGGGTGTCTGGCGAAGACGGGGCCTTCGAAGTCATTGAGAATACGGCCCTTCCATTCTTCAACAGGGAGGGTGTCGACGAGGCGGGAGAGGCCGCAGCCCGAAGGGTCGGGGGTGAGGGAGGCGTAGGCCTCGGCGGTGGAGACGTGGATGCCGGGGGCAATGACCTTGATGCGGTATTGTTCCTGAAGCTGCGTGACGGCTGTGGAGGTGCAGGGGGTGAGAACCTCCCCTCGGCCGCTGCCGTACATGGGCCGGCTGTAGATGAAGAATGGGCAGTCGCTGCCGAGGCGGGCGGCATATTCCGCGAGACGCCCGTCGCTCAGGCCGAGGTGGAAAAGCTCATTGAGCCCCCTGAGGGTCCAGGCCGCGTCGGAGGAGCCTCCGCCCATGCCGGCGCCGACGGGGATGTTCTTGCAGAGATAGATGCCCACCGGAGGCAGGCCGAACTCCCGCTGCAGCAGGCGGTAAGCCTTGATGCACAGCTCTTTCTCAATGTCTCCGCCGGGCAGTTCGAAGGGTGTCCCATAATAATTCATCGAGACGGAGTCCGCCTCGATGATTTCCAGGATGTCCTCCCGCCAGTTGTCCACCGGGAAGAAAAGTGTCTCTATGTCGTGGTAGCCGTCGCTTCTGCGGGCGGTGACCCTCAGGCCGATGTTTATCTTCGGCCTGGGGTAGAGCACGATATTCATGGCATCAACCGCATTTGCCGTGGCCGCAGTCCTGGCAGATCAGGCAGCCCTCCTGATAGATGAGGTTGGTCGAGCCGCACTTCTCGCATTTCTGACCGGACTCGTCCTTGGTGCCGTCGGGGATGTACTGCTTCAGGGCGCGTTCCACGCCGTTCTTCCAGGTGTTGATGCTCTCGTCGTCGAGGTTGAGGCCCTTGACGAGGTTGAGGATGTCCACGATGGGCATGCCGTTGCGGATGACGCCCGAGATGAGCTTGGCGTAGTTCCAGAACTCCTGACGGAACATGTGGGATATACCTCCGAGGACTCCGGGATAGCCGTAGCGGTCGGTGTAGTGGAAGTCGTAGCGGCTGGTGCCGTCCTCGAATTTCTCCTTGACGATGCGGCCGGTGGTGATGGCCGTGGGCAGGTTGCGGGAGTCGTCCACCATACCGGTGAAGATCTCGTAGGGCTGACCGTTCCGCTTGCCGACGAAGGCGATCCACTGCTCGTTGCCGTTCTTGAAACGGATGACGTCGGCCTCGAGGGACTTGGGCCTCTTCTTGGGCTTGATGACTCCGGCTCCGTCCTTGGCCGATACCAGCACTCCTGTACGGGAGCCGTCACGGTAGACTGTCACGCCCTTGCAGCCGGACTCCCAGGCGGTGCGGTAGACTTCGGCGACCATGTCCTCCTTGATATCGTGGGGGAGGTTGACGGTCACGCTGATGGAGTGGTCCACCCATTTCTGCATGCGGCCCTGCATCTTTACTTTAGCTACCCAGTCTATGTCGTTGGAAGTGGCCTTGTTGTAGGGCGACTTTTTGACGAGTGCCTGTATCTCCTCCTCGCTCATCTGCTTTACCTGCTCGACATCGTAGCCGTTGACAGCGCACCAGGTGAGGAAGTGGTGGTGGAAGACGTAGTACTCCTCGAAGCAGTCTCCGTTCTCGTCCTTGAAGGCGATGACGGCGTTGAGGTCGTTGGGGTTGACCTTGCGGCGTCTCTTGTAGAAGGGCAGGAAGACGGGCTCGATGCCGGAGGTGGTCTGGGTCATCAGGGATGTGGTTCCGGTCGGGGCAATGGTGAGCATGGATATGTTGCGGCGGCCGTAGCGGACCATATTGTCGTAGAGCTCCTCGTCCTCCTTACGGATGCGGGCGATCATCGGGTTGTTCTCCTCGCGCTTGGCGTCGAAGATGGGGAAGGCACCCCTCTCCTTGGCCATGTTGACCGAGGATGCGTAGGCTGCGAGGGCCAGGGTCTTCTGCACCTTGACGGCGAAGTCGATGGAGGCGTCCGAGCCGTAGGTCAGGCCGAGGGCAGCGAGCATGTCGCCCTCTCCGGTGATACCGAGGCCGGTACGGCGTCCTCCGAGAGACTTCTCGCGTATCTTGATCCAAAGCTCGTACTCAGTGCGCTTAACATCATCGTCCTCAGGGTCCTGTCTGATCTTATCTAGAATGGCCTCTATCTTCTCCATCTCGAGGTCGATGAGGTCGTCCATCAGCCTCATAGCCTTGGTTACATGCTGCTTGAAGAGATCGAAGTCGAACTCTGCCTGAGGTGTGAAAGGATTATTGACGTAGGAATAGAGGTTTACTGCTATCAACCTGCAGGAATCATACGGGCAGAGGGGAATCTCGCCGCAGGGGTTGGTGCTGATGGTCTTGTAGCCCAGGTCGGCGTAGCAGTCGGGAATGGACTCGCGGATGACGGTGTCCCAGAAGAGGACTCCGGGCTCGGCGGACTGCCATGCGTTGTGGATGATCTTCTTCCACAGGGCGGAGGCGTCTATCTCCTTGGAGAACTTGGGGTGGTCGGAGTCGATGGGGTACTTCTGGACGTACGGCTTGCCGCTCAGGGCGCAGCGCATGAACTCATCGTCGATCCTTACGGAGACGTTGGCTCCGGTTACCTTGCCCTTCTCGAGCTTGGCGTCGATGAAGTTCTCTGCGTCGGGATGCTTTATGG
>DWYD01000092.1 GCA_019118865.1 Candidatus Coprenecus merdipullorum | reverse complement strand
GCGAAGGAGGAGGTGGATATCTGCAGGAAGCCCCTGACCACATCCCCTCTGAACCGCTGCTCAGTGAACCGGTATATCCCCTTTACGGCCCTGTACAGCCGGATATAGTTGTGCATGGCCTCCTCTTCCAGATGCACAGTTACCGGGAATGCCCGGTGCTGGATGAGCGAGGACACCTCCGACGTGGAGCGTTGCATGTATTCGACATCATGCCCGTCAGTGAAGGCCATTGCTATGATTTTCAGATCGGAAGAGCACATCATGGATTCCACTACCGAACCTGACTGCACTATAAGGGCATCACTGGCCGAGACCTGGTACTGCCTGCCGTTGACCGAGGCCGTCAGCTGTCCGCGCACCACTACGACAGCGGCTGTAAACGAGAGCTTGTAGGGGAATCGGTTGATATTTTGCTGTGCCTCCCCGTCCGGGATATACGAGGTGAAGGTCCGGTCATCATCCAGATTGTCATCCAGGAAGATGTTCCGGTCTATGGCAAGGCTCTTTCCGAGTTCGTGGAACAGCTCGAGACGTATCAGCGGCAGTGTCTTTTTCATGAGAACCAATCGAGGAATTCGTTTGCCCTATTATTTGGATAATGTTTAGCCAGTAGGGCTACATTCTCACTATTAAGCACATCTGCCACACGTGATTTCCCATCCGGAGCTTCAAATTTGAACCTGTGAGTGTCACTCACGAGTTGAATGCCTTCCTGCTTCAGCTTCCGCTTCAGCCATCGCCAATAGTTTCCAGCCTTCGTATAATCCGGCTCATTATTGATAGCCCGGACAATATCGGTCGCCGAGAACCACCAGCAGTTATTCTCATCATCCCATACAGCCCGTACTTCCCGGTCATTAAAGAAACGGATGGATTTCTTTGGTTGTCTTTTTATCTCTTCCATAAATGCAAATTTAGCAAAAAGTTCCAAACAGGACAATTTTAGTATCATCAAGACAATGTAATATGTCCTGATTGGCAGATAATTTGCAAAATACACAGGTGTAACACGTAGCAAATAAACAAAGCAATGGATAGAATTTTAGAGCAAAACGACACACTTTTCAAGCTGTTCGAATACTCCGCAGCCAGATGGCACGGACGCCCGATGGCATCGTATATCGACGGCACTCAGGCCTACACCTACGGCTCATTCCAGGAGAAGGTCCTGAAGATGTCCGTCCTGCTGGCCCGTCATCATGTCTACGGCGGCAAGGTGGCCATCCTGGCCGAGAACTGCCCCAACTGGACGGTGGCCTTCTTCGCCAGTGCCGCCATGGGCCGTGTAGCCGTGCCCATCCTCCCGGCCAGCTCGCAGATGGAGGTGTCGAACATCCTGGATCACTCCGAGTCGGAGGCCCTCTTCGTTTCAGCACGTCAGTTGCGAAAAGTAGAGGAGGGCCTGCGCAAGAAGATGAAACTCATCGTAGACATCGATACGCTCGATGTCATCTCCGCCCTGGATGACGGAGAAACGGAACAGAACAGGAAAGTGGCGGTACGGAATGCTGCTCCACAGCCCAACGACCTGGCTGTCATTATCTACACTTCGGGGACATCCGGCTCTCCGAAAGGGGTTATGCTCAGCCATGGAAATCTCATACACAGCATCCTAGAGGCCTGGCATGCTCAGAAAGCAGGTATAGGGACAGGTGGCTTTCGATACTGCCGATGGCTCACGCCTACGAGATGGCCCTCGGGATGCTGTATCCTCTAAGCGTCGGTGCCCAGGTGTATTATCTGAAAGGAATGCCCGTACCTTCAGTGCTTCTGGAGGCCATGAGACAGGTCCGCCCGACCATCATCCTGACCGTCCCTCTCATCATCGAGAAGGTCTACAAATCGGTATGCCGGGCCGTGGATGCCGACAGGCGCCTGAGCCTGATGCGGCGCCGTACCCCCTGGCTGCTGGATATCTTTCTCGGGGCTAAACTCAGGAAAATGACGGGCGGCTGCCTGAAGTTCTTCGGCATCGGCGGAGCAAAGCTCAGTCCCGAGGTGGAGGCCTTCCTGCACCGGATTCGTTTCCCGTACGCCATCGGCTACGGCCTGACGGAGACGGCGCCGCTTGTATGCAACGCCTGTGTGGGCAGGACCCGGGTAGGCTCCATCGGGGTACCGGCATACGGGGTGGAGGTCTGTCTGGACAATGTGGATCCTGCAACGGGAGAGGGGGAGATAGTGGCCCGGGGCCGCAATGTGATGCTGGGCTATTACAAGGACCCCTCCCGCACGGCAAAGGCAATCCGGCAGGACGGATGGTTCCATACCGGAGACCTTGCGGCAATGGACGCCAAGGGTCGGTTCTACATCCGCGGGAGGCTCAACAACGTCATCCTGGGTGCTACCGGAGAGAACATTTACCCCGAAGAAATTGAATTTGTAATCAACTCATACCCAGGAGTGGGAGAGTCCCTGGTAGTGGAGCGGGGCAGGGACCTTGTCGGACTGGTCCACATGGAGGAGGGGGCTGAGCACGGCTCATTGGCCGATGCCGCCAAGTCCATCCTCGAATACGTCAACAAACGGGTCAACAAGCAGAGTGCCCTCGCCCGTATCGAGATGCTCACCGAACCCTTCAAGAAGACCGCGACCCAGAAGATCCGCCGCTTTCTCTACATGACCCCCTCACACGCATAAATCTACTCTTTTTTTGGTGAAAACGGAAGTTTGTCTATATTTGCACCGCTGAAAGTTTCCTGTCCGCCGCTCTGCGGTGGAGGAATTAAAAGGGAACCGGGTGAGAATCCCGGACAGTTCCCGCTGCTGTAATTTCCACGTCCTTTTGGGCGGAAGTCACGCGGTAATCTATTGAGCCACTGCCTTGTAAGGTGGGAAGGCTGCCGCTGTGAGGAATAAGTCAGAAGACCTGCTTTCAAGTTTGACTGTCTGCCCTGCGGGAGTCGGGTGCGGCAATGCTGAATGATTTTTCTTCATCAGGAACAGACAGTCTGCCTTAGCGTCATATTTGGTAAATCACTGCGTTGTCTGCGACATCACAGCTCAGTCATTTACGTCAGTAAACTCCCTCGCTGTGAGTCTTGACGCCTTGTGATTTGCCAAATATGACGCTAAGGATCCCGGGAGTTGGAAAATAATTTGGCAATGAACTATAAGAAAGCAGGTACTGTTTTACCTATTATTGTGCTCATGCTGTCGCTGACAGCTTCACTCCGGGCCCAGGACGAAATCCCGGAGCTGCCCGCAGACACCCTCGGAGAGGTGGTGGTCACGGCCGACCGCATAAGGGAGATCGTGCCGGCTCAGAAGCTCTCCGGAGAGCAGCTTCAACGGTTGAGCTCCAATTCGATAGCCGATGCGCTCCGATATTTTTCGGGCGTGCAGATCAAGGACTACGGCGGCATAGGCGGCCTCAAGACGGTCAATGTCCGCAGCCTCGGCAGCCAGCACGTAGGGGTCTTCTATGACGGCATCCAGATTTCCAATGCCCAGAACGGGACGGTGGATCTGGGCAAGTTCTCCATGGACAATATGGAAGTCCTGTCGGTGTACAACGGGCAGAAGAGCGATATCTTCCAGTCGGCAAGGGACTATGCTTCGGCGGCTGCGCTGTACATGGTGTCCAGGAGGCCGAAGTTCAGCGGAGACAGAGGGAATAATCTGAATTTCAAGCTGCGCAGCGGCTCATTCGACCTCATTGACCTCTCGGGGCTGTGGGAGCACCGCATAGGAAAATATTTCAGTACCTCGGTCAATGCAGAGTTCCTCAATACTTCCGGACGCTACAAGTTCCGATATCAGAGGGACGGAGGCTACGATACGACAGAGGTGCGCCGCAACGGGGATGTGATGTATGTCCGTGCGGAGGCAGGCCTGTTCGGACAGATGCCTAAGACGGACTTTATGCTCAAAGGCTATTTCTACTGGTCGGAGAGGGGCTATCCGGGTGCGGCGGTCAAGAAGGACTACGGCATCTCGCTGCTCAACGAGGACCGGCAGAAGGACCGCAACATCTTCGTGCAGACGGCCCTGACGCATAAAGCGGCTGATTTCTACAGCCTAAAGGTGCAGGCCAAGTACGCCAATGACTATATGAACTACATAATGCCTCCGCACAGCACTGTCCAGCCGATGGACAACCACTACTGGCAACAGGAACTGTACCTGACCACTTCGCATCTTTTCTCAGCGGGCAAGATCTGGAGTGCCAACCTTTCCTGCGATCTGCAGTGGAACAGTCTGGATGCCGACGGTACGGAGATGTTCAACGCCAATTTCATACAGCCGCGCAGGCTGACCGTCCTCTCCG